>NZ_JBEORU010000001.1:0-390400 GCF_040302465.1 Micromonospora sp. NPDC126480
TGGCGGACGAACCTTCCCTACCGGGGCTCCGCTGCATTAACACCCATCAACACACCCTTGACACCGAACCGCTACCGCTAACTACGCGGCATTGCCCCTAACCCTCCACCCGTTACCCCCCGTCCCCGCCGCCCGTCCCGCGCGCCCTCCGCGTTGATCATGAAGTTATAGCTCTGCGGATCGGCGTGTCGCCGCTATAACTTCATGATCAACGGGGCGGCGGGTGATGGGCGTTGTCCACAGGTGGGCGAGGGTTATCCACAGGGGGTTCCGGGGCTTCGCGTCGGCCGGGACAGTTGCCGGGGTGGATCCTCTGACTGTGGTGAGGTGGGTCGCGGCGACCCGGGACGGGATCGTGACCCTCGCCCAGGCGCGAGCGGCCGGGCTCTCCGTCCATGACGTGCAGCGGCTCTGTCGGTCCGGCCGTTGGCGTCCCGTTGCGCGAGGCTGCTATCTGTTAGACGCGGATCGCCACGAGGTAGTCTCCCGCCGCGCCATGATCAGGGCCGCCGTGGCGTCCTTCGGCCCAGCGGCAATCGCCGTGTTGTCGACCGCGGCCGAGTTGCACGGCTTGGCGGGGTTGCGGCGGACCGACGAGATCCACGTGTCCATGCCGGGCGGCGCGGCGCGACCGGCCCGGCCCACCCAGCCGGGCGTGATGGTCCACCAGCTCACGATCCCGCCGGGTCACCAGACCCGGGCCGACGGCATCGCCGTGACCACACCGCTGCGGACCATCGCCGACCTGATCCTTCGGGAACGTCGGTATCCCGCCGTCTGCCTGCTCGACTCCGCGCTGAACAAGGGGCTCGTCACGGAGCCCGACCTGTCCGCCGTACCCGGGATGATCAGGGGACGGCGAGGCGCCGTGGCGGCGCGAGGCTATCTGGCCGAGGCGGACGGGCGGGCCCAGTCCCCGCTGGAGACGCGGACGAGGCTGCGCTGCGTCGACGGACGGGTTCCTCCGGACGTCCTCCAGATCCAGGTACGCGACGACGACGGCTACCTGCTCGGTATCGGCGACCTCGGCTGGCGCGCCCCGCGGGTGATCGCCGAGGCGGACGGCCGGGCCCCGCACGAGATCCCCGAAGCGGTCTTCGCCGACCGCCGCCGCCAGAACAGGCTCGTCAACGCCGGCTGGACGATCCTCCGCTTCACCTGGCAGGACACGCTGGACCCCGGCTACATCCCCTGGGTGGTCCGCCAAGCGTTGACCTCCCCCGCTCGAACATATCGATCATGAAGTTGTCGCCTTCCCCACCGGCGTGTCGGCGCTACAACTTCATGGTCAACCGATGTGGGGACGGGTCCCGTAGGATCTGCGCCGTGCGGGTTCTTCTTCTTGGTGGCGGCGGGCGGGAGCACGCGCTCGCGCTCGGGCTCAGCTCGGATCCGAGTGTCGAGGCGTTGATCGCGGCGCCGGGGAATCCGGGGATCGCGGGGATCGCCGAGATCCGGAGCGTCGATCCCCTCGACCCGGCGGCCGTGGCCGCCCTGGCGGTGGAGACCGCGGCCGACCTGGTCGTGATCGGTCCGGAGGCGCCGCTGGTCGCCGGGGTGGCCGACGCCGTACGCGCCAAGGGTATCGCCGTCTTCGGCCCGTCCGGTGAGGCGGCCCGCCTGGAGGGCTCGAAGGCCTTCGCCAAGGACGTGATGACGGCGGCCGGCGTGCCGACCGCTCGCGCGTACGCCTGCACCGACGCGCGGAGCGTCGCGGAGGCGCTTGCCGAGTTCGGCCCGCCGTACGTGGTCAAGAACGACGGTCTCGCCGCCGGCAAGGGCGTGGTCGTCACCGACGACCGCGAGAAGGCCGAGCAGCACGCGCGGGAGTGCGGCCGGGTGGTGATCGAGGAGTACCTCGCCGGCCCCGAGGTGTCCCTCTTCGTCGTCACCGACGGCGACACCGCCGTCCCGCTGCTGCCCGCCCAGGACTTCAAGCGCGTCGGCGACGGCGACACCGGCCCGAACACCGGCGGCATGGGGGCGTACGCGCCCCTGCCATGGACGCCACCGGGCCTGGTCGACGAGGTGATGCGGGACGTGGTCCACCCGACGCTTGCGGAGATGCGCCGCCGGGGCGTCCCGTTCTCCGGCCTGCTCTACGTCGGTCTCGCCATCACGACCGCGGGCCCCCGGGTGATCGAGTTCAACGCGCGCTTCGGTGACCCGGAGACTCAGGTCGTCCTGGCGCTGCTCGAGTCGCCGCTGGCCGGGCTGCTGCACGCCGCCGCCACCGGCACGCTGGCCGCGCACCCGCCGCTGCGCTGGCGCGACGGCGCAGCCGTCACCGTCGTGGTCGCCGCTGAGGGCTACCCGGCGAAGCCGCGTGCCGGAGACGTGATCACGGGAGCGGAGCGCCCGGGCGTCATCCACGCCGGCACCGCCCGCCGGGCCGCCGACGGCGCGTTGCTCTCCGCCGGAGGCCGGGTTCTCTGCGGTACGGCCACCGGCCCCGACCTGGCCGCCGCGCGCGACGCCGCCTACGACCTGGTACGCGGCATCGACCTGCCCGGCTCGCACCACCGCACCGACATCGCGGCGGACGCCATCGAGGGCCGGATCGCCGTTGCCCGCTGAAACGGCGGACGTGCGCGACCTGCCGCTGGCCGAGTCCGCGATGCCTCGCGTCATCCGTTCGACCGAATATCCCTGCTGAGCGGCGTCCAGGGCTGTGCGTAGCCGTGGATGATCTTCTAGGGTGCTGATCGTCCGCTCCGGATCAGCCGGTGGACGGGTGCATTCCACGACACCTCACTGCAGCGGGGAGTTTCCTTGCCTTCATCCTCCGTTCGCCGTTCCGCGGTGCTCGTGTCGGCCCTCGCGTTGGGCTCGACCGCGCTCGTGACTGGCGTCCCTACCGCCAGCGCCAGCCTGCCGGGCTCCGGCAATGTGCTGACCACCAGCAACAACGGCGTCTCGCTGCAGATCTTCAATGACCCCAGCCGCAGCACCATCGGCAATCCCTACGGCGAGGCGATGCGTGACGTCGCCTGGTCGCCGGACGGTAGTGTCGGCGCTCACATCGACATGCAGGGTGGCCTCAGCGTCATCCGGTGGGACGGCGCAGAAACCTACCACCGCCTGTTCCGTGACAGCGTGAACACGCATCTCGAGAGCCCTACCTGGCTGGGCGACGGCACCAGCTTGGTGTGGGCGGAAAAGTCGGAAGGCGTGCCCTGGCGGATCCGCATCGCGCCGAGCTCGCTGTCCTCCGGGGACGCCGTAGAGCAGTTGTCCCCGATCGGTGATACGCGGCACTACCGCAACCCGGACGGCGGTCCGGACCAGAAGGTGGTGTTCCAGCGCCAGGCGGACAACGGCTCGGGCAGCCCGACGGGCCAGTCCAGCGTCGTGCTCTACGATCCGGCGAAGCCGGCGGAGCAGCGCATCACGCTGGTGGATGACAACGGGTCCAATCCGGCCCTGTCGCCCGACGGGACGAAGGTGGCGTTCGTGCGCGGCGAGCAGATTCTCGTCTCGGATCTGGCTGGCGGCAACGAGATCGTCGTGGCCGGCAACGCCGGTGTGAAGGACAACCCGGTCTGGTCGCCGGACGGCAAGACCATCGCCTTCAACCAGGGCGGCGCCCTGGTGGCGACCGTCGCCACGAACGGCTCGCAGGCGGCCGGCCCGGTGACCGTGCCGGGTGCCACCGGGAAGCCGGCGTACCAGCCGCGGAAGCGGGACCGGGTGGTGCGGTTGGCCGGGCAGACCCGGTACACCACGGCCGTCGCCGTCTCCCAGTCGCACTGGAAGACCGTCGCGGACGCGTTGGACACCCGGGAGCAGGCGCGGTCGGTGGTGCTGTCGCGGTCGGACACGTTCGCTGACGCGCTGGCCGGTTCGGCGCTGGCGGTGGCCAAGCGCGGTCCGTTGCTGATGACCCCGCCGACGGCGTTGCAGGCCGACACCAGGGCAGAGATCCAGCGGGTGCTGGTCCCCGGCGGGACCGTCTATCTGCTGGGCAGCCCGGGTGCGCTGTCCACCGACGTGGCGAACGCGGTCAAGGCATTGGGCTTCTCGGTGGAGCGGCTTCAGGGCACGGACCGGTTCGGCACGTCCGTGGCGATCGCCAAGGAGATAGACCCGACGCCGGACCTGGTGCTGCTCGCGACCGGGATGAACTTCCCGGACGCGCTCGCCGCAGGTGCGGCCGCGGGTTCGTACAACACCCCGGGCAGCCCGCTGTCCGCGGTGGTGGTCCTCACCAACGACCACGTACTTCCCCCGATCACCAGGAGTTTCCTGGACACCCTGTCGGGGACGGACCGCACCCTCTACGGCGTCGGGGGTTCCGGCTGGTTTGCTGGATCGACCTACGACCCGGCAGTCATCGAGGTCGCCGGCGAGACCCGGTACGAGACGGCGCGGCAGGCCGCGTTCCGGTTCTTCGGCGGGCAGAGCCACGTGGGTATCGCGACCGGCACCAACTGGCCGGACGCCCTCGCCGGCGGTGCGCTGATGGGCCTGCTCGACGGCCCGCTGATGCTCACCCCGGGCACCGCCAACGACCTCGGCTCCCAGGCCGCGTTCCTGCTCGGCCAGTCCGGCGGGTCAACCCGGGAGGTGCTGGTCTTCGGCTCTGCTGCCGTGGTGACCGACCGGCAGCGTAGCCAGGCGGGCTACTGGATGAGTGGCCCCCTCGGCGCGGCGGCGGTGACCAACCCGACCGACGTCACGGGCCGCTGATCGCGCGCGGCGGCTGGCGCCGTCCGCGCGGTCAAGCCGGCCGGGTCGAGGACTGCGCCGGCTCGGCCGCGCGTCGTGCGAGCCGAGGTTGCCCGAGCTGGTCGAACACTTCGCTGGCGAACGAGTGTGGGTGGCCCTCAGTCGTAGTAGCGGCGCAGCTCCCGGGTGAGGACCTTGCCGGTGGCGTTGCGGGGCAGGTACTTCACGAACACGACGTCCCGCGGCACGGAGAACCGGGCCAGGTGCCGCCGGACGTACTCGCGTACCGCCTCCGGGTCGAGTGTCTCGTCGGGGTGCAGGGCGAGGAAGGCGGCCAGCCGTTGCCCGTACTCGCTGTCCGGTACGCCGATCACGGCCACCTCCCGGACCTGGGGGAGTTGGCCGAGCAGGGTCTCCACCTCGGACGGGAAGACGTTCTCCCCACCGGAGACGATCATGTCGTCGGCGCGGCCGTCGACGAACAGCAGGCCGTCGGCGTCGAGCCGGCCGAGGTCGCCGGTGTCGACCAGGCCGTCGCGGCGTTCCCGGTCGGCGCCCGACGTGTAGCCCTCGAAGAGCATCTCGTTGCCGACGAAGATCCGCCCGACCTGACCGCGCGGCACCGGCGCGCCGGTCTCGTCGAGGATGACCAGGCGGGTGCCGTGCGGCGGCCGCCCGGCGGTGGTCGGGGCGGCCCGCAGCTCCCTGGGACCGGCGATCGAGGCCCAGGAGACCTCGGTGGAGCCGTACAGGTTGTAGAGGACGTCGCCGTAGGCGTCCATGAAGGCGGTCGCGAGGCCCCCGGGCAGCGCCGATCCGCTGAGCGCGACCGCCTTGAGCCGGGGCCGCGGTTCCGGCGGCGGCACCTCCAGCAGCCGCTGCACCATCACGGGTACGGCGAACAGCGCGTCGCACCGTTGCGCCGCGAGGGCGGCGAGCGTGGCGGCCGGGTCGAAGCGGCGGTGCAGCACCACGGTGGCCCGCAGCGCGAAGCAGATCTGGAGCGCGGCGAAGCCCCAGGTGTGGAAGATCGGGGCGGCGATCAGCACGCGGTCCCGGGCGTGCAGCGGGATCCGGTCGATGATCGCGACCAGCGGACCGAAGCCGTGCGGGGTGGGCCGGCGGGCACCCTTCGGCGCGCCGGTGGTGCCCGAGGTGAGCACGATGATCCGGCCGTCACGTTCCGGCGGGCTCAGTACGCCGGGCAGGGAGTTGGCGACCAACCCCTCCCGGGCCTGCTCGGTCACCCGGGGCAGCTCGGCGGGGAGCCCGAGGAGGCGTTCGGCGAACTCGTCGTCGTGGACGAGCACCCGCAGCCGCTGCTCGTCGGCGACGGTGGCGAGCTGGGTGGCGGACAGCCCGGTGTTGACCAGCACGGCGTCGACGCCGAGCACGGTCGCGGCGACGATCGTCTCGATCAGGCCGTGGTGGTTGCGGCAGAGCACCCCGATCCGGTCCCCGGCCTGCAGCCCGTACGTGGCGCGCAGCGCCCGGGCCAGCGCCTCGGCGCGGCCGAGCAGGTCCGCGTACGTCAGCTCGGCGCCCTGCTCGTCGATGACGGCGGTGCGGCCGGGGTCCCGGGCGGCGGCCTGGCGGAGCTCTCCGGCGAGGCTGAAACCCCACCGGCGCAGCGCGTTGAGCTGGGCCGCGACGCGGACCGGACGGCCGGGGGTGAGCAGCCCGCGCCGGGTGAGGGTGGTGACGACGAACGGCAGGTCCATGGGGGTGGGCCTCCTTCGGCGGTACGCGAAGGGCCCCCGTTCCCGGGGGCCCTCAGCGCGCTTGGTCAGGCGTGCCGGTCAGCGGATCTGCATTCCGGAGATGGCCCGCGAGATGACGAGCCGCTGGATCTCCGAGGTGCCCTCGAAGATGGTGTAGATCTTGGCGTCCCGGTACCAACGCTCGACCGGATGGTCGCGCAGGAAGCCGGCGCCGCCGAGCAGCTGCACCGCCTTGTCGGTGACGGCGACGGCGACCTCGCCGGCCTTGAGCTTGGACATCGAGCCCTCGCCCGCGGCGAACGGCCGGTTGTTGCGCCCCATCCAGGAGGCACGCCAGACCAGCAGCCGGGCGGCGTCGATCTCCATCTTCATGTCGGCCAGCGCGAACGCCACCGCCTGGTTCTCGATGATCGGCCGCCCGAACTGGACCCGCTCCTTCGCGTAGTCCAGGGCGTACTCGTAGGCGGCCCGGGCCACGCCGAGCGCCTGCGCGCCCACCGTCGGCCGGGACAGCTCGAAGGTGCGCATCGCCGCCTGGCCGGAGGCCCGTTGCCCGGAGCGGGCCCGGGCCAGCCGCTCGTCCAGCGCGTCCTTGCCGCCGAGCAGGCAGCGCCCGGGCACGCGTACCCCGTCGAGGAAGACGTCGGCGGTGTGCGAGGCGCGCAGGCCGAGCTTGCGCAGCTTGCGGGTCGCGCTGAGCCCGGCGGTGCCCGGCGGTACGACGAACGCGGCCTGCCCCCGCGACCCCAGCTCCGGGTCGACCGAGGCGGTGACCACGTGCACGCCGGCGATGCCTCCGTTGGTGGCGTACGCCTTCTGCCCGTTGAGCACCCACTCGTCGGCGGCCTCGTCGTAGACGGCGCGGGTGCGCATCGCCCCGACGTCGGAGCCGGCCTCGGGCTCGCTGGTGCAGAACGCGGCGACGGCGGGGGAGTCGACGTCGCCGAAGCACTGCGGCACCCACTCGACGAGCTGGTCGGGCGTGCCGGCGCCGTAGATGGCGGCGACGGCGAGCGAGGTGCCGAAGATGCTCAGACCGATGCCGGCGTCACCCCAGAAGAGCTCCTCGCTGGCGATCGGCAGGGAGAGGCCCGTCGGGTCGGCCCAGCAGGTCGCGAGGAACTCGAAGCCGTAGAGCCCCACCTTGGCCGCTTCCTGGATGACCGGCCAGGGCGTCTCTTCCCGCGCGTCCCACTCGGCCGCGGCCGGGCGCACGACCTCGGCGGCGAAGCCGTGCACCCAGTCGCGGAGATCCCGCTGTTCCTCGGTCAGGTCGAGCGAGAACTCGGCCACGTCAGGCCTTGGGGATGTCGAAGAGGTTCGAGATGTTGGCGGCCAGGCCCAGGTCGCCCTTGGCCTTCAGCTTGCCGGTCATGAACATCATGACCGGGTTGGCGCCACCGGAGACGGTCTTGAGGAACTCGACCGGGCCCATGGTGAGGCTGAGCTTCGGGTCGTGCTGCGGGGTCTGGTTGACCGTGCAGGTGCCGTCGGCGATGACCACCTCGTAGGTGTCGGTGCCACCGTCCGGGCGGCCGGTGATGTTCCAGTGGATGACCGCGTTGGTCGAGCCGGCCCGGTCGGCGCGGAACAGCTGCGGCATCCGGCCGAAGACCTCGTCGAGGATCTTGCCGCGCATCTCGCCGGACATCACCTCGGCGATCTTGTCGTCGGGGGTGGACTTGACCAGCTGCGCGAACTCCTTGGGGCCGACGTTGGCGAAGTTGGCCGGGTCGAAGTCAGTCATGAGGGCGCACCTTCCGAGATTTTGGCTACTCGTGCGTAACCCTACGCACGAGTAGGTATGCTCGCAAGAGTGCCCAGCCTCCCCACCTTCAAACGCCTGCCCCGGGCCGTCCGGGAGCAGCAGATGCTCGACGCGGCCGTCAAGGTCTTCTCCCGGCGGGGCTTCCACGCGGCGAGCATGGACGAGATCGCCGACGACGCCGGCATCTCCAAGCCCATGGTGTACGCGTACCTGGGCACCAAGGAGGAACTCTTCGTCGCCTGCCTGCACCGCGAGGGCACCCGGATGATGCAGGCCATCGCCGGTGCCGCCGCCCCGGACCTGCCGGCCGACGAACGGCTCTGGCGCGGCCTGCGCGCCTTCTTCGGGTTCGTCGGCGCCCACCGGGACGGCTGGGCGGTGCTCTACCGGCAGGCCCGGGGCGAGCAGCCCTTCGCCGGGGAACTCGCCGCGATGCGCAGCCGGATGGTCGAGGTCGTCGCCGGGATGCTCGACCACGCTTTGCGCGCCGACGGGCGTGAGGTGCCCGAGACCGAATTGGAGGTCGTCGCGTACGCCCTCGTCGGCGCGACCGAGTCGCTCGCCGACTGGCTGGCCGACCACCCGGAGGCCGATCCGGAGAAGACCGCCACGCGGATGATGAACGTCGCCTGGCTCGGCGCCGCCCAACTCCTGCGCGGCACCACCTGGCGCCCGCCCTCGACGTAAGGAAGGGCCCCTTCTTAACGCCTGCGGTAGAGGAAGGGCCCCCTGTTAACAGCGAAACTCACCGACGGGCCGCGACCCGCCGCCGGACCCGGCGGACCGCCTCGATCAGCAGCGTGACCACCACCGACAGGCCCAGCCCGGCCAGTACGGCCCGGAGCGGATCCTCCTGGAAGGCCAGCCCGCCGAAGTAGCCCAGCAGGACGCAGTAGAGCGCCCAGCTCAGCCCCGCGACCGCGTCGTAGAGCAGGAACCACCGGGGCGGGTAGCGCAGCGCGCCCATGGTCAGCGTGACGGCCGTCCGGCCGCCCGGGAGGTACCGGGCGGTGGTGAGGATCAGGCCGCCGTGCCGGCACACCGCCCGGCGGGCCCACTCCGAGCTGGCCCGCCGTCTGCTCTCCTCCGGCAGGCGGGTCAGCCGGCGGGCGCCGCCACCGCGCCCGATGGCGTAGGAGGCGTGGTCCCCGGCGACGGCACCGAGCGCGGCGGAGGCGGTCACCGCGACCAGGTCCGGCTCGCCGCTCATGGCGAGCACCGCCGCGGTGATCACCGCCACCTCACCGGGCACCACGGGGAAGATCGCGTCGGCTGCGGTGAGCGCGAACAGCAGCAGGTACACCAGGGGCGAGGTGACCAACTGCCGGAGCAGGTCGAGCGCGGACTCCATGCCCTCATGCTCTTGGGCCGAGGTGTTAACAGGGGGCCCTTCCTATACAAAAGGCGTTAAGAAGGGGCCCTTCCTTCCTCCGTGACCGTGCCCTGGAGGTGGGGGCGGCCGCGCGAGTCGTGCAGGGCGAAGTCGCCGGCCGGGGTGCTGCTGAAGCTGACCGTGCTGGGCAGCGGCAACGGCAGCTTGAACGCCACGTCGACGTGGTACGCGTCCGGCAGCCGGTTCTCCAGTGCTCCCAGGCACCGGGCCTTGCTCCACATGCCGTGCGCGATCGGGCGCCGGAACCCGAACAGTCGCGCCCCGAGGCGAGAGGTGTGGATCGGGTTGTGGTCGCCGGAGACCCGCGCGTAGGCCGGACCGACAGCCGGTTCGACCCGCCAGTGCGCGGAGGCGGCCGGCGCCGGAGGTCGCTCGCCCCGGTCGCGCCGCTCGCCCCCGCCGGGCGTGCGCTCCCGGCCGAGGTACGTGGACACGCCGCGCCAGACCTCCTCCCCGCCGACCGCGCCGATCAGCACCACGTCGATCTGCCGGCCCCGGTCGTGCGGGCGCAGGTTCTCCGCGTACGTGGTGAAGTCGAGTGTCTCGTCGGCGCCGATCGGCCGGTGGACGGTGATCCGGTTACCGACGTGCACCACGCCGGTGAGCGGGATCGGGAAGTCCGGGGTCGTCATCAGGCGCAGCGCGAGCGGGAAGCCCATGATGTGCGGGAACGTCGCCGGCAGCCGGTCGGTGAGCCGGAACCCGCAGACCCGGTCGTACGCGGCGAGGTGCGAGCGGTCGACGGTGACTCCGTCGACGCACAGCTCGACGGCCGGCGGGTGGGCGGGGCGCCGGCCGCCGAGTCCGGGCAGCGCACCGAGCAGCGCCCGGCGGTACAGCGCGCCCGCCGCCGGCACCTGCGGCAGCTGGATGCGGTTCCGGGTGACCGACGTGGCCGGTTCCCTGCTGCTCTCCACCATCACGCCCCCAGCAGGCTCTGGCCGCAGACCCGGACGATGTTGCCGCTCACCGCGCCGGTCGCCGGCCAGGCGAGCCAGCCGATCGTCTCGGCGACGTCGACCGGCAGCCCGCCCTGGGCCATGCTGTTCATCCGCCGGCCGGCCTCGCGGAGCATGAGCGGGATCCGGGCGGTCAGCCGGGTCTCGATGAACCCGGGCGCGACCGCGTTGACGCTGACGTGGCGGTCCCGCAGCGCCGGGGCGAGCGACTGGACCAGACCGATCACACCCGCCTTGCTGGTGGCGTAGTTCGTCTGCCCTCGGTTGCCGGCGATCCCCGCGATGGAGGAGACCGAGACGAGGCGCCCGCCGGCGGGGATCAGCTCCCGCTCCAGCAGCACGTCGTTGATCCGCTCCTGGCTGGACAGGTTGACGTCGAGCACGGCGTCCCACCGGTCGGCGTCCATCCGCCCGAGCGTCTTGTCCCGGGTGATGCCCGCGTTGTGCACGACGACGTCGACCCGGCCGTGCCGCGTGGCCAGGTGCTCGGCCAGCCGGGCCGGCGCGTCCGGGGCGGTCAGGTCGAGCTGGACGGCGGTCGCACCGATCTCGTTCGCGACCCGGGCCAGCTCGTCACCGGCGGCCGGGATGTCCAGGGCCACGACCTGGGCGCCGTCGCGGGCGAGGACCCGCGCCAGCGCCGCGCCGATTCCGCGCGCCGCGCCGGTCACCAGGACGATCTGTCCGTCCAGCGGTCGGTCCCAGTCCGCGGGCGGCTCCGCGCGCCCCGCGCCGACCCGGATCACCTGACCCGAGACGTACGCGGACCGCCCGGAGAGCAGGAACCGGAGGGTGGCCTCCAGGCTGGTGGTCGTGCCCTCGTCGCCGTCGGTGGTGACCTGGACGAGCTGGGCGGTGACGCCCCGGCCGAACTCCTTGCCGATGCTGCGGGTCAGCCCTTCGAGGGCGCGCTGGGCGGTGGCCTCGCGGGGCGACGGGCACTCGGCGGGCGGGGTGCCGAGCACGATCACCCGGCCGCTGGGCAGCACCGACCGGGCGTGCGGGTGGAAGAAGTCGTAGAGCTGGCGCAGCCCGGTCGAGTCGGTGATGCCGGTCGCGTCGTACACCAGGGCACCGAAGCGCGCCGTGCCGTCGGTGCCGGCGGCCGGGTCGCGCAGCTCGACCCCGGCGGCGGTCAGGATCTTGCCGACCGGCCCGGCGAGGCGGCCACCCGCGGCGGCGCCGAGCAGGACGGGCCCGGGTACGAGGGGGTCGCCGGGGCGGTGCCGGCGCAGTCGCGGAGGGTCGGGCAGCCCGAGGCGCTTGACCAGCGCGCGGCCGGCCCCTGTCTGGACGAAGCTCGCGTACCTGTCGGTCATAGGCGTAGCCTACTGGCGAGTAGGTTGAGGGCAAGCCTTTCGAGGAGGCGGGATCGTGCAGAACATCCGGCGGGTAGCGGTCATCGGCGGCAACCGCATACCCTTCGCCCGCTCCAACTCGCGCTACGCCGAGGCGTCCAACGCGGACATGCTCGGCGCGGCGCTGGACGGGCTGGTCGCCCGGCACGGCCTGGCCGGCCGGCGGGTCGGTGAGGTGGTGGCCGGGGCGGTGCTGAAGCACTCGCGGGACTTCAACCTGACCCGCGAGGTGGTGCTCGGCTCGAAGCTCGACCCGCACACCCCCGCGTACGACATCCAGCAGGCCTGCGGCACGGGCCTGGAGGCGGCAATCCTCGTCGCCAACAAGATCGCCCTCGGTCAGATCGACGTCGGCATCGCCGGCGGCGTCGACACCACCTCGGACGCGCCGCTCGCCGTCAACGAGGAGATGCGCCGCACGCTGCTCAAGCTGAACAGCGCCCGGACGCTCGGCGAGCGGCTGAGGATCGCGGCGCGGCTGCGCCCGACGCAGCCGTTCCGGCCGGACATCCCGCGCAACGCGGAACCACGGACCGGCCTGTCCATGGGCGAGCACGCCGCCCGCACCGCCCTCCGGTGGCAGGTCGACCGGCGGGCGCAGGACGAGTTGGCGCTCCGCTCGCACCAGCGGCTGGCCGCCGCGTACGAGCGCGGTTTCTTCGACGACCTGCTGACGCCGTACCTCGGCCTGACCCGGGACCAGAACCTGCGGCCGGACACCACCCTGGAGAAGCTCGGCGGCCTGAAGCCGGTCTTCGGGACGAAGGGGCCGGACGCCGACCAGGCCACCATGACCGCCGGCAACTCCTCACCGCTGACCGACGGCGCCTCCACCGTGCTGCTGGCCAGCGAGGAGTGGGCCCGGGAGCACAACCTGCCCGTGCAGGCCTGGTTCACCTGGTCGGAGGCCGCCGCGGTGGACTTCGTGCACGGCGACGAGGGGCTGCTCATGGCCCCCGCGTACGCGGTGCCGAGGATGCTGGCCCGCGCCGGCCTGACCCTCCAGGACTTCGACTTCTACGAGATCCACGAGGCGTTCGCCTCGCAGGTGCTGGCGACACTCGCCGCCTGGGAGTCGCCGGAGTTCTGCAAGGACCGGCTCGGGCTGGACGCTCCGCTCGGCGCGATCGACCGGGACAAGCTGAACGTCAACGGCTCGTCGCTCGCCGCCGGCCACCCCTTCGCGGCGACCGGCGGGCGGATCGTGGCGACGCTCGCCAAGCTGCTCGCCGAGAAGGGCAGCGGGCGTGGGCTCATCTCGATCTGCGCCGCCGGCGGCCAGGGCGTGACCGCGATCCTGGAGCGCTGACCGCCGGCACTGGGCTGCACCGCTCTGCACCGCTTCCCGGAGCGGGTGAGGAGCACAACGCACCTGGGGCCCTTTGGAGGTGATGTCGCGAACGAATCGCTGCACACCTGGGCTTCGCGATCTTCCGCGCCAGCAGCGACAGCTACCTACCCTCCGGTCGGCCCGCCGGCAGCTTCGGAGAAGCCTCGGCGGTCGGGCAGCCAGCCGAGGAACCGCTCGTAGAGCAAGGCCGGCGGCACCTGGCGCAGGTCCGAGGCTGCTTCGGCCAGTTGGGTGCCGAGGTAGACGTGCAGGGTGATGCGTTCGATGGCGTACCGCTCCAGTAGCCGCCGGCGGCGGTCGGGGCACGGCCACGCCTGCCCGCAACCGGTGCAGGTCCAACTGGGCCGGGCGGGTAGGTGCGCGGCGGGTCGTTGCACGGCTGCCGGGCGTACGGCGTCTATGCGGGCCAGCACCCGGCGCTGGCGTGGCCCGCGTGGGTCGCCGAGGTCGACACCGCGTAGGTGGATCCAGAGCCCGTCGCTGTGCTGCTCCCGGCGGCCCAGCTCCACGATCCGCAACGTGAGCTTGCCCAGGCCGTAGCAGTAGTGCTGCTCGGCCAGGTCAACCACATCGCCCACGGCGAACGGCAGTGCCCCGGTCACGGGGTGACCCCGCCAGCGCGGGCCGCCCCGAGCCGGACGATCCAGGCGTACGTGAGCAGTGGCGCCCGGCGCGGCGGCAACCGTCGGGGCGGCGATTCCGGGCTGGATCGGTCCGTCCGCCTCGGGGCGAACCAGCCGCGTAGGCCGGTGCGCCGCTGTCTCGGCTCGATGGCCGGCAGCACCGGTCGACCGAGGTCGACCAGGCGGTTGGCCGCCGCGTTGGCCGGCGTGCACGGCCCGGGACGCAGGCAGATCACACAGAGGCCGGTATCCCGGTCGGGCACGTGGCTGGCCAGGATCTCGCGCGCCGCCTCGGCCTCCGCCTCCTCGCGGTGCCAGGACACGCTCGATCGGTAGACGCCCATCTCCCACTCCTGTCGGTTGAGGGCGGGCGCACGGCACGCACCGGGCCGCGCCGCGGGGGCATCGCGGTCGCGGTCGGGTGCCGGACGCGGACGTACGCCCGCCCCGTCACGGGCCGGTGCCGGGCAGGTCGGCGCGGCACCGGGTTGGTCGGGAACGGTCACGGCCGGACGCGCCACGCCCATCACCGGGTACGCGCTGACGCGCGGACGGTGGTAGACAGGAGAAGAGTCGATCCCCGGGCGTGGTCTAGCGTGGCTGCTCCCTCGACTCGTCCGGACCGGAGTGGGAGGCCGCCAAACCAACCCCACTCCGGTCCGCTTTCGTGTTCCGAGGTAACCTTACTGCGATATCAGTAAGGCATCAAGGCTGTCGTGAATGGTTCGGCGGGTGCCAGGCCGACGATCAGTGGGAGAGAAGATGAGCGCAACTGAGTGGCTCAGCGTCTCGACGCCCTATGTCCTGCCTCGGTCTGAGGGGCAAGGGGATGCCTGGGCTGAGGAGGCCGCACAGCAGGGCGGTGTCGGCACTCAGCGCCTCCTGAGGGTCGGTGAGTTGATGCCCGCTGCGCACGTTGCACAAGCTCTGGGCATCGAGGACGACGAGCCGGTGGTTGCCCGACAACGGTTGATGTTGTTGGATGATCGGCCGGTCGAACTGACTTACTCGTACTATCCGGTGTCGATCGCCCGGAACACCGCCCTTGCCGAGCCAGGCAAGATCCGCGGAGGTGTGGTCAGCCTTCTCGCGGAATTGGGCTATCGTCCGAGACGGATCATGGAGGACGTGTACACGCGCCAGCCCGACGACGCCGAGCGCCGTCTGCTCGACCTGAGCGATCGAGAGTGGGTGTTGGGCCTCACCCGCGTGTCGAGCACGGACCAAGGGTGCCCGGTCGAGGTGAGCGTCATGACTATGGTGCCGTGGGGGCGGCGCCTGCGATACGAATTGTTGGTCGACTGACAGAGCGGAGCACCTGACATGGCGAGCGGAACCGACGGCCGCCCGCGCCATGAGCAGATCGCGGCCGACCTCCGCGCACGCATCATGTCCGGAGATCTCGCCCCAGGGTCCCAACTGCCGTCGATCCCGATACTGGTGACGCAGTACTCCGCCGCCACTGCAACAGTGCAGCGCGCACTCGCCTCGCTGAAGGCGGAGGGATCCGTGCACAGCGCGGTTGGCAAGGGTGTCTATGTCCGGGACCGGCGACCGCAGGCAGTGGAGGCGGTTCCGTACCTTGCCCCCTCGGTCGCCGGCTATGCCTATCGGCTCATCGCCGTCCGGGAGGTCGTACCGCCGATCGAGGTGGCGGAGAGCCTAGATCTGGCCGACAACGACCGAACGGTACTGCGGCATCGGCTGCTCCTGCACGACGGCGAGCCGGTCGAGCTGTCCTGGTCGTATTACCCGGCCAGCATTGCTCGCGGCACTGAGCTGGCGGAGCGACGCAAGATCCGTAGTGGAGCGCCGCGAGTGCTGGCAGAACTTGGCTACCCGCCACAGGAGATGCGCGATCGAATCTCTGCGCGGATGCCGACGACGGAGGAGGTCGAGACGCTGTCCTTGCCACCGTACGTACCCGTGCTCCGGCAGGTCCGTGTGATCTGCTCGGTGGATGGCCGGCCTGTTGAGGCGTCCGTCCTGGTCAAGGGTAGTCACCTGCACGAGCTGCATTACCGCCAGCGGCTGGATTCCTAGTCGAACGGGATGACGCGGGAAACGTCCCGGCTCGCGCGCCGCTTCGCCATCCGGCCATGCCGTGGTGGCTATGGCGCCGCGATCAGACACGCTCGGCGCCCGCCACGAGTGTTCGTGACGGGCGCCGAGCGTGGTGGGTCAGCGCAGCAGGAAACGCTCGGTGAGGCCGATCGAGGTACGGCTGGCGGTCAGCGGCGTGGTGGTGCTGGTGCCCACCGTGACGTACCGGTTGTTGGCGGCGGCCTTGAGGCTGACCGTGCCGTCGGTGTTGCGGACCAGCGTGAACGTCGCCGTCGGGCCGACCGCGCCGGTGCTGTTGATCAAGGGCAGCGAACCGTTGTTCGGGGTCCAGACGAAACGGTTGTTGGCGTGCGCGAACAGGGCGACCTTGCCGCTGCCGAGGTCGACGACGTCGAACCGCTGGTTCCTGCCGAGCGTGGTGCCGCTGGCGGTCAGCGGCTTCGCGGCGGCGGTGTCCGCGGTCACGTACTGCTTGCGGATCGCCGGCCGCAGGCTCCTACCGGCGTCGGCGAGGTTCACCCGGTGGAACTTCTCCGTCAGCCCGACCTGGCTCGCTTCCGGGATCAGGGGCCCGCCGGAGCCGTACGTGCTGACGTACCGGCCGGTGGACGCCTTCAGGCTGAAGCTGCCGTCGGAGTAACGGGTCATGGCGAACGTCTCGTTGGGACCGACGGCCGCGGCGCGACCCGTCACCACGTAACCGCCGTCGTGCTCCAGGGTCAGGTAGCCGCCGGTGGCGTGCGAGAGCAGGGCCACCTGGCCGGTGCCCACGTTCACCAGGTCGAACGCCTGCGCGGTGGTCAGGGTCGGGTGATCGGCGTGGAGGGCGGCGCCCGGCTTCGACGGGCGGCCGACGCCGACGTAGCGGTGGTGGGCCGGTGACAGGAGACCGATCGTTCCGGCGCGCGGCAGGAAGCTGACCTGGTACGCCCTGCTGCCCGTCATGGTGTCCACCAGGGTGGCCTGGATGCTCACGGTGCGCGTCCCGTGCGTGCGGTACTGGTGCCGGGCCACCGGCCCGGCCTGGGTCACGACCGTGCCGTCACCGAAGTCGAACCGGTACGACGCGACCGGACTGAAGCCCGGCGCGGTGGACGAGGCGTCGACGGTGACCCAACCGGTGCCCGGTTCATGCTTGAAGGAGGCGACCACGGTCGGTTGGGCGAGGGTCTCCCAGGGGCCGCGGTCGGCCCAGGGGACCGGACCGGCACCGAGGTTGGCCCGCGACGGGTCGTCCCCGCGGCCGCGCCCGTCGAAATCCCTGGCCGGGAAGCCCGGTGCCGCCGAGTTGGCCGAGTCGATGCGGCCGAACGTGGTCGTCTCGCGGATGTCGTGGGCGGCCTGCCCGGACGCGGCCCGGAACTGCTCCAGGGTCATCGGTGCGCCCCAGGCGTAGCCCCTCTGCGAGTTGGCCGTGTTGTTGTAGTCGACCACGGCCTTTCCGCGCGACTCGCCGTACACCCCGATCTCCACTCCGTCAGTGGGAGCGGACTCGCAGAGACTCGTGGCGCCCGGGCCGCCGTACCCGTTACGCAGGACGAGATTGTTCTGCACGGAGATGCGTTCTGACGGGCCGTCGACGCGGACGCCGTTGCCGCAGCGCTTCTCCACCCTGTTGTTGCTGAGGGCGGTGCCGGTCGCACCTCGGATCTGGATGCCGTCGCCGTAGCCCTCGTCGATCTGGCTGTTGGCGATCACCGTGTGGACCGCACCTGAGCGGACGGCGATGCCCGCCCCGCGGAACCCGGACACGAGAGTCTCGAGAATCCGGGTGTCGGAGGAGGCGACGTCGATGCCGACGCCTTCCCCGGCCTCGGTATTCCGGTTGGTGAAGATGGCCGACGTGATGGTCACCCCGCTGCTTGCCGAATCCAGAGACAGGCCGTTGGCGAGTCCCGGCCCGGAGGCGATGACATGCTCGCCGGTGAATCCGGTAACTGCGGACAGGCGAAACGCCGGCTGAGTCGAAGCCGCCGTCGCTCTCACCATCAGCCCGTTGACGGCGACCCCGCTGGCTTGATGCAGGTCCACCGCGGGTGCCTCGAGTTCCCCGTACACCTGGAAGCCCTGAATGGTGACGTGGCGCTGGCCGCGGATGACGAAGCCCGCGGTCGGCCCCTGGAGCAGGGTGCGGGGGCCGCTCGCGGACGCCCACCCATCGATGGTGATCGGCCGGTCCGCCGTGCCGGAGACGGGGACGTCGACCCGTTCCGCGTACGGCCCGCCCGACACCTGGATGGTCTGACCGGGGCCGGCTTTGGCGGCGGCCGCTCCGATGGTGCAGAAGGGCAGCTCCAGGCTGCCGCCCTCGGTGTCGGAGCAGGCCTCGGGGTCGATGTTGTTGACGTAGAGCCTGGTGCCGTCGGCGTGGGCGGGGGTCGCGGGCGACAGCAGGGTGCCGCTGATCATCGCGACCGCCGCGAGCCCGACGAGGCGGGATCTGCGCATGCGGTGTCTCTCAAGCGAAGAGGATGGAGGCGGCCGAACTGGCCGGAGACCTCTGATCATGACGTATCGGCCGCGTTCTGTCCGCCCCGAACTCGCGGCAGCGACAATTTCCGCCGCCGGTCAGGCGGTCGAGCCGCCGTCGACGGCGATCGACGCGCCGGTGATGTGCCGCGCGCCCTCGCCGACCAGGTGGCTGACCATCGCCGCCACGTCGGCGGGCGTCGCGTACCGGCCGAGGGCGATGTGCGACCGCTGCGCGTCGGCGCCCGCGCTGTCCGCCGGGTTCATGTCGGTGTCCGTCGAACCCGGCAGGATCAGGTTGACGGTGATGCCGCGCGGGCCGAGTTCCCGGGCGAGGGCTCGGGTCAGACCGTTCACCGCACTCTTGGTCATGGCGTACGCGCTCACCCCGGGCGCCGGGACGCGGCTGGCGAAGCTGCTGCCGATGTTGACGATCCGCCCGCCGTCCCGCAGGTGGCGCACCGCGGCCTGGGTCACCAGGTACACCCCGCGGACGTTCACCGCGACGGCGCGGTCGAGGAGGTCGAGGCCGACCTCCTCGATCCGCCCGCCGGCGAACACCCCGGCGTTGTTGACGAGGATGTCCAGCCGGCCCAACCGGGCGACGGTCCGCTCGACGGCGTCGACCGCCGCCGCCGCGTCGGCACTGTCCGCGCGGATCGCCAGGCCGGTGCGGCCGTACGACTCGATGTCGGCCACGACGGCCTTCGCCTCGTCCTCGGCGGCGCGGTAGGTGAACGCGACGTGGGCGCCGTCCTCGGCCAGTCGGCGTACGACGGCGGCACCGATACCGCGGCTCCCGCCGGTCACCAGGGCGACCTTCCCGGTAAGTCTGGACGTCATCGTCCGATCCTGACAGTCGACTCAGGATGGAGATCATCCGGGGCGGGTGTTGCCGGTCGTGCCTACCGTGGACGCCAGCCCGCCGGTGAGCGCTGGCGGCGGCACCCGTGAGGGGAGTGGTCATGTCAGATCAGGTCCTGCTCCGCACCACCGTCGTCGCCCTGGCCGCCGTGCTGGCGGTCACCGGCTGCGGCTCCGGCGGCACGACGTCCACGGAGGCCACCGCCGCCACCGAGGTCACCGGGGCACCCGGCGACGCGACGGCGGGGTCCGCCGCTCCGGCTCCGGCGACCACCGCGGCCGTCGAGCCCGGCAGCGGTCCGACCGGCGGCGGATCGACGGGCGGTGGGTCGACCGGTGGCGGCACCGGCAGCAGCGGTGGGAAGTCGGGCACCAGCACCGGCCCGTCCATCGCCTACTTCCGGGTCGCCCAGAAGCCGTCCTGCCCGGCCGGCACCACGGCGAACCCGATCGCGGGCACGCCGGTCGTCCTGGAGTGGAAGGCCAGCAACGTCGACTACGTCGCGCTCTCGATCGACGGTCCCGGCGTCTACGCCGACAACTATCCGCCGACCGGCAGCGAGACGTTGAACTTCCCCTGCTCCGGCGCCGGGGGCGACGTCCAGAAGCACACGTACCTGCTGACCGTGCGCAACGCTCAGGGCAAGCAGACGAAGACGCTCGTGGTGAGTGCGACCGTGCACGACATTCCGGAGGTGTGAGGCAGCCCGGCCGACGCCGGGGGCGGTGCCGGGGACGCCGGCCGGTGTCCGAGAATGGCGAGGTGACGACGATCCCGAACGTGCTCGCCAACCGGTACGCCTCGCCGGAACTGGTCGCCCTCTGGTCCCCGGAGGAGAAGATCCGGATGGAGCGGCGGCTCTGGCTGGCCGTACTCAAGGCCCAGCGGGACCTCGGCGTGGCCGTGCCGGACGGGGTGGTCGAGGCGTACGAGCGGGTGCTCGACCAGGTCGACCTGGCCTCGATCGCGGAGCGTGAGCGGGTCACCCGGCACGACGTGAAGGCCCGGATCGAGGAGTTCAGCGCGCTGGCCGGGCACGAGCACGTGCACAAGGGGATGACCTCCCGGGACCTCACGGAGAACGTCGAGCAGCTCCAGGTGCGGGCGTCGCTGGAGCTGATCCGCGACCGGGTGGTCGCCACCCTGGCCCGGCTGGCCCGGCTCGCCGTCGAGCACTCCGATCTGGTCCTGACGGGTCGTTCGCACAACGTCGCGGCGCAGGCCACCACGCTGGGCAAGCGCTTCGCGTCGGCCGCCGAGGAGTTGTTGATCGCGTACGAGCGGCTGGACGACCTGATCGGCCGGTATCCGCTGCGGGGGATCAAGGGCCCGGTGGGCACCGCCGCGGACCAGCTCGACCTCTTCGACGGCGACGCCGACCGGGTGGCCGAGCTGGAGCGGCGGGTCGCCGGGCACCTCGGCTTCCGCCGGGTGCTGGACAGCGTCGGGCAGGTCTATCCGCGCTCCCTCGACTTCGACGTGCTCTCGGCGCTGGCGCAGGTGGCGGCCGGGCCGTCGTCGCTGGCCACCACGATCCGCCTGATGGTGGGCCAGGAGCTGGCGACCGAGGGCTTCAAGCCGGGTCAGGTCGGGTCCAGCGCGATGCCGCACAAGATGAACACCCGCTCGTCGGAGCGGGTGAACGGTTTCGCCGTGATCATCCGGGGCTACCTGTCGATGGTCGGCGAGTTGGCCGGCGACCAGTGGAACGAGGGCGACGTGTCCTGCTCGGTGGTCCGCCGGGTGGCCCTGCCGGACGCGTTCTTCGCCGCCGACGGCCTGTTCCAGACGTTCCTCACCGTGCTCGACGAGTTCGGTGCGTACCCGGCGGTGATCAACCGGGAGCTGGAGCGGTTCCTGCCGTTCCTGGCCACTACCAAGATCCTGGTCGCGGCGGTCCGGCGCGGTGTGGGTCGCGAGGTCGCCCACGAGGTGATCAAGGAGCACGCGGTGGCGGTGGCCCTGGCGATGCGCGAGAAGGGTGCCCCCGAGAACGACCTCTTCGACCGCCTGGCGGCGGACGGCCGTCTGGGGCTGAGCCGAGCCGAGATCGACGATCTGGTCGCCGACCGCACCGCCTTCACCGGTGCCGCCCCCGCCCAGGTGGCGGCCGTGGCCACCCGGGTAGCCACGGTGGTCGCCGCCCACCCGCAGGCCGCCACCTACACCCCACCCCCCATCCTCTGACCACCACCCCCCGGCCTCCGCGCGTTGATCATGAAGTTGTCGCGGCGACACGCCGTGTCGTGCCGCTACAACTTCATGATCAACGGGATGGGGCGCGGGGTGGGCGGATGGTCAGGAGTCGCGGGTGGGGGTTTCGGCGGCGGTGCGAAGGTTGGGGGCGCTCGCCGGTTCGGCGATGCCGCCGGGTTCCTCCGCGAACTCGCCCTCGTGGGCGGTCTCGGCCGCGACCAGGGGCTGGTCCGGGGGCATGACGTCGGGGACCTTGGGTACGACGATCACCGCTGTGCCGTACGCGCAGATCTCCATCCACATCTCGCCGCAGTCGCGGCTGTCGAAGCGCATGCCGATCACCGCGTTCGCGCCGAGCCGGCGGGCCTCCTCGCCGAGCCGGGCCACCGAGTCGGTACGCCAGCGGGTGAGGTTGTCCGGCGCCATCGGGTCGTACGCGCCGCCGCGCAGGTTCTTCACGCCCTCGCGGTACGGGTTCCGCGTCCTGGCCATCGAGGAGACCACCTCGCCGAGGATCTGGCGGACCTCGTAGCCGGGAAGTTGATCCGTCGTCACGACCAGCACGGTTCCGATGCTGTCAGCCGATCGTGGGGCCCATCGTGAGGCTTGTTCACCTGGTCGGATGCTGAAAAACGGCGCGGCGCGGACGGCCGGCGCTCCGCCGACCATCCGCGCCGCCCGAGGCGCTAACCGTCAGACACCGGCCACCGAGGTGATCCAGGCCCGGTTGTAGGCCACACTGCCGTAGTTCTGGATGTTGTAGCCGTCGGCGGTGGAGGCGACACCGACCTGGCGGCCGTTGTAGAACTGCGGGCCGCCCGAGTCGCCCCGCCACGCGTTCCCGTTGATCCGGGTGCTGCGGATGGCCTGCCCGCCGTACGCGTCGCTGGCGTTGTTGCTGGTCACCTGGACGCTCGCGGTCTTGAGTTGGCTGGAGGCGGAGCAGCCGCTGTAGCAGGTCATGCCCCAGCCGTAGATCTGGTTGGTCGAGCCGACCGGCGGGTTGCTGCTGGCCAGCGTCACGTAGCTGGTGCTCACCGAGCTGGAGAGCCGCATCAGGGCCAGGTCGTAGCGGCCGTAGGTGGCACTCACCGTGCGGGTGACGCCGCCGGAGGAGCGGTAGACGCTGCCGACCCGGACGGACATCGAACCGCCGAGGCAGTGCCGAGCGGTGAGCACCCACTGCGGGGCGATGATCGTGCCGGAGCAGGTGAACGACCCGTTGCTGAACACCGCCGCCGCCCACGGGGCGGACGAGACGTAGCCGCCGCCGATGATGTACGGCGTGGGGGTCGGGTTGGCGAGGGCGCCGGAGCTGGCGCCGAGCACGCCGGCCAGTGCGGTGGCGAAGACCGCGACCAGGGATCGGATGCGCATGGGGCTCCTTCGGGGATGGGACCGGGTTCACCGGGTCTGGTCTGCCGGCCGGCGGGCGGGGGTGGCGCGCCGGCCAGGACATCTATCGATGTCTGACGATGTACCGTAGGGCCCCGCGATGCGGTTCACAAGTGTTTCATCGAAAGAAGTCCATGTCATGTGGGTCGTACCGTCCGGTGGGGCAGAATCGGGCATACCGGGTCGGACGGCAACGGATCCGCATCGGAATCGCAACGAACCCGCAACGGTCTCCGGCCCGCCGCGCTGACGACGACGATCACTGGCTGAACCGCGTGCGGCCGGTGCGTCCGCCGTGGCATCTGCCAGGTAGGCTGGCTGCGCTCGCCCAGCAGTGGGTCGGCACCCAACTGCGTACACAGTCAGGAGTGCCCAGTGCCTCGCGTCGTCGTCGACGTCATGCTCAAGCCCGAGATCCTCGATCCGCAGGGCCAGGCCGTCGCAAACGCGCTGCCCCGGCTCGGCGTCAGCGACGTCGCCTCGGTCCGGATCGGTCGGCGGATCGAGATCGAGTTCACCGGTGAACCGGACCTGGACCGAGCCCGGGAGATCGCCGACAAGCTGCTCGCCAACCCGGTCATCGAGGACTTCACCGTCCGGGTCGAGGCCGACGAGACCGTGGGCACCGGCTCGTGACCGCCCGGGTCGGTGTGGTGACGTTCCCCGGCTCGCTCGACGACGGGGACGCCGCCCGGGCCGTCCGGATCGCCGGCGCCGAGCCGGTGCGGCTGTGGCACGGTGACCCGCAGCTGCACGGGGTGGACGCCGTCGTCCTGCCCGGCGGTTTCTCCTACGGCGACTACCTGCGCTGCGGCGCCATCGCCCGGTTCGCCCCGGTCATGGAGACGATCGTGGACGCGGCCCGGGGTGGCCTGCCCGTGCTCGGCATCTGCAACGGCTTCCAGATCCTCTGCGAGGCCCACCTGCTGCCCGGTGCGTTGACCCGCAACCAGCACCTGCACTTCCGCAACCGCGACCAGGTCCTCCGCATCGAGTCGGCCGGCACCGCGTGGACAAACGCGTTCCAGCCCGGCCAGGAGGTGCTGATCCCGGTCAAGAACGGCGAGGGCTGCTACGTCGCCGACGCCGCGACGCTGGACCAGCTCGAGGCCGAGGGCCGGGTCGTCGCCCGCTACGTCGGCAACCCGAACGGGTCGCAGCGCGATATCGCCGCCGTCACCAACTCCGCCGGCAACGTGGTCGGCATCATGCCGCACCCCGAGCACGCGGTGGAGGAGCTGACCGGGCCCTCCCTGGACGGCCTCGGCTTCTTCACCTCGGTGCTCAAGCACCTGGTGGGGTCCCCGGCGTGACCGTACGCGGCATCATCGGTCGGCTCACCCGCCCGACGGGCGGTCCTGTGCGCAGCGAGGAGAGGTCATGACCACCCAGGATCCGGCTCCGGCCGCCCCGGCGGCGCCCGCCCGGGACGCCGTCGTCACGGACTGGGCCGACGGCGTGGACACCGTCCCCCGCGCCGCTGGCACGCCGGGTGAACTCCAGCCGTACGCCGAGCTGGGCCTCCGCGACGACGAGTACGAGCGGATCCGGCAGATCCTCGGCCGCCGACCCACCCAGGCCGAGCTCGCCATGTACTCGATCATGTGGAGCGAGCACTGCTCCTACAAGTCGAGCAAGGTGCACCTGCGCCAGTTCGGCGAGAAGGCCCCGCCGAGCGACCGGCTGCTCGCCGGCATCGGCGAGAACGCCGGCGTCGTCCGGGTCTCCGACGAGCTGGCGGTGACCTTCAAGGTCGAGTCCCACAACCACCCGAGCTTCGTCGAGCCGTACCAGGGCGCGGCGACCGGCGTCGGCGGCATCGTCCGGGACATCCTCGCCATGGGCGCCCGCCCGGTCGCGGTGATGGACCCGCTGCGCTTCGGCGCGGCCGACCACCCGGACACCGCCCGCGTGCTGCCCGGCGTCGTGGCCGGCGTCGGCGGGTACGGCAACTGCCTGGGCCTGCCCAACATCGGCGGTGAGGTCGTCTTCGACCCCTGCTACCAGGGCAACCCGCTGGTCAACGCGCTCTGCCTCGGCGTGCTGCCGGTCAACCGGCTGCAGAACAAGGCCGCCGTCGGCCCGGGCAACGTCGTGGTGCTGATGGGCGCCAAGACCGGCCGGGACGGCATCGGCGGTGTGTCGGTGCTGGCCAGCGCCACCTTCGACGAGGGCAGCGAGCAGCGCCGCCCGTCGGTTCAGGTCGGCGACCCGTTCATGGAGAAGCTCCTGATCGAGGCCTGCCTGGAGCTGTACGACGCCCAGCTCGTCGCCGGCATCCAGGACCTCGGCGGAGCCGGTCTCACGTGCGCGCTCACCGAGACCGCCGCCGCCGCCGGGACCGGCATGCGGGTCTGGCTGGAGCGGGTGCCGCTGCGCGAGCCCTCGATGGATCCGCACGAGATCCTGGCCAGCGAGTCCCAGGAGCGGATGCTGCTGATCGTCGAGCCGGACAAGCTGGAGGCCGTGCTCAAGACCGCCGAGAAGTGGGGCGTCTGGGCCACCGCGATCGGCGAGGTCACCGCGCCGGCCCCGGACGGCAGGCCGGGCCGGCTGGTCATCACCTGGCGGGACCACCTGGTGGTCGACGTGCCGCCGGGCTCGCTTGTCGACGACGGCCCGGTGTACGCGCGCCCGATGCGCGAGCCGGCCGACCTGATCCTGCTCCAGGCCGACCGTGCGGAGACGCTGCCCCGGCCGAGCGACCCGGAGGCGCTGCGGGAGACCGTCCTGCGGATGATCGCCTCGCCGAACCTGGCCGACAAGACCTGGGTCACCGAGCAGTACGACCGGTACGTCCTGGGCAACACCGTGCTCGCCCAGCCGGAGGACTCCGGGGTGATCCGGATCGACGAGCGCACCGGCCTGGGCGTGGCGCTCTCCGTCGACGGCAACGGCCGGTACGCCCGCCTCGACCCGTACAGCGGGGCCAAGCTCGCGCTGGCCGAGGCGTACCGGAACGTGGCCGTGACCGGCGCGAAGCCGATCGCCGTCACCGACTGCCTCAACTTCGGCTCGCCGGAGGACCCGGGCGTCATGTGGCAGTTCGCCGAGGCCGTCCGCGGCCTCGCCGACGGCTGCGCCGAGCTGGGCATTCCGGTGACCGGCGGCAACGTCAGCTTCTACAACCAGACTGGCGCGGCGGCCATCCACCCGACGCCGGTGGTGGGTGTGCTCGGCGTGCTGGACAACGTGGCCGACCGGGTGTCGATGGGCTTCGTCCCGCGCGGCGGCGACCACGACCAGATCTACCTGCTGGGCGAGACGCACGTGGAGCTGTCCGGCTCCGAGTGGGCGTGGGTGACCCACGACCACCTCGGCGGCGTACCTCCGCAGGTCGATCTCGGCCGCGAGCGGGCGATCGCCGACCTGATGGCGGAGGCCGCCCGGGCCGGTCACGTCAGCTCCGCGCACGACCTCTCCGACGGGGGTCTCGCCCAGGCTCTGGTCGAGTCCTGCCTGCGGCGCGGTGTCGGGGCCCGGATCGCGGTGCCCGAGCGGTTCGCCGGCGGTTCCATGCCGTTCGTCTTCCTGTTCAGCGAGTCCGCCGGCCGGGTGCTGGTTTCGGTGCCGCGCGGGCACGAGAAGGCGTTCACCGGCCTGGCCGCCGAGCGCGGGGTGCCGTACGAGCTGATCGGCGTCACCGATTCGGCCGGCGGCGCGCTGGAGGTGCACGGCCAGTTCCGCATCGGCCTGGACGAGCTGCACGCCGTGCACAGCGCCACGCTCCCGCGTCTCTTCGGCGGCGCGGAGCTGGTGGAGGTGGACGCTCCGGCGGCCGGCGTGGCCGGCGCGGTCGAGGCGGTGCCGCTGCCCACGGAGACCGACGCCGAGCCGCTCGACCCGGCGGAGGTCGTGAGCGAGCCGATCGCCTCGTCCGGCCCCGACCCGATGACCGGGGCACCCGAGCCGGTGTCCGAGGCCGCCGAGCCGGCAGCCGCAGGCGAGGAGCCAGCGGTTGAGGGGCCGGCAGCTGAGGAGTCGGCGGCTGAGGAGCCTGCGGCTGAGGGGTCGGCGGCTGAGGGGTCGCCGGCGGAGGCCGGGGAGCCGTCGGCGGGCGCGGGCGACGTCGCCTCGCCGGGCGGTGTGATCGCCACTGAGCCGGTCGAGACCGCCGAGGAGCAGGCCGCGACGACCGACGCGGGGCCGTCCGGGTCGGCATCCGGCGACTCCGAGCAGCCCTCCGCACCCGACAAGCGCTGAGGCGTTGACCGCGGCCGTCCACGCCCAGCCCGGCTCCGGCGCCCGGTTCGAGTGGGGACTGGCGGGGGCGGCCGAGTTCGGGCGGGTCTGCGCGGTGCTGGTGGTGGTGGTGGACGTCCTCTCGTTCACCACCGCCGTCGAGGTCGCGGTCTCCCGGGGCACTCGGGTGCACCCGTTCCCGTGGGGTGAACAGGCCGCCGAGTACGCCCGCCGGGTGGGTGCCGTCGCCGCGGTGGGCCGCCGCCGTACCTCGCCCGAGCACCCCTGGTCGCTGTCGCCGGCGGCCTTGACCGCCGCGCCGGCCGTCCCCGAGCTGGTCCTGCCGTCGCCGAACGGTTCGGCGATCAGCGCCGCCGCCAGCGCCACCGGGCTGCCGGTGGTCGCGGCCTGCCTGCGCAACGCCCGCGCCGTCGGGCGCTGGCTCCGCCATCAGGGGTACGGCTCGACGGCGGCGCCGATCGGGGTCGTCGCCGCCGGGGAGCGCTGGCCGGACGGATCGCTGCGACCGTCGGTGGAGGACCAGCTCGGGGCGGCATGCGTGCTCGACGCGCTCTCCGGGGTGCCCGGTGGACTCTCCGTCGAGGCGGCAATGGCGCTCGCCGCACTGGCCAGCACCCCCGACGTACCGGCCGCGGTCCGCGGCAGCGTCTCCGGGCGGGAACTCACCGAGGGCGGGTTCGCCGCCGACGTGGAGATCGCCGTGCAGGTCGGCGTCTCGGACGTGGTGCCGGTGCTTCGCAACGGCGTCTTCGCGGCGGCCTGACGACGGCCCGCTCCCCGGGGATCGTGCTCGAAGCACGAAGAAGTGGTGTCGCCATCGCAGGGAAGCCACTGCATCTGCGTTGCAGCGTGATCATGCACGGGCGCGCACCGGGCCGGGACCGGAACGGCTGAGGGGCCGTCCGAGTCCGGACGGCCCCTCAACCGTGGGGTTCGCTCAGTCGTCGAGCCAGTCGAGCCGCCGACCGCCCCGCTCCTGTGGTGGGCCGTCGGGTCGGCCCCGGCCGGCCTGGGCCGGGTCACCGTACCCGCCGCCGTAGCCGCCCTGGTCGTAGCCGCGGTCGTCGTAGCCGCCACGCTGCGCCGGAGGTTCCTGGCCGTAGCCGCCCGGCTGGCCGTAGCCGCCCGGCTGGCCGTAGCCGCCCGGCTGGCCGTACCCGCCGCCGTAGCCGCCCTGGTCGTAGCCGCGGTCGTCGTAGCCGCCGCGCTGGGCCGGGGGTTCCTGGCCGTAGCCGCCCGGCTGGCCGTAGCCGCCCTGGTCGTACCCGCCGCGCTGGTCGTACCCGCCGGTCGGCTCGCCGCCTCGGCCGTAGGACGCGGGCTCCGACTGGCCGTAGCCCGCGTCCTGCTGGTACGTCCCGGTCGCGTACGGGTCGGCCGGCGCCGGGTACTGCGTGGCTTCGCCCTGGTACCGGCCGGTCGGCTCGTCGTACCGCTCGCCGTAGCCGGGAGCGCCGCCGGGGACGGGCGGGTACCCCGCGCCAGCCGTCGCTCCGGCGGGAGCGCCGTAGTCGTTGCCGCCGTAGCCGCCGCCGGCCGGGGACGGGGTGCCGTAGCCACCGCCCGAGGACGGGGCGTTGCCGTAGCCGCCACCGGAGGACGGGGCGTTGCCGTAGCCCGGGGCGCCGTACGCGCCCGGCCCGGCCGGCTCGTCGCCGTACCCGCTGCCGGCCCAGCCGCCCTGGCCGGCGGGCGTGCCGTACGCCTGCGGCGGCGCACCGTACGGGTCCGGCGGGACGTCGTCCACCATCGGTCGGTGCATCATCGTCGGGGCGTCGCTGATGGCGGAGCCACCGACCATCGTGGGGGCGACCCCCGCCGGGTTGACCACCCGGGTGTGGTCGTCCGCTCCCCGGTAGGCGCCCCGGGCCGCCGGGACCGCGCCCGCGGCGGCGGTGACCGGGGCGACGCCCTCATCGGCCTCGTCACCGTTTTCCTTGCGGCGCATCCACAGCAGCACGATCGTGCCGACACCGGCGGCGACGAGGAGGCCGCCGAGCAGGATGATCAGGAGCGAGCCGATGCCGCCGGAGTCCTCGTTGCTGGCGTTCGTGGGGGCGGCAGCGGCCGGGTCCACCGACTCCTCGGTGCCCTCCTCGGTCGCCTCCTCGCTGGGCAGCGCCTCGACGCTCTCGGACGGGGTGGCGCTCGGGGTCGCCTCGGTCTTGATGGCGAGGGCGATCCGCTGGCCGGTGATGCTCTGCCCGGCGGAGGCGTTGAAGCTCTTGAAGGCGCGCACGTCGCCCACGCTCGCGCCGATGTCCAACCGGCCGGGGGCGATCGGGCTCGAGGTGGAGCCGTTGAAGCGGAAGTTGCCGCTGTCGTCGGTGATGTCGTCGAACCGCTTGCCGCTGGCGTCCTGGAGGATCACCACCGCGTTCGGCACGGCCTTCCCGTCGGTCTGGTTGACGACCTTGCCGGAGACCGTCTTGACCGTCTGCGCCTGCGTCGGCGGCGCCGCCTTGCCCTTGACAGTGAGCTGGAAATTGGCCGTGCCGGGGCCGGAATCGGCCTCGACCCGCACGGTCACGTTGACGTTGGCGTCACCGGCGTTGTCGTTCGCCTTGATGGTCAGCAACTGGGACCGCGGCTGCCCGGACTGGCCGTTGAAATTGATCTGGCCGCATCCGCCGGAGCAGGAGACCCCGGAGGGCAGGCCGGTGAGGCTGATCTGGGCGTTCTCGTCGTCGGGGCCAGGGGTGACCTGAACGGTGACCGTTGCGTCGCTGCCGGCGTTCACGGTGACCGAGCCCGGAGAGACTGAGACACTGGCCGCGAAAGCTGGCGTAGCGGGGACGGTGAGCAGGGCGCCGACCACCAACGCCACGACCACACCGGCCCGCTGCTTCCAGGCACGTCGGTGTGTTGACACGTCCACCGCCTTCCGGACTTGCTTTCCCTCCGCGGCCGGCGGTCGCCGGGCCGGGGATCATCACGGTACGAATACGCCGTCGGCAACTATGCCTTGTCTGACCGGATCAGCGCGACCCAGGGCCAGCGTGAGACCGGCCGCGCACGAGTCGTATCGTCCCGTCGTGTCCTCTCCGCACGTTAAGTCCGCCGCGGTCGCGGCAGCGTTGTCGGCGCTCGACGAGGGGCGTACGCCCGATCGGCCGGTGTTCCGAGAGGCGGTCCGTGCCCTGTTGACCGCCCTCGTGGAGCGCGCCCCCGGCCGATCGGTGGAGGTGCGTGTCCCACCTTACGGTGCAGTTCAGTGCGTGCCGGGTCCTCGACACACCCGGGGCACCCCACCGAACGTGGTGGAAATGGATCCGGAGACCTGGCTGCGGGTCGCCACGGGGAGCCTCGACTGGGCGGAGGCGGTCACGGAGGGTCGCGTACGGGTCAGCGGGACCCGGGCGGATCTCTCTGCGCACCTGCCGCTCTAGCTGCGGTCATCCAGGCCAGTCCGTGACGTTCCGCAGCGATTTCATGACTTTCTGTGTCGACTCGGGTTCGCGTACACTGTCAGGCGACGACAGTGGTCCCGGCCGAGGAGTGCGGATCCCGTGATCCCGCCAGGCCAGTCCAGCATGAGGGAGCGGCAGGTGCCCCGAGGCGATGGCCGGCTGAGCCACGACCTTGATCCCCAACGTCCCGGCCCCCAGGACGCGTGCGGCGTCTTCGGTGTCTGGGCCCCGGGCGAGGAGGTCGCCAACCTGACGTACTTCGGGCTGTACGCTCTGCAGCACCGGGGACAGGAGGCGGCCGGCATCGCGGTCAGCGACGGCTCGGGCGTGGTGGTCTACAAGGACCTCGGCCTGGTCGCCCAGGTCTTCGACGAGCCGACCCTGGCGAGCCTGCGCGGGCACGTGGCGATCGGCCACGCGCGCTACTCGACGACCGGCGCCTCCACCTGGGAGAACGCCCAGCCGACCATCCGCGCGACGACGTCCGGCACGACAATCGCGCTGGCCCACAACGGCAACCTGGTCAACACCGCCGAGCTGCAGCGTGAGGTCGCCGAGCGCGGGATGGCCGCCGACGGCGCCACCAACGACACCTCCCTGGTGACCATGCTGCTGGCCAGCCGGCCCGACCTGTCGGTGGAGGCCGCCGCGCTGGAGGTGCTGCCGCGACTGCGGGGCGCGTTCAGCTTCGTCTTCATGGACGAGTCGACGCTGTACGCGGCCCGCGACCCGCACGGGGTCCGCCCGCTGGTGCTCGGCCGGCTGGAGCGTGGCTGGGTGGTCGCCAGCGAGACCGCCGCCCTCGACATCGTCGGCGCCAGCGTCGTCCGCGAGGTGGAGCCCGGCGAGCTGATCGCCATCGACGAGGACGGGCTGCGCTCCGCGCGGTTCGCGCCGCCGGAGCCGAAGGGCTGCCTCTTCGAGTACGTCTACATCGCCCGTCCGGACGCCACCATCGCCGGACGGAACGTGCACGCCGCACGGGTGCAGATCGGCCGCCAGCTGGCCAAGGAGCACCCGGTCGAGGCCGACCTGGTGATCCCCGTCCCGGAGTCCGGCACGCCGGCCGCGATCGGTTTCGCGGCGGAGTCCGGCATCACCTACGGCGCGGGCCTGGTGAAGAACCCGTACGTGGGGCGGACGTTCATCCAGCCGTCGCAGACGCTGCGCCAGCTCGGCATCCGGCTCAAGCTCAACCCGCTCCGCGAGAACGTGCGGGGCAAGCGCCTGGTCGTGGTCGACGACTCCATCGTCCGCGGCAACACCCAGCGGGCCATCGTGCGGATGCTCCGCGAGGCCGGCGCGCTGGAGGTGCACGTCCGCATCTCCTCCCCGCCGGTCACCTGGCCGTGCTTCTACGGCATCGACTTCGCCACCCGCGCCGAGCTGCTCGCCAACGGCCTGGACAACGAGGGCGTCCGGCGGTCGATCGGTGCCGACACACTGGGGTACGTCTCGCTCTCCGGCCTGATCGCGGCCACCGAGCAGCCGAAGAGCCGGCTCTGCCGGGCCTGCTTCGACGGCGAGTACCCGATTGAGCTGCCTGCCGCCAACCTGATCGGCAAGCACGTGCTGGAGGGGGTCGGCCGGCGTGTCACCGCCGGAGCCTCCGACCAGCACACCCCTCCGCTCGTCGCCAACCCGGGCGGCGACGACGGTTTCGACCCGGCGCGCCTGACGTCGCGTTCCGACCTGGAACCGTCGGTTACCACCCACCGCCCGTAGCACCACCGGGCGCGGCCCGGCCACCGCCGGTCCCCGCGCCGGAACCACCAAAGGGGAGAACCGTGACGCACGTGTCCGAGCGCAGCGGCGCAGGAAGCAGCCCGACCGGCGCCGGCGGCGACCGCCAGCCCTGGACGGCCGGCACCGGCCGCCCGGCGCGCAAACGCTCGGTCTCGTACGCGGACGCCGGGGTCTCGATCGAGGCGGGTGACCGCGCGGTCGAGCTGCTGAAGTCGAAGGTGAAGCAGACCCGGCGGCCGGAGGTGATGGGCGACCTGGGCGGCTTCGCCGGCCTGTTCCGGCTGGACACGAAGAAGTACAAGAACCCGATCCTCGCCTCCTCCACCGACGGTGTCGGCACCAAGCTGGTGATCGCCCAGCAGATGGACATCCACGACACGGTCGGCATCGACCTGGTCGCCATGGTGGTGGACGACCTGGTCGCCTGCGGTGCCGAGCCGCTGTTCCTGCTCGACTACATCGCCACCGGCGAGGTCGTGCCGGACAAGGTCGCCGAGATCGGCGCCGGCATCGCCGACGGCTGCCGGTACGCCGGCTGCGCGCTGCTGGGCGGCGAGACCGCCGAGCACCCGGGCGTCCTCCGCCCCGACGAGTACGACATCTCCGCCACCGGCGTCGGCGTGGTCGAGGAGAGCGAGATCCTCAGCTCGGAGCGGGTCGAGGTCGGCGACGTGGTGATCGCCATGCGCTCGTCCGGCCTGCACTCCAACGGCTACTCGCTGGTCCGGCACGTGCTGCTCGGCGCCGGCCGGATGCGGCTCGACGTGGTGATCGACGACTTCGGGCGGCAGCGCACGCTCGGCGAGGAGCTGCTCACCCCCACCAAGATCTACGCGCAGGACTGCCTCAAGCTGATCGCCGAGGCGGAGGTGCGGGCGCTCGCCCACGTCACCGGCGGCGGCATCCCGGGCAACCTGGTCCGGATCCTGCCCGAGCACGTCGACGCGGTGGTCAACCGGGCCACCTGGAAGCCGCAGCCGATCTTCGACCTGGTGCAGTCCAAGGGCCGCATCGAGGACGCGGAGATGGAGGCGACCTTCAACATGGGCGTCGGCATGTTCGCCATCGTCTCGGCCGAGGACGCCGACCGCGCTCTGGCCACGCTCACCGGCCGCGGGGTCGACGCCTGGCAGGCGGGCGAGATCATCGAGGGCTCCGGCGACGTCCAGATGATCGGGCAGCACACCCGCGGTTGATCACGCTCTGGTGATCGTACGGACACCTGATCAGGGGTTCACCCGGGTGGCCGTCGCCGCCTAGCCTGAAGGGCACCCTCAACGCTGTCGGGCACGCCTGGTGCCTGGTCAGCTCCTCAGGCACGGCAGAGGAGGGCGATGGCTGCACGGGGACAGTCGATCAACGGGATGCGTGGCCTGGCCACGGTCCCGACGTACGTGGTGATGCAGCCCACCACCCTCTGCAATCTCGACTGCGCGTACTGCTACCTGCCGTTCCGTGCCAAGGACCGGCGGATGCCGGTGCGGGTGGCGGAGGCGGTGGCGGCGTCGGTCAATCCGTGGGCGCGGTCCGGGCGGTTCTCGGTGGTGTGGCACGGCGGCGAGCCGCTGGCTGCGGGGCGGGAGCATCTCGCCGCTCTGATCGCCCCGTTCGGTCCGGAGGTCGAGCATCACGTCCAGACCAACGCGACGCTCATCGACGACGCCTGGTGCCGGTTCTTCGCCGAGCACCGGATCCGGGTCAGCGTCAGCGTGGACGGGCCGCGGGAGCGCAACGAGGACCGGGTGACCAGGGCGGGACGTCCGGCGTACGACCGGATCGTGCGTGGCGTCGAGGCGCTGCGCCGGCACGGGTTGCCGTTCTCGGCGCTGGCCGTGGTCGGCCGTCCCGAGCCGGGTCTCGCCCGCGAGCTGTACGACTACTTCCTCGACCTCGGCCCGGACGTGCTGGGCATCAACATCGAGGAGGCCGAGGGGGTCAACACCCGGTCCAACCGGCACGACGCGGCTGCGGTGACCGCCTTCTGGGCGGAACTGGTGGCGGCCTGGCGCCGGGATCCGCGCATCCACCTGCGCGAGGTCGAGTGGTCGTTGCGTTACGTCGCGGCGGTGCTCGACGGCAGCGGGGACGACCTGCTGCCCCGGCGCCTGGACCCGATTCCCACGGTTGGTCACGACGGGTCGGTGACCGTGCTGTCGCCCGAGCTGGCCGGTTTCACCGACCCCCGCTACGGCGACTTCAGCAGCGGCAACGTGCTGGTCACGCCGCTGGGGGAGATCCTCGCCGACGCCGAGCGGACGCCCTGGGTGGGCGAGTTCCTCGCCGGTGTCGAGTCCTGCCGCGCGTCCTGTCCGTACTTCGGCTTCTGTGGCGGTGGTCACGCGGCCAACCGCTACTTCGAGCTGGGACGTTTTGACGGTACGGAGACCGAGCACTGCCGCAACAGCAAGATCCGCCTACTGGAGGGAGTGTTGGAGCATGCCCGAGACCACCGGTCACCGGCAGCCTGAGCGCGCGACGGGTGCCGCCCTGGAGGAGGTCGCCGACCGCGTCCGAGCGGCGGGTAGCGGCCTGACCGCGCTGCTCCACGAGGCCGAGGTCGCGCGTCGACTACGCGCGGAGGTGGCGGGCGGCGACGGGGCCAGCGCGGTGTGCGCCTGGAACCACTTCGAGAACATCCCGACGTTCTACAACTGGAACAACCGACCACGCTGAGCGCGGGCAGGCCACGAATGGTGGTCGGTGTCCGGAGTCCCAGCCCGGGACTCCGGACACGGCCTGGTCGGATCGTCAGGACGCCGCTGCCGTGCGGGCACATACGTGAGCACGCGGGTCGTACCGCGTGCTCAGATGGGACCGGGGGTCAGCGGGTGGGACGGACCCAGGACTCCGGGTCGTCGTCCGCGTGGTCCTCGTCATCGTCGTCGACATACTCTTTGTAGTCGTCGTCGAAGTCGTGGTCCGACTTGCGGCTGCCGCCGAGTTCTCGCTGCAAGGCGGCGAGGTCGGTGTTCGGGGAGTGGTACTTCAACTCCCGCGCCACCTTTGTCTGCTTGGCCTTAGCACGGCCGCGCCCCATGGCTCGACCCCCTCGCACAGAATGCGGGGCAGCCCGAAGGCGGGCCCCGATGACGTCAGGCATCTCTCGTGGCTCTTACGGTACATGGGGATGCCGTCGTTCGGCACCTCGGGTTACCGTCGACCGGCTCCGCGCGTCGCGGTGGTCCGGTCGTCACACAGTGTACCCGGTAAGGACCGACCCTGGGGAGCGCCCGTGACACCGGACGAATCACCGCGAACTACAGCTTAACGGCCACTGCCCGGGCGAGGAGGCCCAGGGGCGGAACCAGACCCGGCCCGCCCCCGGGTCGCGGTCACGGCAGGTGGATGGTCCGCAGCCGGCCCACCTCGGCCATCCGCCGCTCGGCCAGCCGGTCCGCGGCGACCGCCGGGGGCACGCCCTCGGCGTCGGCGAGGCGGAGGATCTCCCGCGTGGTGTCGTAGATCCTCGTCGCCCGCAGCTTGGCCCGTTCGAAGTTGAAGCCGTCGATCTCGTCGGCGACCTGGATCACCCCACCGGCGTTGACGACGTAGTCGGGCGCGTACAGGATGCCGCGGTCGGCGAGCACCTTCTCGATGCCGGAGTGGGCGAGCTGGTTGTTGGCGGCGCCGGCGACCACCTTCGCGCGCAGCGCCGGGACCGTGTCGTCGTTGAGGGCACCGCCGAGCGCGCAGGGCGCGTACACGTCGATGTCGGCGGCGACGAGCGCGGCGGCGTCCTCGACGAGCGTCACCTGCGGGTGGGTCGTGCGGGCCCACTCGAGGGCCTTCGGGTTGACGTCGGTCGCCACGACCTCGGCACCGTCCTCGAGGAGGTGACCGACCAGGTACTTGCCGACCTTGCCGAGGCCGGCCACGCCGACGCGCCGCCCGCGCAGCGTCGGTGCGCCCCAGACGTGCTCCGCGGCGGCGCGCATGCCCTGGAACACACCCCAGGCGGTGAGGATCGAGGAGTCGCCGGCGCCACCGTGCTCGACACTGCGGCCGGTCACGTACCGGGTCTCCCGGGCGATCACGTCCATGTCGGCGACATAGGTGCCGACGTCGCAGGCGGTGTAGTACCGGCCGCGCAGCGTCTCCACGAAGCGGCCGTAGGCGCGCAGCAGCGCCTCGCTCTTGATCCGCTCCGGGTCACCCCAGATGACCGCCTTGCCGCCCCCCAGGTCGAGACCGGCGAGGGCGTTCTTGTACGCCATGCCGCGAGACAGGTCGAGCACGTCGGCGAGGGCGGCCTCCTCGCTCTCGTACGGGTAGAACCGGGTGCCGCCGAGCGCGGGGCCCAGCGACGTGGAGTAGATGCCGATGATCGCCTTGAGGCCGGTCTGCTTGTCCTGGCAGAACACGACCTGTTCGTGACCGGCCGACCCGGGGTCGTCGGTGGTGGCGAAAACGCCCATGACTCGCTCCTGGTGTGGTGTGCGGCCTTGTGGGCCGCGGACCTGTGGACGCCGGCGGGATGCTGCCGGTGCCGCTGAGCCTAGTATCGGCCGACGTCGCCCCGCCGTCCCCGGCGTGTGCGTCCGTACGGCGGGACCGGGTGCCTCCGGACCGCCCGCCCGCGGCGTACGTGAATGCGGTGCCGCCGGGGCTTCGCGTCCGACTCGTGGGAGGATCGCGCCGTGCCGTCGCTCTTCGCTTCATACCTGCGCGTGTACGAACCGCTGACCGCCTTCGACCGTGACCGTCAGACGTACTGGCGCCGTTACGTCGAACAGGGACGCGCGGTCGCCCCGGGCGAGGGGCCGGGCCGGCAGCGTACCTCGGTGATCGAGGCCCTCGGCGCGGGGTGGACGCGGCTGCCGGAGCTGCCGGAGGAGGCGTACGTCCTGGAGGCGGACGACACGCTGCTGGTGTGCCCGTGGAACCTGCGGATCCGGGTGGCGGAAGCGGCGCTGAGCGCGCGGGACGGCGTACCTCCGGTGCTGGCCGACGCCTTCGTCCCGCCGGTCCTGGCGGGGCAGGCGAAGGCGGTGGTGGACGACTGGCGCAGTGGGGCGCGCGTGCTGGAGCACGGTGTCCCGCGGGTGCACGAGCAGGTCGCGACCTGGGGTGTGCCGCTGCGGTGGTTCGTCCTCTTCGCGCCGGAGGAGCGGCACCACGTCACCGAGCCCGGCCGCCGGGCGCTGCGGTACCGCACCGAGATCTCCAAGGCTCGCCGCCGGTCGTCGCGTGCCCTCGCCGTGCTGCGCAAGTCGGTGGGTGCCGCGCCGATCACCGAGGCCGTGGAGGAGGCCGCGCGCTGGCTGGAGGAGTTCCATCCCCGGTCGGTGGTCGAACTGGACTACGGGGGACTGGTGGAGTTGCTCTCCGACGAGACCCTCGCCGCCGACGACTCGCCCGAGCTGGTGGCGACCGGTCTGGCCGGGCTGTCCCGGGGCGAGGCGGAGGAGGCGTCCGCGGCGTACGACAAGCTGGTCGCCCGGTGGCGGGCGGTGCAGTTGCTCGAGCGGTGCAACTAAGCGCAAATCGCCCATAATAGCGGCTGAAGGCGAGGCGCGTTCGTAGTTGACGCATCACGAACCGTGATCATGAGTCCGAATAAGGTACTTTCTGGCGCGTAAAAGTCGCATAATTCGGGCATGGTTCATCCGTCCGTCTAGGGACGTTCGGCCGTTCGGCCCATGTCGGACATCGGGGACTAGCCGGACCATGGGAGACGCGTCGGCCGGCGGGACCCCGGCCGATGTCTATACATGTGGAGGAGTGACCCATGGCATCGCGAACGCACGAACCGGAGCCGCTGCTCACGCCGGCCGAGGTGGCGTCGATGTTCCGTGTCGACCCGAAGACGGTGACCCGGTGGGCGAAGGCCGGCAAGCTGAGCGCCATCCGGACCCTCGGCGGGCACCGTCGATACCGGGAGTCGGAGGTCAGGGCCCTGCTGCAGGGGCAGATCCCGCAGCAGCGCCAGGGGGACTGACCGGGGCGACAGCCAACAGACGATGTGTGCGAGGGCGGCGGACGATCGGTCCGCCGCCCTCGCGCATGTCCAGGGGCCGTCAGTCCTTGAGCGTCACCCGGATGCCGACCGTGCCCTGCTCGCCCCGCCGCAGCCGGCTGCCGAGCAGGGTGAGCCGCCCGAGCAGCCGGTACTTCTCCTTGATCAGGGCACGGACCCGGCGGGTTCCCGGACCGTCGGAGAGCGTGGCGTGGCCGGGCACCGCCGCGCCGTGCGGCCGCCCCCGGACGTCACAGGGGGCCACCGTCACGTCTCCGCTGCGGCGGATCCGCTTCACCTTGCCGGAGTCCGCCACGGTCCACACCGCGAGCGCGTCGCCGTCGCGGACCGCCCAGACCGGCGTCGCCACCGCACGACCGTCCTTGCGGAAGGTCGTGAGCAGGATGTACTTCTCCGCGGCCAGCCGGTCCAACGTGGTCACGTCGCCCAGGATATGACCGCCGCGGCCGGCTGAGTGGGCGGTTAGGGCGTGTCGTCCGTACCTGTCGCTGACCAGGGACGATCGGGGCCGCAGGGTCGCCGGTCGGTGGTGCGGTCGCGACGTGGGCGGGTCGGCGGCCCAGGCCGTACCGTGAGGGCATGATCGGCGAGCCGCGCACCGGCGACGCGTACGGGGAGATGTTGCGCGACGCGCTCGCGGTGGCCACCGGGGTCGGCCCCCGGCCGCTCGCGGGTGGCCGGCTGCCCCGGCCGGTCATCGAGATCATCGAACGGGACGACGGTCTGATCAACGGCGCCCCGGCGGCGCACTACCTGGACGGGCCCGATCGGTGGCAGCCGTACGACCACCGCGCCGTCGACCGGGTGCGGGGCGACACGCTGGACATCGGTGTCGGTGCGGGTCGGATCGCGCTGCTGCTCCAGGAGCGCGGCGTGCCGGTCACCGGACTGGACACCTCGCCGGGCGCGCTCGGCGTGTGCCGCCGCCGGGGCGTACGTGACCTGGTGCACGCGACCGTGGACGCGCACGTCGCCGACGGGCGGCGGTACGACACCCTCCTGCTGCTCGGCAACAACCTCGGGTTGATCGAGGGGCGTGAGCGGGCACCCGGATTCCTCGCCGCGCTGGCCGCGCTCGCCCGCCCCGGCGCGCAGGTGATCGCGCACGGCACCGACCCGTACGGCACAAACGACCCGGCGCACACCGCGTACCACGAACGCAACCGCAGTCGGGGACGCCTCGCCGGGCAGTTGCGGCTGCGGCTGCGCTACCGGGACCTCGGCACGCCCTGGTTCGACTACCTGGTCTGCTCCCCCGAGGAACTGGGCGCGCTGGTCCACGGGAGCCCCTGGCACCTTGCCGACGTGGACGACGGGGACGCCCCGTACTACCTGGCGACCCTGCGGCTGCGCGAGGGCGGGCGCGGCCGGGAGTGTTAACAAGGGGCCCTTCCTCTACCGGAGGCGTTAAGAGGGGGCCCTTCCTTACCCGCTAGGGTCCCCGGGATGAGCGAACACTTCGTCGTCGTCGGGGCCGGCACGATGGGCCTCGGGATCGCGTACGTGGCGGCCGGCGCCGGGTATGCCGTGGACCTGGTCGAGGTCGACCGGGCCCGGGGCGGGGCCGCGACCGCGCGCCTCGGCGAGCTGTGGGACCGGGCCGTGGCCCGGGGCCGGCTGACCAGCGAGCAGGCCGAGAGCAACCGGGCCCGGGTGACCCTGCGGGGAGCCCTCGCCGAGGTCGCCGAGGGCCCGGGGATCGTGGTGGAGGCCGTGCCGGAGCGGGCCGACCTCAAGCGGTCGGTGCTGCGGGAGGCCGAGGCGCTGGGTCCCACCCTGCTCGGCAGCAACACCTCCAGCATCTCCATCGCCGAACTGGCCGGCGGGCTGGCCCGGCCCGACCGGTTCCTCGGGCTGCACTTCTTCAACCCGGTCTGGGCGATGGCGCTGCTCGAGGTCGTGGTCGGCCCGGCCACCGCACCGGAGACCACCGACGCGGCCCTCGCGCTCGCCGGCCGGCTGGGCAAGGACCCCGTCGTCGTACGCGACATGCCCGGCTTCGCCACCTCCCGGCTGGGTGTGACGCTCGGCCTGGAGGCGATCCGGATGGTCGCCGACGGCGTGGCGAGCCCGGCCGACATCGACAAGGCGATGGTCCTCGGGTACCGGCACCCGATCGGGCCGCTGGAGCTGACCGACCTGGTCGGGCTGGACGTCCGGCTCGACATCGCGCGCACGCTCCAGGCCGCCTACGGTGACCGGTTCGCCCCGCCGCCGCTGCTGGTCGAGATGGTCGCGGACGGCCGGCTGGGCAAGAAGTCCGGCCAGGGCTTCTACCGCTGGGAGAACGGGGTCAAGGCATGACCGGGCTGCGGATCGAGGAGCACGCGGACCGGGTGGTGGCGACGCTGGACCGACCCGAGAAGCGCAACGCCATCGACGCCGATCTGGTCCGCGAGCTGCACGAGCTGTGCGCCCAGCTGGAGGCCCGGCCACGGCTGCTGCTGCTCACCGGCGGCGCCGACGGCGTCTTCGCCGGGGGCGCGGACATCGGGCAGCTCCGCGAGCGCGGGCGGCTGGACGCGCTCGCCGCGATCAACTCGGCCGTGTTCGCCCGGATCCGGGCGCTGCCGATGCCGACCGTGGCGGCCGTCGACGGGCCGGCGCTGGGCGGGGGCGCCGAACTGGCGTACGCCTGCGACCTGCGGGTCTGTACGGCGCGTGCGGTCTTCGGGCAGCCCGAGATCCGGCTCGGCATCCTGGCCGGTGCCGGCGCCACCCACCGGCTGCCGGCCCTCGTCGGCGAGGCACGGGCGAAGGAGCTGCTCTTCACCGGCCGGCGGGTGGACGCCGAGGAGGCGGCACGGATCGGCCTGGTCAACCGGGTGGTCGCCGAGCCGGCGGAGCTGCTGCCGGCGGCGCACGACCTGCTCGACGAGATGGCGAAGGGCTCCGCCCTGGCGCTACGGCTCACCAAGCTGGCCGTGGACGCGCCGGCCGGCGCCCACCCGCACCTGGATCTGGTCAGCCAGGCGGTGCTCTTCGAGGACGAGGAGAAGTACCGGCGGATGACCGAGTTCCTGGAGCGGCGCCGCCGGTCCTGAAACGGCGACGGCCGCACCGGTGCACCCGGTGCGGCCGTCCTCGTCCGCTCGGCTCAGCGCCGCAGTTCGACCCCCGCGTCGACGAGGGCGCGGATCACCGCGGCCGACTCACCGAACCCGATGATCAGGACGGCGTCCGCCCCGAAAGTCTTGATCTCCTGAGCGCCGGAACCGAAGTCGACCGGCTTCGCCTTGGCGTCCTCCGGCGGCTCGTACGTGAGCAGCTTCAGCCGGTCGGCGCCGATGCCGGCCTTCTCCAGCTCGGTACGCACGATGTTCTGCAGGCCCTCGCCGTAGGAGTCCTTGCGGGCGACGATCGCGACCTTCTCCGGACCGTCCCGCAGGATCACGTCGGCCAACGCCCGGCCCTGCAGGCTGTCCGGCGGAGCGGTGCGGAAGTACAGACCCTTGTCGTCCAGGTCGGTGAGGCTGGCGTCGGTGTTCGACGGGGAGAACAGGATCAGCCCGGCCCCGACCACGTCGGGGAGCACCTGCCGGGAGATGCCCGAGCCGCCGGCACCGATGATGACGTGCACCCCGGCCGCGACGTGGCTCGCCACGGTGGCCTTGGCGACCGCCGGGTTGGTGCCGTCGTCTCCGTCGACCCAGGTGACCGGGTCGCCGAGGACGCCACCGGCGGCGTTGACCTCCTTGAGCGCGAGAGCGGCGCCGGCGCCCATCGGCGGGTAGGCCAACGCGAGGTCACCGGTCTTCGGCAGCAGGCCGCCCAGCACCAGCGGGGAGCCGTCGTTGCGGTCGGCCGCGCCCTTGCCCTGCTTCTTCGGCTTGGGGGGCGCCGCGGTGCTGGCGGCCGACTCGGTGCCCGCGCCCACGAACTCGGTCTTGCCGTCGTTGATCTGCTGCCCGTCGAAGTGCAGCGTGGCGTAGCTCGCCGTGGACGGCTCGCCGGCGTCGGTGAACCCGGCCCGGGTCATCGAGACGCTGCGGTACTCGATGTCCTGCCCGTTGCGCGCCAGCTGGAGGCAGGTCGCCGCGGTCTCGCAGCGCTGGCCGCCGTTGGTGACGCCGACGATCTGCTGCGCGATGGCCGCCGGGTCGGTGGTGCCGGCGAGCTGCGCGGCGAGCGCACTGATCAACACCGCGTCGTACGTCTCTGACGCGTAGAGGTAGTCGGTCAGGCGGGGGTCGATGGACCGCAGGCGGTTCTTGAAGTCCTCCGGTAGCGGGGTCAGCGGCGTCGTGCCCTTCATCCCGTCGACCAGACCGGCGCGCTCCTTCAGCTCGGCGGGGTACGAGTTGAGCATGTTGCCGTCCGTGCCGTAGAGGCGCACCTGGGTGGTGGTGTCACCCTCCTCGGGCTGGTCGGTCCCGCAAGCGCTGATGGCGAGCAGGAACGTCGCGCAGGCGGCCAGGGTGGCTGCTCGCGTGGCGCGTGAGATGAACATGGTCGTCCTTCCTCCGGCGAAGGTCCGCTGGGCAGATTAGCGTGCCGGGCTTCCGCGCGGGACCGTGGCTACACCTCAATCCGCAGGTAGACCGCGTTGATTACGGAGAGTAGCTGCCGGGCGGTGGCTTGACCGGCCGTCCTACCGTGCCCTGCGTGACCGAATCACCACAGCAGACGCTCGACGACGCCGCGGCGGTGCTGCGCTCGGCGCTGGCCGGCGACGGCGACGGGGTCTGCGGCACCTTCGACGCCGTCGTCGACCGGTCCGGCCTGGCCGGGGCGTACGGGGTCGCGTGGTGTCTCGCGGCGACGATGGTGGGTGAGCCGGGGGCGGCCGGCACGTGCGCGCTCGACTTCCCCGGCATCGACGAGGCGGGCTACGACACCCGCTGGGTGGCCCGGTTCGTCAGCGCGTACGCCAACTCCGACGGCGACACCGGTGCCGCGCTGTTCGGCGCCGCGGCGGCCGACGGGCTGCTGCCCGACTGCCTGCTGACCCTGGCCGGGTCGACAGTCGCCACGCTCCGCAGCCGCGCCAGGTGAACCGTGCGGCACCCGGTCGGGGGGCCGGGTGCCACACGGCGGGTCGGATCAGAACGCGTGGTACGAGATCAGCGGCCCGTACTCGTAGCGGCGGTTGTCGAAGCGAACCCGGAAGTTGACTCCGTCGCGCACGTTCGTGGCCACCACCGTCCAGCCCGACCCGGGCGGCAGGTAGGTCCAGTAGTTGCACTGGTCGGTGCGGTCCACGAAGATCACGCAGGCGTCCGTTCCGAAGGCGCTGGCATTGCGGACGTTGATGTCCCGGCAACGGCTGGTGGTGCGGTAGGGGCCGGCGTCGCCGCCCCAGCCGCCGGTGGCGAAGTAGGCGCGCTTGGCGCCGCCGTAGCAGGTGGCGAGCGGGGCGGTGAGGTTGGCCGCCGGGGTCGCGGCGGTCTCCGGGCTTTCGACCGTCGCGGGGGTGGCGCGTGCGGGGGACCCGACGGCGAGCACGATCAGTGCCGCCGTCGTGGCCAGCAACCGGGTCACCGGAGCTGACATCTGTGCCTCCAAAGCTGTCGATGACCGTCCGTAATGGACGGTGTTGCGGGTCGTGACGATGATACGGATCGATGAGCCGTGCCGCCGCCCGGTCCCGGGCCGCCACGTGGTACGCCTGTGCGCATGTCCGAGGCGATGCTGAGCAAGGTCCGCAAGCTGCTGGCTCAGGCCGAGGACCCGGCCTGCACGCCGGCCGAGTCGGCGGCGTTCACTGCGAAGGCGACCGAGCTGATCGCCCGCTACGGCGTCGACCGGGCCCTGCTGGCCGCCCGTGACCCAGCCACGGATCCGGTCGGCGACCGGGTGGTCGAGATCGTCGCCCCGTACGCCCGGGACAAGGCCGGGCTGCTCGCGGCCGTCGCCGATCCACTGCGCTGCCGCTGCGTCCGCCGGCGACAGGGCAGCGGCTTCGCGATGCACCTGTTCGGTTTCGCGAGCGACCTGGAGCGCGTCGACCTGCTCTTCACCTCGCTGCTCGTGCAGGCCGCCCACGGGCTCGCCGGCACGCCCGTGCCGTCGGACGAGCACCCGGCCGCGTTCCGGCGCTCGTGGCTGGCCGGTTTCGCACAGGTCGTCGCGGAGCGGCTGCGCGCGGCGGAGGCGGACGCGGCGGCCTCCTCGGGCGGGCCGTCCGTCGCCCTGGTCCTCGCCGACCGGTCCGACCGCGTGCAACGCCGGCTCACCGAGGTCTACCCGCGACTGCGTACGGCCGCGCCCCGCCGGCTGGCGGGCACCGGGTTCGGTTCCGGTGCCGAGGCCGGCCGTCGGGCCGACCTCGGCGGACGGGGTGTCGACAACCGCTCCTGGCGGGTGGGCCTCGGGCGCTGAGCTGCGCAGCGCGCTGCCGCGCCGGGTCGGAGCGCCTCAGCCGGTGGCGCGAGTGACTCAGCCGGTGACTCAGCCTGCGGCGCGCTTGGCGACCACGCTGGCGTAGCGGGAGAGCAGCTCGTGCCACCCGGCGGTCAGCGCCTGGCGGTAACCCTCCGCGGCCTCGCCGTGGCGGTCGAAGTGCCGGTGCTCCACCTCGACCCGGGTCCGTCCCGACCCCTCGGGCTGGAACAGCACCTCCACCTCGCTGGCCCGGGCCGGATCGGGCACCGGGGCGCGGTCCGGCCCGATCTGCCAGGTGAAGACGAGCCGGCGGGGCGGGTCCCAGGTGAGCACCCGGCCCCAGTCGCTGCGGAAGCCGTACGGGCCGATCTCGTAGAGCATCCCGCCGGCCCGGGGCTCCATGCCCAACTCGGTGAGGAGGCCGGGGCCGGACCACGTGTACTCGGTGACCCACCAGTCGGTCATCGCGCCGGTGAACAGCTCGAACGCCTGTTCGGTCGGGGCGGGAACCAGGAGCGAGCTGAGGAGTGAGAACCTTTCGAGATTCTGCCGGATGTCGGCCGGATCGGCCATCTCCTGTCCCATAGGCCCGGACCATACCGGCTGATGCCCGGGTGCGCAGCTTCACTAGGCTGCCCGGTTCCGGACAGCCCCGTCGCATCGTGCGGCTCCGCCGACGATCGACGCTGGTCAGCGCCCCCGTCGGGTGGTTCGCGTAACCGGACCGCGGCCACCCGGGCCGCCGCCCGACCGGATGGACCGTGCCGGGTCCGGATGGCCGGGCGCAAAGCGGGTAACCGCGCCCGACGGTCCGTGCGGGGCCGGGTGGAGCGGGAGCGGGAAGCATGAGCGAGGACGCGCAGCGACGGGATCCGGACCGGTCCGGTGGCGGGCCGACGGGCTGGAGGGTGAGCGCGGAACCGGCCCGGCGGGAGCACGGTACGGCCGGGTCCGGCGGAGGCGCCGAGCCGGACGTCCTGCTGGACGTGCCGGAGGTCTCGGTCGACTCGATCCGGCTGGCGGTCGACAGCCTGGACGCCGACCTCTCCCTGCGCGCCCGGCTGGCCAACCTCCTGCAACTGGACGCCGGCGTCCGCGTCCACCTGCAGGGGGTCGAGTTGGACATCACCGGGGTGCACGCCGAGGCGCTGCTGAAGGTGCGCCTGGAAAAGCTGGTGGAGATCCTCGACCGGGCCCTCAGCACCATCGACCGCAACCCGCAGATCATCGAGGCGCTGGCCCGTACGACGACCAACTCGATCGACGACGTGAACCGGGCGGCGCCGCAGGCCGAGCAGCTGTCGGTGGCCGCGCAGCGGATCACCGACGCGACGGCGGAGGGCGTCCGCGCGAGGCCTCGCACGGGTGCCACTGACGAGTTGGGTCAGCAGGTCGGGGCGATGGTCGACCGTGGCCAGGGCCGTGCCGGTGGGGCCGGTGGACCCGGCGGCGGACGCGAGCGGGGTGGCCAGGGCCGGCCGGGTGAACGAGGCACGGGGCTGGCCAGTGGAGCCGGCGGCGGCGGGGAGTTCGGCGCCGCCGAGCGGGCACGCGGGCGGGCCGAGGAGATGGGCGGGCCGGGAGGCTCGGCGGAGGAAGGCCGTGCGGGCGGGCAGCCTGAGGAGGCTCCCGCAAAGGCGGGCGGTGCGGGCGGGCGGCCTGAGGAGGCTCCCGCGAAGGCGGGCGGTGCGGGCGGGCGGCCCGGGGAAGGTCCGGCGGAGGAAGGCCGTGCGGGCGGGCGGCCCGAGGCGGGCGCCCGGAGCGACGCCGGTCCGAAGGAGGAGGCCGGCGAGGCACCAGGCGAAGGACCGCCGAGCGCCCTGCAGTTGGCCGAGCAGGCCGGCGAGACGCTGCGGCAGGCGGGCCGCAGCGTGTGGGAGGCGATCCAGGGTGGCATCGCCGCCCGCCGCGACGCGGACCGGTGATCGGAAGGCTTGTCGGCGCGGCGGGTCGGACGAGCCGGTCGGGTGCCACCGTTGCCGGTGTCAGCCGCCGCGCGGGGCGTACATGATGACGGCGACGCCGACGAGGCAGATGACCGCGCCGATCAGGTCGTAGCGGTCGGGCCGGAAGCGGTCGACGACAACTCCCCAGGCCAGCGAACCGGCGACGAAGACGCCGCCGTACGCCGCCAGGATGCGGCCGAAGTTGGGGTCGGGCTGGAAGGTGGCCACGAAGCCGTAGAGCCCGAGCGCGATCACTCCCGCCGCGATCCACAGCAGCCCCCGGTTCTCCCGCCAGCCCTGCCACACCAGCCACGCGCCCCCGATCTCGGCGAGTGCGGCGAGCAGGAACAGCAGGATCGAGCGGGCTACCGTCATGCGTCGGACCGTAGCGTGACCACCTCCCGCTCGCGCTGGCCACCCTGATCGCACGAGCAGCCGCCGCCGGCGCACCGGGCGCTGTGGCGGCGCCTGCCGGCCCACCACCAGGACAGGCCGGCGAGCCCGGCCAAAGCGACCGCGACGCCGGGCAGGAAACGGTTGACGGCGGCCCAGCCGGCACCACCGAGCACCCCGGCGGCCAGCAGCGGCGGCAGGATGCAGCAGGCGGCGCAGGCGGTCGCCGCCAGCCCGGTCGTGCCGGAGGGGAGCAGGCGGCGCATCCGGTCAGCAGGTGTCGGCACGGTCGTTCCTCTCGGCGAGTTCCGCGAACGGCAGGGGGCAGCAGGGGCTGTCGGCGCAGGTGACCAGGTCGTCGCAGCCCGCGGCGACGGCGGCGCGCAGGGTGTCGCGGATGACGGTCAGATCGGCTAGCTTCTGTTCCACCTCGGCGAGCTTGGACCTGGCCCGCGCCTGGAGGCCGGTTTCGGGCCGGCCGTGCTGGTGCCGGCCGTGCTGGTGCCGGCCGGCGTCGAGCAGGCCGGCCACCTCGTCGAGGGTGAAACCCAGGCGCTGCGCGGTCTTGATGACCCGCAGCAGGGTGACCGCGTCGGACGGATAGAGCCGATGCCCACCCGGCGACCGCCGCGGGGCGGCGAGCAGCCCCCGGCGCTCGTAGTAGCGCAGCGTCTGCGGGTTGACCCCGGCCGCGGTGGCGAGTTCGCCGCTGCGCAGGGCGCTCATCGCAGTCCCGCCGCGGACCGCGCCCGACCGGCGAGGCCGTCCAGCACGTCGACGTGCGCCGCAGGTACCCGGACGTCCAGCGTCAGCGCGTCCGGGCCGGGCCGGGAGAGGTCGAAGGTGAAGAACGAGCAGCAGGACGACTCGCGGGCGGTCAGGTCCCGCGCCTCGTCCTCGGCCTGCGAGGTACCGACGAGCCGCAGCCGAAGGTGCTGCGGCGACAGCCGGTCGACACCGCGCAGGGCGGCGTGGAAGAACCTGTCGAACTCGACGAGCCGCAGCGGTCGCTCGGCCGTCGGCAGGGTGCACGCGTCCGGCACCCAAGCGCCGCCCGTGGTGGGGTGTTGTTCGCTCATGCTTCGACGGTAAGCCTGTACCTGCGTACCGGATGCAAGCCCGACCGGCGGCGGACGCCCCAGCCCAGTCAGGCATGGGTGGGCCTACCCGGGACGGAGACGGCCGAACCGGCCCTCGGCGACCAAGCAAAACGCCGACCGGCGTTTCCGCTGGTCGGCGCTGCTTAGCCCGGCGAAAGGCTATGTGGCCAGGGGCGGGGTCGAACCGCCGACCTTCCGATTTTCAGTCGGACGCTCGTACCAACTGAGCTACCTGGCCGTGCTCGGCCCATGCTACCCGGCCGCCGGGGTCGCCGCTGACCAGGGTCACATGCACCGATACGCAGAACGCCGCGCGGATGGCGCGGCGTCAGCGCTGGCGGTCCTGACGGGACTTGAACCCGCGACCTCCGCCTTGACAGGGCGGCGAGCACTCCGACTGCTCCACAGGACCTAGCTCTCCGGCCGAAGCCGGACCGTGCCCCCAACGGGATTCGAACCCGTGCTACCGCCTTGAAAGGGCGGCGTCCTGGGCCGCTAGACGATGAGGGCGGCCCCGCCATCATTGCATACTCGCAACTTCAAGCGGACTTGCTCCCATCCGGCCCCGCCGGAGGCTTGGAAAGCATACGTGATGCCGTACCGGTCGACCAAACCGGTATGGCTGGAGCCACACGCCCCCGGAAATCCGCAGCTAGCGGAGCCGGACGACCCCGTACCTGCGCTTCAGGTCGGTGATCAGTGCGGGGCAGGCGGCCAGGGTCGCGGCGCGGTCCCCGCCCCCGTCGTGCAGCAGGACCACCCCACCGGGCCGGACCGCGCCGTGCACCCGCTTGCTGATCGTCGCGGCCGGTGGTTTGCCCCAGTCCCGGGGATCGACCGTCCAGTGCAGCGACCGCATGCCGAGCTCCTTGGCGACCTTCACCACCTCGGGTGTCCATCGCCCGCCGGGCTGTCGGTAGAACGGCACCTTCGCCCCGGGAACCGCCGCCCGGATCGCCGCGGTGGTGCGCTGGAGGTCCGCCCGGATCTCGGCGACCGGCCGCCGCCCCAGGTCGACGTCGTGGCGCCAGCTGTGGTTGCAGAGTTGGTGCCCCTCGCGCACGATCCGGCGGACCAGCTCCGGGTGGCGGCGGACCTGCGTACCGACGACGCAGAACGTGGCCGGAACGCGGGCCGTACGCAGCCGGTCGAGCACCTGCGGGGTCCAGGTCGGGTCGGGCCCGTCGTCGAACGTGAGCGCGACGCCCTGGACGCCGGTGGTGCGGTGCAGGCCGGCGGGCAGCGTGGCCGGCAGAGGCCGGAGCGGGCGGACGGTGGGGGTGCCGCGCGGCGGTTGTGGCGTGGCGGCCGGCCCCGGCTCGGCCGGGAGGGTGCCGGACGGGACGGGGGTGGGACCCCCGCCGGCCCGCAGCCGCCCGGCCTCCCCGCCGCAGCCGCCGACGAGGACGACCAGGGTGAGACCGGACGCGAGGAGAGCGCGCAGGCGCATCGTTCGCTCCCGAGAGGGGTTCGGGGCCGACGGACCACCCGGAGGCTACGTGACGGCGCCGTTCGCGGACACCCTCGCGGGACCTGCCTCACAGTTACGCGATGTCGTCGACACCCTCGGTGACGCTTTCCGCCCGTGGCGACCGGTCCAGCGAGTCACGCACGGCCGCCGCCAGCGAGACCGCCTCGGCGAGGTCGGCCGGCCGCCCCACCCCGGCGGGGAGGGCGTCGCCCCGCCAGCCGGGGCCGGCGGCGAGCACCAGCAGCGGCCGGCGCCGCGCCTTGAGCAGGGTGGTGAGCTGCGCGGGGTCGGCGGTGTGCCTGCTGTGCGACCAGATCACCACCGCCGCCGGCCCGGTGCGGTTGACCGCCGCCAGCAGCGCCCGTGCCGGTACGCGGGCGCCGAGCATCCGGTACGCGATCCCGACCTCCGCCAGCGCCGCACCGAGCGCTTCCAGGGGCAGGCTGTGCTGCTCCTCGTCGGCGCAGCTGAGCAGGATGTGAGGTGGACCGGCGGGTGCGTGGGCGCGGGCCACCGCGGCGAACGCCTCCGACACGCACCGGGACATCAGGTGCTCGACCTCGATCAGGCCCGCGGTGGCGGCGTGCCGTTCGCCGATCCCGGCGAGGACCGGCCGGACCAGCCCGTCCCAGGTGGCGACGACACCCTGCGCCCGGATGGTGCGGTCGATCGTCTCGTTGATCACGGTCGAGTCCAGTCGCATGGCGGCGCGGGCCAGGCCCCGGGCGGCGGGCCCGGCCCGGCCGACGGGGATCGTCGCGCCCCCACCGCCACGAACGCCGCCGGCCTGCGGCCCGGTGCCGGCACCGACCGGCCGGGCATCCGGCGCCTGGCGGGCCCACCGGGCCGCCTCGGCCGGCGTGACCCCCTGGGCGGTGAGCCGCCGCATGATCTCCAGCCGGGCGAGGTCGGCCGGTGTGTACCGGCGGTGGTGCCCGGGGACGTGCTCGCTCGGCCCGAGCCCGTAGCGCTGGTGCCAGGTGCGCAGCGTCGTCACGGCGACGCCCAACCGCCGGGCGACCGCGCCCGCGCTCAGCGCCTCATCGACCACCCGACCGCTCCGCGGCGTCGTCCGTCGGATTCGCGGACCCGGGCCCGGCCGGGTGCCGTAGGCGGTTCACCACGCCGCCCAGCCACGGGGCGTACGCGTACGGGTCGGCGTCGAGGTTCGCCTCCAGCTCGGCCGGGTCCACCCAGCGCAGCTCGGACACCTCCGCCGGATCCGGGCGCAGCGGAGCGTCGGGCGGGAGGTCACCGCGCAGGACGTGGTCGTACTCGAACTCGACCCGGCCGGTGACCGGATCCTCGGCGTAGTAGACGTACACCCCGATCTCGGTCAGCTCGACCGGCCCGACGCCAAGTTCCTCCGCGAGCCGGCGGTTCGCGGAGACGGCCAGCGGCTCGCCGGGCGCCGGGTGGCCGCAGCACGAGTTGCCCCATCGCAGCGGGAAGCGGGTCTTCGCCGCGGCCCGGCGCTGGAGCAGCACCCGACCGGCCGGGTCGACGAGCAGCACCGAGAAGGCCCGGTGCAGCCGCCCCGGCGGCTGGTGGGCGGCCGACACCGTGGTCTCGCCGGTCGCCCGGCCGGTGTCGTCGACCAGCTCCACCAGATGGGCTTCGCGGATGGTCACGGGCGCTCTCCGGTCACTCGGGCGGCGGCGAGCTTGCCGGAGATCAGCACCATCGGCACCCCGACGCCGGGTTGGGTGCCCGAACCGACGAAGACGACGTTGGCCAGGCCGCGGTGCAGGGTGGGCGGGCGGAACGGGCCGGTCTGGAAGAGGCTGTGCGCGGAGGCGAACGGCGTGCCGGCGGCCATACCCTGCTCGGCCCACTCGGCGGGGGTGACCGTCCGCAGCACCTCGATGCCGTCCCCGAAACCCACGTAGCCGCGCTCCTCCAGGGTCCGCACCAGTTGGTCGGCGTACCGGTCGGCGAGCCCGCCGCGCCAGTCGAACGGCGCCCGGTCGAGGTTGGGCACCGGCGCCAGCACGTAGTAGGTGTGCCGGCCGGCGGGCGCGACCGACGGGTCCGTCCGGCTCGGGTTGGTGACCAGTAGCGACGGATCGCTCATCAGCTCGCCGCGCTTGATGACCTCGTCGAAGGTGCCGCGCCAGGACCGCCCGAAGTGGATGTTGTGGTGAGCGATCCGGCCATAGCTCCGCGTCGACCCGACGTGCAGGACCACGCAGGACGGGGAGTAGGTCAGCCGGCGGCGGCGCGCCGGTGGAAGAAGGTCACGGTACGCAACCGGCAGGTCCGGGTTGAGCACGACCGCGTCGGCCGGGACGAACTCCCCGTCCGCGGTCCGCACGCCGGTGGCGCGGTCGGCGGCGGTCTCCACCCGGGTCACCGTGGTGCCGTAGCGGATCTGCACGCCGTGCTTCTCGGCCGCGCCGGCCATGGCCCGCGAGACGGCGTGGATGCCGCCGCGCGGGAAGTACACCCCGGCCACCGAGTCGAGGTACGCGATGACCGCGTAGATGGCGAGCGCGTCGTGCGGTGCGAGCCCGGCGTACATGGCCTGGAAGGAGAAGACGCGCTGCGTGCGCGGGTCCCGGAAGAACTGGTTGATCTTCGTCTGGAGTCGCCGGAACGCGCCGTTCGCGAGCAGCTTGAGCAGGTTGCCGGTCAGCAGGTCGGTCGGCGCGTCCAGGTTGCGCTCGATGAAGTCGGCCCGCTCGAGCCGCCACAGCTCGCGGGCGTACGCCACGAAGCGCAGGTAGCCGTCGGCCTCGCGGGGCCCGCAGACCTTCGCGATCTCGGCGGCCATCCGGGTCGTGTCGGTGATGACGTCAAGGGTGGAGCCGTCCGGGTAGTAGGCCCGGTAGGCGGGGTCGAGCGGCGTCAGGTCGAGCCAGTCGGCCAGTTCCTCGCCCACCGCGCCGAGCGCCTCGGCGATCAGGTCGGGCATGGTCAGGACGGTGGGCCCGGTGTCGAACTCGTACCCGTCGACGCTGAGCCGCCCGGCCCGGCCGCCCGGCACCGGCTCGCGCTCCAGCACGGTCACCTGCCGGCCGCTGCCGGCCAGGTGCAGCGCGCAGGCCAGCCCGCCGAGCCCCGCCCCGACGACGACCACCCGGTCCGTACGCCCGCTCACGGTGCGCACGCGACCACCTCCTTCTCCGCGAGGTTGCCCATCATGCCCGCCGGCTCGTGGCGGCGGTGGCGAGACCCGTCAGGGCGGTACGGGCCGTCCCGTCGATCGGGGCGTCGTCGAGCGCCGCCAGCGCCTCGGCGACCCGGTCCGAGATCAGGCACTCGATCCGGGCGACCGCCCCGGTGTCGGCGACCAGTTGGGCGAGCTGCTGGACCTCCCGGTCACCGACGCCCGCGCCGGCCCGTTCCAGGGTCCGGCGCTGCGCCGGGGTGGCCAGTTCGCGGGCGAGCAGGAGCAGCGCCGTCGGCTTGCCGGTGCGCAGGTCGTCGCCGGCCGGCTTGCCGGTGGTCGCCGGGTCACCGTAGACGCCGAGCAGGTCGTCGCGGAGCTGGAACGCCTCGCCGACGGCCAGCCCGTAGCGGGTGTACGCGGCGATCACCGGCGTATCGGCGTCGATGCCGGCCAGGCACGCCCCGAAGAGCAGCGGGCGTTGCACCGTGTAGCTGGCGGTCTTGTACCGGGCGACCCGCAGGGCCCGGTCCACCGACCAGTTCGCCGGGTCGCTCTCGCCGAGGACGTCCAGGTACTGCCCGGCGACCGTCTCCACGCGCATCTGGTCGTAGCACCGCCGGACCTCGAGCAGCCGGGCCGGTGGCACAGCGGCGCGGGAGAGCAGCCGGTCGGCCCAGATCATGCACAGGTCGCCGATCAGGACCGCGACGGTCTCGCCGAACCTGCCCGGGTCGCCGCGCCGCCCGGCGGCGGCGTGCTGGGCGGCCACGGTCACGTGCGCGGTGGGCCGGCCGCGCCGGGTGGCGGAGGAGTCCATCACGTCGTCCTGCACGAGCGCGAACGTGTGCAGCAGCTCCAGCGCGGCGACCGCCGGCAGCACGGGAGCCAGGGCCTCGTCGCCGCCGACGACCCCGCGCCAGCCCCAGTAGGCGAACGTCGGGCGGACCCGCTTGCCGCCGGCCAGCACGCTGTCGCGCGCCGTGGCGGCGAACCCGCCCATGGCCGCGTCGATCTCCGCCAGCGCGTCGACCTCGGCGGCCAGGAAGGCGGCCAGCGTGTCGTCCACCGCCCGGACGAGGTCCCTTGTGTACGCGGCCAGGACCGAGCGGACCGGGTCGTCCGCCGAGTGGGCCGGGGCGACCCGGAGGAAACCGCCGGCAACTGCGTCGTTGGCCATGCGGGCGAGCGTACCCTAGGGTTACGAGTTGCGTCGATTGGTGCGTCGATAAAGAGGAGGGCCGGTGGACACGGATCTCACCGCTGCCTACGACAGGTGCCGTGAGCTGCACCGGAGTCACGGCCGTACCTACTATCTCGCCACCCGACTGCTCCCCGCTTGGAAACGGCGGCATGTGCACGCTTTGTATGGCTTCACGCGCTACGCCGACGAGATCGTCGATCGCACCGAGGACCTACCCCCGGCCCAGCGGGCCGCCCGTCTCGACAACTGGGCCGGCCGGTTCGTCGCCGGCCTGCACGGCGAGCCCGTCGACGACCCGCTGCTCCCCGCGGTCCTGCACACGATCGCCGTCTTCGACCTGGACCGCGACGACTTCGCGTGCTTCCTCAAGAGCATGGCGATGGACCTCACCGTCGGCTCCTACCGGACCTACGACCAGCTGCTGGACTACATGGAGGGCTCGGCCGCCGTCATCGGCACGATGATGCTGCCGATCCTCGGCAGCACCGACCCCGCCGCCGCCCGCGAGCCCGCCCGCCAGCTCGGGTTCGCCTTCCAGCTGACCAACTTCATCCGGGACGTCGCCGAGGACCTCGACCGCGGCCGGACGTACCTGCCCGACGAGGACCTGGCCCGGTTCGGCGTCACCCGCGACGACCTGGTCGCCGCCCGCGCGGCCGGGCACAGCACCGAGCCGATCCGCGCGCTCGTCCGGTACGAGGTGACCCGCGCGCAGGCGCACTACGCCGCCGCGGCACCCGGCATCACGATGCTGCTCCCCGCCTCGCAGGCGTGCATGCGCACCGCGTACGCGCTCTACGGCGGCATCCTGGACGAGGTGGCGGCGCAGGACTTCGACGTGTTCGCCAGCCGGGCCGTGGTGCCGCGGCGCCGGCGGCTGGCGGTGGCCGCCCGCGCCCTGCTCACCCCGGCCGGCACCCCGGTCACGATCCCCGGCCCACGGCTGTCGGCCGCGGCGCTCACCCTTCCGGGCAGCGCCGACCGGGTCAGCTCTCCCAGACGGTGACCTTGAGCAGCATCCCGCCGTCGTCCTCCGTGTTCACCACCTGCACCCAGGCCGGACGTCCCGCGGAGGTGGTGAAGCAGAACTGCTGGTTGCCGCCGCCGACGTACCTGTTCGTGAACGTGTCCCGCTTGGCCTCACGGTAGGTCCGGCAGCGGGCCGCGGCGCCCTCTTCCGGGCCCTCGTTGCTGTCGTCGTACATCGCGCTGTGCCGGGCACTGGAGTAGAGCATCTGGCCCCACTCCAGGTAGAGGTCGACCGCGGCGTCGTGTTCGTACCGGCGGACGGCCCGCCGGTCGTCCAGGTCGACGCCGGTGTCCTTCTCCAACTGCACCACGTCGCTGAAGAAGGTGGCCGCCGCCTCCGTACCCGGGCCGGTCGCGTCGGCGGCGGGGCTGGACGCCGCAGTGGCCGGCGGCGTGCCGGACGTCGGACCGTCGGGTGCCGGCGCGGCGCTCGTCGCGCCGTGCGCGGCCGGCGTGCCGTTCCCCGGCCGCTCGCCCGCCCGGGTGAGCGCCAGCAGCGTACCGCCGCCGACCAGGAGCAGCAGCACGACGAAACTCACCGCGGCCGGCCGCCAGCGTCGCTGGCGCAGCCGGTACGCCATCAGCCCGCCGAGGGCGACGACACCCACGAGGATCCACACCGGCCACCACGGATCCGCGCGCAACGCCTGGACCAGGCCGATCAACGCCGTCACGGCGCTGAGGACGTTCGCGACCAGCAGGGAACGGTCGCGGGTGCCGTGGGCGTCGGCGGGGCTCTCCGGGCGCGGCGTCTCGGTCTCCACGATCACGAGAGCGTACCGACCGTGAGCGGGCGGTGACACCATCAGCTCGGTCCGCTATCCGTCACTCCGATGTGAGGTGTTAACAGGGGGCCCTTCCTCTACCGGATGCGTTAAGAAGGGGCCCTTCCTTACGCTGGCGGCATGGTGGGGCCGGAGGTCGTGGATGTGGTCGTCGTTGGGCTCGGGGTGGGCGGGGAGGAGGTGGCCGGCCGGCTCGCCGAGGCCGGGCTGGACGTCGTCGGCGTCGAGCGGCGTCTGGTCGGCGGCGAGTGCCCCTACTGGGGTTGCATCCCCAGCAAGATGATGATCCGCGCGGCGAACGCGCTCGCCGAGGCCCGCCGGGTCGACGGCCTCGCCGGGACCGCGCAGGTGCGACCCGACTGGGCGCCGGTGGCGAAGCGGATCCGCGAGGAGGCCACCGACACCTGGGACGACCGGGTGGCCGTGGAGCGGTTCGTCGGCCGGGGCGGCCGTTTCGTCCGGGGCAGCGGGCGGCTCGACGGGCCGGGTCGGGTCCGGGTCGGCGATCAGGTCTTCCAGGCCCGGCACGGCATCGTGCTGGGCACCGGCACCCGCCCCTCGGTGCCGCCGGTCGACGGGCTGGCCGACACGCCGTACTGGACGAACCGGGAGGCCGTCGAGGTCGAGGAGCTGCCCGCGTCACTGCTGGTGCTCGGCGGCGGCGCGATCGGTCTGGAACTGGCCCAGGTCTTCGCCCGGTTCGGCGTCCGGGTCACCGTGGTGGAGGCGCTGGACCGGGTGCTCGCCGTGGAGGAGCCGGAGGCGTCCGAGGTGGCCGCCGCCGCGTTGCGCGCGGACGGGGTGGAGATCCACGCCGGGGTGACCGCCGAGCGGGTCGCGCACGACGGCCGTCAGTTCACCCTGCACGCGGGCGGCACGGCGTACGCGGCCGAGCGGCTGCTGGTGGTGACCGGCCGCCGGGCGTACCTCGACGAGCTGGGGCTGGAGACCGTCGGCGTCCGCGCCGACCAGCGCTACCTGCCGGTCGACGACCGGCTGCACGTCGCCGACGGGATCTGGGCGGTCGGCGACGTCACCGGCGAGGGCGCCTTCACCCACGTCGCCATGTACCAGGCCGGCATCGTCGTCGCCGACGTGCTCGACCACGTCCGGCGGTCCGCCGGGAAGCCCGATCCGAGCGGCACGGCCAACATGATGGGCGGTGCGATGGGGGCCGCCACGCTTTCCGAACACGGGTCGAGCGGCGGCGTCCCCCGGGCGGACTACCGCGCGCTGCCCCGCGTCACCTTCACCGACCCGGAGGTCGGGGCGGTCGGGCTCACCGAGCGGCAGGCCCGCGAGCGCGGCATCAACGTGCAGGTGGGGTTCGCCTCGCTGGGCTCCTCGACGCGCGGCTGGATCCACCGCGCCGACGGGTTCATCAAGCTGGTGGCCGACGCCGACCACGGCGCGCTGGTCGGCGCGACGTCGGTCGGTCCGGCCGGTGGCGAGGTCCTGTCGGCGCTGGCGGTAGCCGTGCACGCGGCCGTGCCGCTGGCGCAGCTGCGCCACATGATCTACGCGTACCCGACGTTCCACCGCGCCATCTCGGAGGCGCTGCGCGACCTGGCCTAGGCCGGCGCCCCGTGCCGGCCGGCGCCGGCGGCGAACCGTGCCGCCCCGGCCGGCGCGTCGGTGGCCAGCGACTCCATCCCGTACGCCAGTTCGGCCGCCAGCGCCTCCCCCTCCGGCAGGGCGGCGGCGGCCAGTACCGACGCCCGGTCGTTGCGCAGGCAGGTCTGCGGATGCCGGGCGATCTCGGCCGCGAGCCGCTCGGCCGCCGCCCGCGCCTCACCCGGCGCGACCAGCCGGTTCACCAGCCCCATGGCGTACGCCTCGGCGGCCGGCACCGGCCGTCCGGTGAGGATCAGGTCCATCGCCCGGCTCTCGCCGATCAGCCGGGGCAGCCGGACCGTCCCACCGTCGATAAGCGGCACGCCCCAGCGCCGGCAGAAGACGCCGAGCACCGCGTCGTCCTCGGCGACCCGCAGGTCGCACCAGAGCGCCAGTTCGAGGCCTCCCGCGACCGCGTATCCGGAGATCGCCGCGACCACCGGCTTGGACAGCGCCATCCGCGTCGGACCCATCGGTCCGTCCCCGTCCGGCTCGACGCGGTTGCCGCGCGGGGTGCCGATCGCCTTCAGGTCCGCCCCGGCGCAGAACGTGCCGCCGGCGCCCCAGAGCACCGCGACCGCCGCCTCCGGGTCCGCCTCGAACGCCCGGAACGCGTCGGCCAGCGCCCGGGCGGTCGGGCCGTCCACGGCGTTGCGGGCCTCCGGCCGGTCCAGGATCACCGTGGTCACCGCTGCGGCGTGCTCGACGCGTACCCCCATCGGCACAGCATGCCCCCGGCGGTGCCGGCACGCCAGACGCAGGCGGATCCGTCCCCGGCGACCGGTTTGCGACCGCGATTGCCGGGAAGTCGGTACTCGTGCGAGCGCTACTGACGAAGATCGAGCAGGCGTCCCGGCTGGACCGGATCGGGGATCCGATCCAGCGGAGGGTCCAGGGCGTCATCCGGCCGCAACGGATCCGCGACTTCCTGCACGGTGTGTGGCTGGGGCATCCCCTGCACCCGGCGATGGTCCAGGTCCCGGTCGGCGCCTGGATCAGCACGGCCGTGCTGGACCTGATGCCGGGCCAGCGACGCGCCGCCACGACGCTCTGCGCCATCGGCACGGCCAGCGCCGTGCCGGCGGCCGTGGCCGGGCTCAACGACTGGGCGACGCTCTCCCGTGACCAGCGGCGGATCGGCCTCGTGCACGCCGCGGCGAACTCGGTCGGCCTGGCCTGTTACGCGGGATCGGTGGCGGCCCGGCTCGCCGGCAACCACCGCCTCGGCCGGACGCTCGGCATGCTCGGCCTCAGCGCGGCGAGCTTCGGGGCGTACGTGGGTGGGCACCTCGCGTACAAGCAGGGCGCGCAGGTCAGCCAGAGCATCTCCGAGCTGCACCTGATGAGCGACGGTTGGCACTCGATCGCCGACATGGCGGCGCTGCCGCAGCGTCAGCTGGTCACCCGGGAGATCGATGACGTGTCGGTGATCCTCTACCGGCACGGCGACGACGTCACCGTGATGCTCGAGCGCTGCCCGCACCAGAGCGGCCCGCTCGGCCAGGGCGAGGTGCAGGAGATCGACGGCCACGCGTGCGTGGTGTGCCCCTGGCACGGCAGCACGTTCCGCCTCAACGGTGGCGAGGTGGTGCACGGGCCGTCCGCCAACGACCAGGTGATCCTGCCGACCCGGGTTGTCGACGGCGTGCTGGAGGCCCGTCTCCCCTGACCGGGCCGCGCCGGGACTGCCTCGATCAGATGATGGTCCGCCGGGCGGATCGGCGGCCGCAGACCGGCTGAGCATCATCTGATCGGTCGCCGTGGTCGAGTCGGCTCCGCTTCAGTCCCGCCGGTGCCGTCCGGCCGGCAGCTCGCGCTGTTGCCGGCCGGTCGCGGTTCGACGGGTCGTCGCGAGGGGAGCGGTCGCCGGGCGGCGGCGTAGGCCGAGCACTGCGCCGATCTGCGCACCGATGATGCTGGAGACGGCCAGGATCGCAGACACGGCAAGCGGGCGGTTGACCCGGTCGGGATCGTGGGGCCGCGCCGCACCCACCGTCATGACCGGCCCGTCCTTCGCCGGTTCCGCAGCCGGCTCCTCCGGCGCAGCCGGTGCCGAGCGCTCCACCGGCGGTGTCGCCGGCGCAACCGGTCGCTGCGGGGTCGGACGCGCGACCAGCCGACCGGTGGCGTGCGGGCGGACGCCCCGGTCCTGGGCCTCGGCGGGCAGCCGCAGCAACTGTCCGGGGTGGATCCGGTTCGGGTCGGCCAGCCGGTTCAGCCGGGCGAGGGCGGGATACTCGCCGAAGCTGTCCAGGTACCGCTCGGCGATCGACCCGAGGTGGTCGCCCTTCGCCACCCGGTAGACCGGCGTGTGCCGCACCGGTTCGGCGGGACCGGTCCTGGCCGGGGCGGGGGACGAGGTCGCCGCGCCGAGCGCCCGCAGCGTCAACGACACCGGCGGTGCGGCGAGGTCACGACCCGCCGCCACCGAGCGCCCCGCTTCCGGAAGCACCGCCGTCGCGGTCGGGCCGGCCGGGACCGACATCGGGCCTGCGCCCACCGCGGTCGGGCCGGTCGGGACCGACATCGGGCCTGCGCCCACCGCGGTCGGGCCCGCTGCCGACGTGCTCGGGCCCGCTGCCAGCGCCGCCGCGCTCGCCGCGGCCGGACTCGCCGCCAGGATCAGCGCGACCGACCCGACCAGAGCCGCGGCGGCCCGCTGCTGACGGCTCATCCCGGGCAGCCGGGGCGCGGGCCGGCGCAGCGTCACCGCGCCCAGCTCGACCAGGACCGACAGGGCGAACGTGGCCCATCCCACCCAGCCGGCCAGCGCGAGCGTGCGAAGGAAGAGCTGACCGTCGTCGCGGGTGGTCAGCGCCGTGCCGACCTCCGCGAGGGTGGGCACCTGGTCGGGCAGCGGGTTGCCGGCGAGCGCGAGCAGCGCCACCGGCGCGCCGACCAGCAGGGCGCAGAGCAGGACGAGCGCGCCGAACCCGGTGAGGACCCGTCCGGCGGTACGAGTCGGTGTGGTCATGGCTGCCTTCCTTCCTACGGCGCGCCGGTGAGCGCCCGGGCGGTCGCTTCGCCGGAGACGGTGACGGTGTCGGCGAAACCGACGAGGCCGAGCAGGGATCTCTGGTAGGTGACGGTGACCCGGACCCGGACGACGGTCTCGCCGTCGACCACCGGGAAGCTGACGGTGTGGCCGGTGGCGCCGGCGGCGGCCAGGTACTCGGCCACGGCGCGGCGCGCCTGCGGCTGGTCGATCCGTTTCGGGCCGCCCTCGATCGCGGTGGCCCGGTCGATCGCCTGGCCGCCGGCCCGCGCCGCCTCGGCGGCCAGGTTGTCCGCCCGGTGCAACGACCGCAGCTGCCCGGCGCCGTCGAAGGCGAGCGCGACGATCGTGAGGACGCCCACGGCGGCGATCGCCAGGAACACGCTCACCCGGCCCGAGTCGTCCCGGCGGCGCGCGGCGGTCATCTCCGGCTCCGGTACCGGTCCAGCGGCGAGGTGAAGCTCGCCGAGACCCGCTTGCTGGTGGGTATCCCGGGCACCGCGTCCAGTCGCAGGTCGGTCAGGTCGACCGTGCAGGAGACGCGGACGGTCACCGAGGCGTCCTGGCCGACCGGGCTGCGGAACGCCGCACCGAAGGTGGTCGCCCGTCCGTTCACGGTGCCGCTGAGGGCGACCGTGGGACTACCGGTGCAGTTGAGCCTCCGCCAGTCGAGTTGCCGGACGGCCGCGTCCCGGGCCTCCCGCCGGGCGGTGCCCGCGTCGCGGGAGATGGAGGCGGCCCGGGCCGCGTCGTGGGCGCCGGCCTCGACCGCCTCGGCCGCCACCGCGGTACGTCCCGCGACCCCGGCCAGGACGAGCAGCGCGATGAAGGCCGGCGCGAGGACCGCCACCTCGACCGACACGCTTCCGCGGTCCCGTTTCACGGCGTGGTCCACCGTTCCACCGTGCCGTGCGCGCTCTGCCGTACCGGGAAGTCGACGCCGGGCACGACGGAGAGCGAGCGGCCCCGCACCGTGCAGGTCACGTCGGTCCCGGTGGTCTGGCAGCTCGGGCCGGGGGAGTCCCAGCCGACCAGCCAGCCGCCGGCCGCCGCCAGGAAGCGCCGGGCACGGGCCTCGCCCGCGCCGGGCGGGGCCTGGTACGCCCGCTCCGCGTTCACCCCGCTCTGCGCCGCGTGCAGCGCCGTCGACCGGGCGACGAACCAGGCGGCGACCTGGATGGACCCGAACAGCAGCACGAAGATCACCGGCATCACCACCGCCAGCTCCACCGGACTGGCCCCCCGGTCCGCGTCGCCACCGGCGAAACGGCGCGCGCCGGCCCGTCGGGCGGGTTTCCCCGCCCGACGGCGACCGGCGGACAGTTCCAGACGCATCGAATCAGGGCGTCGGAATGGCGTTGATCCACTGCCCTGCCTTGGTGGCGACGACCGCCGTGACGGTGATCGCGGCGGCGACCAGGCCGAAGATGATGACCGCGGTGGGGACCGGACTGTCGCCGCGCTCGCCGTCGTTGCGCAGTTCGGCGAGCCGCGCGACCAGCGCGACGTGCAGGTACGTGATCAGTGGCATCGGTTGCTCCTTCGGGGGTGGCCCGTCACAGGCGGGCGATGAACGGGTAGGTCACGAAACCGAGCAGGACGAAGACGAGCAGGGCGCCGGGGATGTCGAGCCGACTGGTCACCCCCTCCGCCCGGGCCAGGTTGTCGGTGCGGATCTGGTCGCGCAGCGAGTCGGCCCGGCTGCGCAGGGTCTCGTGCACCTGCGCTCCCTCGCTGCCGGAGGAGCGCATGATCGCGCCCACGTCGCCGAGTTCCGCGATGCCGATGCGGTCGGCCAGGTCCCGCAGCTCGTCCCAGGGCGAGTGCATCTGGAGCTGGGCGAGCCGCAGCGCCTCCCGGATCCGGTCGAAGACCCAGCCGTCGCAGACCTCCGCCGCCCGCTCCAGCGACTGGACCGGTCCGTGCGCGGCGGAGAGCTGCAACGCCACCAGGTCCAGGTACGTGCAGACGGCGGCGCGGAACTCCTCCCGGGCCGCGGCGGCCTTCGCCAGCACCGCGCGGTGCGCGAGCAGCGCGCACAGCAGCGCCAGACCCAGGCTGCCCAGCACCGGTACGGCCAGCGGCAGCGGTATGCCCGCGGCGGCGAGCGCGACGCTGGCCAGGGCCGGTGAGGCGAGCCCGATCAGGGCGGAGAGCAGCAGTGACAGGGCGTACTGCTCCGGCGTCTGGTCGATCAGGGCGAGCTGCCGGTGCGGCGGCCGTAGCCAGCGGGCCAGCCCGGTCAGCCACTCGAGCCGGCGGGCGGCGGGTGCCGTCGTCGGGGCACCGGGCGGCTGGTGCAGTCGTCGCAGGGCCGGCCCGAGCGCCGGCGTCGCCGGCACGAGTTCCCGGACCACCAGGAAGACTCCGAGCCCGACGGCCGCCCCGGCGGCCACCGCGACGGCGAGCTGCCAGTTGAGGATCACGCGACCACCTCCGCCGGGTCGGGCGCGGGCAGGAAGCGGGCCGGTCGCTGTGGCTGGCTCATCGACCGCACCCAGGCGAGCAGGCCGACGAAGGCCGCGCCCAGCACCGCCATGACGAGCTGCCCGAGCGGGGTCCCGTACGGGCGGATGTAGTCGGTGTTGAGCAGCCCGTACGCGATCACGGCAAGCGTCATGCCGGTGAGGAAGCGGACCGCGAACCGGGGTTGGGTGCGCTTGGCCTCGACCTCCCGTCGGGTGGCGACCTCGGCGGCGGCGGCCGAGGCGATCGAGCCCAGCACGTCACCGAGGCGCTCGCCCCGGTCGGTGAGGTGCAGGATCAACGCCGCCACCGCCTGGTCGCACACCGGGTCGGCGATCTCGTCGGCGAAGGCCAGCAGGGCGGGGCGGGCCAGCCAGCCGGCCTGGAGCCGGGCGGCGAGCAGGCGTACCTCCTCCTGGATCTCCTCCGGCGCTGTCGCGACCGTGCCGGTGATCGCGGACTGGAGCCCCTGACCGGTGGCCGAGACGTCCTTGAGCCGGCGCGTCCACTCGCCGACCGCCTCGATCCGGGCGATGGCCCGCTGCTCGGCCCGGCCCACCGAGAAGAGCCAGGGCGCGCCCGGCACGGCCACGGCGACCAGCAGGCCGACCACCGGCAGCCCGGTCAGCAGGAACGCCAGGGCGCCGGCCATCAGGGCGCCTACCAGCAGCGCCTGGTGTGCTCGTTGCTCGCGGGGCGTGGCGCCGGAGCCGCGCCAGAGCCGGGCGACCCCGCGTCCGGCGCCGGGGGCGGGCGCGGGCGGCCGGCGGGTGCCGACGACGGCGACGACGGCGAGCAGCGCTCCGGCCACGGCGGCGGCCCCGGAGACCACCGCGACGAGTTCGACGTCCACCACCGGGCTCACCGCCGTGCCAGCCGGGTCTGCCGTGGCCGCCGCCAGGCACCGGTGCCGGCCTCGACCCACCGGCTCAGCAGCCGGGCGTCGTAGCCGACCCGCAGCAGTTGGGCGCGGACCCGCTCGGGCAGGTGCCGGGGGACGGCCCGCCCGTCCGGACCGGGCCCGAAGACCGAGGTGGTGATGATCCGGTTGTTGTCGCCGACGCCGATCACCTCCTCGACGTGCGAGACGAAGCGGTGCTTGCGGCCGCCGATCGCGGTCTCGTCCTCGACCGTCACGTAGACGATGAGGTCGAGCGCGTTGCCGGCCATCCGCCGGGCCTGGTCGACGGTCATCTCCCGGCCGTGCGCCAGGGCCAGCTCGACGATGCGTTCGCCGACGCCGGCCGGCGTCCGGGCGTGGATCGTGCACATCGAGCCCCGGCTGGTCGTCATCGCCTGGAGCATTGGGACGATCTCGCGGGACCGGACCTCCCCGACGACGATCCGCAGGACGCCCATCCGCAGCGACACCGGGATCAGGTCGGCGATGCTCACCTCGCCGGCCGGGCGACCGTCCGGCCCCCGCTCGCCGTGGCCCTCGCGCGCCTCGAAGCTCATCACCGCCCGGTGTCGCTGGTTGCGACGGGCCGGCAGCAGCTCCCGGCTCTCCTCAAGCAGCACGTACGGCTCGTCCGGCGGGATCTCGGCCATCAGCGCCCGGACGACGGTCGTCTTACCCGCCCCGGCCAGGCCGGCGACCATGATGTTGAGGCCGGCGCGCATGGCCGCGCGGAGGAAGTCGCGCAGCAGCGGGTCGATCATTTCGTCCAGGTCGTCCCGCCCGCCGGCGAGGTCGTCCAGGCTGACGTCGAGCGTGTTGTGCTTGCGGATCACCGCGTACGGGCGGTGGCTGACCAGGAACACCCCGGCCAGCCGGCTGCCGTCGGGCAGTTGCAGGTCGAGGGTCGGCTTCGAGGTGGACAGCGACCGCTCGGTGGCGCCCGCCCGGCGGGCCGCCGCCTGGAGGATCTCCACCAGCTCGTCGTCGCTGTCGGCGATCGGCTCGGCCCAGTCGACGCCTCCGCCGTGCCGGGTGATGCGCACCTGGTCGCAGCCGAGGATGTGCACCTCCTCGATGGTGTCGTCGACCAGCAGGGTCTGGAGCCGGCCGAGCCCGGCCAGTTCGGCGGTCACCTGGTCGAGCAGCAGCCGCTCCTCGTCGGCCGTGAGCGGGGTGCCGGCCCGGCGGACCGCGTCGGCGTACTCGGAGACGACCGCGACCGCCAGCCGGGCGCGCTCGGTGTCCTCCGCGTCGGCGTCGAACTCCCGCCCGCGCTGCCAGGCGGTGAGCCGCTCGCTCAGCTCCCGGCGCAGTTCGCGGACGACCTGGAAGTCCATCCGGGGACGTGGGGGCGGTTCGGGCGCCGCTGGGGCGACCGGCGCCGGGTGGTGATGCCGGCCGTTCGTCGCGGGCAGCGGCGGCGCGATCGAGGTGGCGGCCGGCGCGACCCGACGTGGATCGGTGGAGACCGGTTCAAACCGCATCCGGCACCCCCTGCGGCACCGGCCAGCTCAGGCGGGCGCGTCGCCGGTCCAGCAGCGCCCCGACCGGCACCTCCAGCGCGCCCGCCGCGCGCATCAACGGCCGTCCGGCCCGCACGGTCCCGCCGAGGGTCAACACCTCGGCGGTACGCGGGTCGTGCGGCAGCCGCGCGATGACCGGCAGTCGCAGGGCCTTGCTGACCTCGCTGCGCCCGTGCCCGCCCCCGACCAGCAGCAGCCGGAGCGTGCCCGGGGGCACCCGGTGCTCGGTGAAGTCCCGCTCGATCATGCGGACCAGCGCCCGGGTGGCGGAGATGTCGGGCAGCCGGGCACCGGTGACCACCAGCACCACCGAGGCGGCGCGCAGGATCGGCCAGGGCGGACCGGACACGTGCAGGCGTCCGCAGTCGACGAGGACGTCGTACGGGGGGTCACCGCGGTCCAGCCCGGTGAAGAAGTCGGCGAACCGCTGCCACAGCGGGGTGACGCTGCCCGCCTGCGCGGAATCGACGACGCCCGGCAGCAGCAGCCGTTCCCGCTTCGGGGCGTCCAGGTCGACCAGCTGCGACCAGAACGCCGTCTCCAGGTTGCCGTCGCGCAGCTCCCCGACGGCCAGCTCGCCGATGCCTCGGGGGCCGTCGAGCGCGCCGCCGAGGAACCCGGCGAGCATCGACCCGCCGGCCGGGTCGCACTCGGCGAGCACCACCCTCCGGTGCCAGGTCAGGGCGCAGGCCAGTGCGGTGGTGGTGACGCCCGGCGAGCCCTTGGCGGCGACCAGCGCGATGATCGCCATGCCTCAGGCCGCCTCGGTGAGGGCGACGGCGATGCGGTCCAGGGCCGCCAGCGCGGCCACCGCCGGTACGTCCCGGACGGCGAGCGCCACGTAGACCACGATCTCGTCGTCGTCCTCCCTGTTCCGGGTGTCGATGACGGTGGCCTCGAAGCGGGTGGCGGTGACGACCGGCCGGTCGTCGTTGCCGGCCGGGGTGCTGACCAGCAGCACCTTGTCGCCGGGGTGGAGTTGGCGGGCCGGCACCTGCGCCGGTTCGAGGCCCAGCGCGAGCTGCTGCTGGCCGGGGCCGAGCAGGGGCGCGTCGGTGAGCTGGTCCATGGTCAGCAGCGTCCCGGGGACGAGGGCCACCTTGGCCCGCTTGCCGACCACGTCGTCGCGCCGCGCGGCGGGCACCGGGGACAGCCCCGCCCCGCCGGAGACCTGCACGGTCACCAGGTCCTCGGCGCCGATCGTCCGGCCGACCTCGACCGGACGGGCCACGGCCAGGTAGGTGCCGGTGGCGCGGACCGAGGTGACGGCGAACGCCGCGCCGAGCCCGCCGAGGGCGATCAGCAGGACGGCCAGGCCGAGCAGTCCCGGGCGCATCCGGCGCTGCCGGACCACCTTGGGCGGGGTGACCGGGGTGTCCACCGGCGGGGTCCCGTTGCGTGTCGCGAGGCTCACTGCGTCACCACCTGAAGTTCGTTGATCTGGATCGTCACGGTGTTGCTGGTCCGGGTGACCGGGATGACGCCGCTCTCGCCGCCGCCGCGCCAGTTCACCGTCCAGAACGTGGTCGCCTGCACCCGGTAGGTGCCGGCTCTCGGGTAGCCGTCGTCGTAGCCGCAGTCGGGCGACGGCTTGCCCGCCAGCGAGTTGTCGGAGCGGTACGGCGTGCCGGGGCCGGGGCAGGTGACCTTGTCGCCGTTGCCCATGTCCCAGACCACCCGGTCGACCTTCGCCTCGATGTAGACGGTCAGCCCCCGGTCGGAGGCGTCGGCGTGCTGGGGGCCGAAGTAGCGGCGGGGTTCGCCGGGCCGATCCGGGCTGGCCCACATCCAGACCGGCAGCCCGACCAGGCCGGGGCCGACGCGCTTGCGGGGCGCGACCGCCACGTTCGGCGGGAGCAGGTCGATCGAGGCGAGCGCGCGCCGGGCCAGTTCCTCCGGGTCGGGCGGCGCGCCGTAGCCGGGCGGGGGAGCGTCGAGCAGCTCCATGTGCTGGGAGCCGAGGTCACCGCCGTTGCAGGTCAGCACGTACCACTGCTGGCCCGGCGGCGCCTCCTGCTGCGGCTCGGCCAGTTTGTAGTAGCAGCCGTTGCTGTTGTTGAACCAGCCGAGATCCTCGTCGTAGCAGGGGATGACGCGGCCGTTCCACTGGCACTTGCCGCCGCCACCGCCGCCGTTGCCACCGCCGTCGCCGCCGCCCGGCCCACCGCCGCCACCCGGGGTGCCCGGATCGTCGTCCCAGACGTCGCAGTTGGTCTGCCCGGGTGGGCACTCCGCGCCCGGCGGGTCGGCCCAGCTGACCGCCGGAGCGGCGGCCACCGCCAGCAGGGCGGCCAGGAGCAGCGCCAGCACCGTGCGGCGCGGGCCCCGGGTCAGCACGGCTGGTCCTCGTGCGAGGCGCCGGCGCTGATCAGCCAGCGGCCGTCGGGGTAGCGGGTGGCGGTCGCGGTGGCCAGGTGCCGGGTGCCCCGGCTGCCCGGGACCACCCGCTTGTCGCGGGCGTAGACGAGGCGCCAGCCGGTCGCGTCGAGGCAGTCCTGGATCTCCACGGTGGGCGGGACTGCGGCCAGGTCGACGGCCGTGACGGTAGGGTCGGAGACCAGCGTGCCGACGCGTACGGCCCCGTGCTGCTTCGCCGTGCGGATCGCCACGCGGACCCGGGTCAGCAACGGATCGGCGAGGAATGTGGACAGTTCCGGATGCTGCGGATCGCTGCGCCCACTGGCCTTCCGGGAAGCGGCGAGATATCCGGAATACGCGGCGAGCGCGGCTTTCCGGGCGGTCTGCTCGTCGGCTTCCGGCTTGGCCGCAGGTGGCCCGGGATCACCGACCGCCGTCGCGGTGGTGGTTGTCTGGTCGGTGCCGCAGCCGGCCACGGCACCGAGCGCCGCGACCGTTGCCAGGTACGCCGTAAGGCTCCTGAGCTGCCGTCCTCGCAATTTCGGGCCCTCCTAGTCGGCCTCCCGGCGGCCGGGTGTCCCGGCGGATCCGGGCATGCGGAAGCGCGACCGAATGAGTGCATCCGGACCTGTGTAAAACGCATCCGCATTTACCGTGACTGATCTTTACGAATAGGAATCCCTGTGTCGTCCCGGTTCTTTCGTCGAGGGTTGCATCGCACCCAAGGGGCGAGCATAGGCTGACGTTCGCCGATGCAACAGAGGCAATTCATTCGAATACTCTGAGTGATGACGGGTGGTGGTGGCCGATGGTGGCGGGCACGTTGCCGACTGGTTGCCGGCAGGCGGCACACGGGCCGGCGTCCCGGCGCCGTCCGGGCGGCCGGTGGGGGTGCCGTCCGCGGCACCCGACCGGCAGGAGTGGGGGTGATCGGCGGCTCCTGTCCGCTTTGTCCCCTGCCGCGGACCGGCCGGCCGGACGTCCGCGCCCGTCGACGGCAAGGTCCGTCGGTCGGCCCCGCGGCCCGGCGAGCCGCTCCGACGGTAAGGCCCGGAGCCGGCCTGACCGTTACAGCACGACGAGCGTCCGACTACGTTTCGTGTTCGACCGGACGGTGTCGGCATGACCCTCACCCAGCCGCGCCGCACCGCGGCCACCCGGCTGCTCGCGGTCCTGGCCGGCACGCCGGTACTGCGGCTCGCTGTCGTCCGGCACGCCGTACCCCCGGGTTCGGCCGCCCGGCGGGGCTGCGACGCCTGCGGCGAGCCGATCGACCTGACCCACCCGTGGCCGGCGCTCGGGCCGTCCGCGCGCTGCGGGTCGTGTCGGGCGCGCGTCGGTCCGCCCCCCGGCTCGGTCGAGGTCACCGCGGTCGCCGCCGCGTCGGCGCTGCTGCTCGCCGGACCGCCGGTCGCCGAACTGGCCGCCGTGGCCTGGTGGCTCGGCTGGGCGGTGCCGCTCGCATTCGTCGATGCGGCGGTGCACCGGCTGCCCGACCGGCTCACCGGCCCGGCCGCGCTCGGCACGTGGCTGCTGCTCGGGCTGGCCGCCGCCCTCGACGGCACCGGCGACCCGTGGCTGCGGGCCACCACCGCCGGGCTCGGGCTGGGTCTCCTGTTCGCCGCGACCACCCTCGTGCTCGGCCGGCGCGGGTTCGGTCTCGGCGACGCCAAGCTCGCCGTCGGTGCGGGCCTGCTGTTCGGCTGGCACGGCTGGACGCTTCCGGTGCTCGGTCTGCTGCTCGCGTTCGGCCTCTCGACGCTTGCCGCCCTGACGCTGCTGGCGACCGGCCGGGCACGCTGGTCGAGCCACCTGCCGTTCGGCCCGTTCCTCGTCGCGGGGACCGGCACCGCCCTGCTGCTGGCGTACGCCTAGGCACGGGCATGCCGGGCGCCGGTCCGGGTACCCGCCGGCGTGACCTTCTCGATCGCCGCACGCTGTCCGCGTACCGGCCAGCTCGGGGTGGGCGCCCTGACCGCCCGACCCGCCGTCGGCAAGCTCGTCGCACACGTCCACGCCGGTGGCGGCGCGGTGGCGACCCAGGCCACCTGCAACCCGTTCCTGGCGTACGACGGCCTGCCGCTGCTCGCCGAGGGCCGCCCGCCGCGGGACGTCCTGACCGGGCTGCTGGCCCGGGACCCGGGCCGGGAGGTGCGGCAGGTCGGCATGGTCGACCGTCAGGGTCGCTCGCACGCCTTCACCGGCTCGCGTACCCGGGACTGGGCGGGGCACCACACCGGGCCGGGCTACGCCGCGCAGGGCAACCGCCTGGTGGGCCCGGAGACCCTTGCGGAGATCGTCCGGGTGTTCGAGGACAGCCGGGACCTCGACCTGGCCGAGCGGCTCGTGCTGGCCGTCGAGGCCGGCGAGGAGGCCGGCGGTGACCGGCACGGCGCACGGTCGGCGACCGTCACGGTGATCGGCGACCAGCCGTACCCGCTCTGGGACGTACGCGTCGACGACGCCGAGCATCCGGCGAGGGAACTGCGCCGGCTGCACGGCGTGTTCCGGGCGGAGGTGCTGCCGACCATCCAGGGACTGCCCACCCGGGACGACCCCATGGGGGAGGCCGCCCGGCAGGCGCTCGGGTAGCCGCGGATGGTCCGGCGCGCGTGTTTGGCGAAGGGCCTGCGGTGGAACTGTGTCCGGCACGCAGCCGACGGCCGACCACCGACCGTCGGCTGAGCGCCCGTCCGGCCGGCCCGCCTCGGCGGACCCGGCCAGCGCAGCCCGGGAGGTCGTGTGCAGCCCACCGCTGACCCGCCGCCGACCGTGCCGACGAGCGGCGACGAGCGTTGGCTGATCCGGCGCACCGCCGACGACGCCGGCCGGCTCGCCGAGACCGAGTCGGTCTTCGCGCTCGCCAACGGCTGGATCGGCTGGCGCGGCACCCTCGACGAGGGGGAGCCGTACGGCATGCCCGGCACCTACCTCAACGGCTTCCACGAACGGCGGGAACTGAGCTACCCCGAGGACGGGTACGCGTTCCCGCAGCTCAGTGACACGGTGATCAGCGCGCCGAACGCCACCCTGATCCGGCTCTGGGTCGACGGTGAGCCGTTGGACCTGCGCACCGGCACCATCCGCGTCCACGACCGGGTCCTCGACCTGCGCGCCGGCGTGGTCGAACGGCACACCGAGTGGGAGTCCCCGGGCGGGCACGCCGTCCGGATCCGCAGCGTCCGGCTGGTGTCGCTGCCCCGCCGGGCGGTGGCCGCCGTCCGGTGGACCGTCGAGGCGCTGCACGCGCCGGTCACCGTACGGGTCTGCTCCGACGTGCTCGCCAACGAGCGGGTGCCGGAGCGCTCCGACGACCCCCGGGCCGCGTCGGTCATCCACGACCCGCTGACCGCCGAGTACCACCGCGTCGAGGGCCACGACGGCGTCCTGGTGCACCGCACCGAGCGCAGCGCCCAGCGGGTCGCGGTGGCGGTCGCCCACGACGTGGCGGTTCCGGAGGGTTTCACCGCCACCGGGGACGAGACCCCCGACCGGCTGCGTCTCGCCGTCGACGGGACGCTGCACCCGGGCCAGCGGGTCCGGGTGACGAAGTTCGCCGCGTACGAGTGCGAGCCGGTCGACGGCACCGACCCGACGCCGCTCGCGGACCTGGTCGTCGCGGAGGCCGGCGCGGCCCGCGCGGAGGGCTTCGACGCGCTCCTCGCCGCCCAGCGCGCGGCCCTCGACGCGCTGTGGGAGACCGCCGACGTCGAGCTGGACGGCGACGACGAGCTGCAACAGGCCACCCGCTTCGCGCTGTTCCACCTCCTCCAGGCGGGCCGCCCGGACGGGGACCGGACCATTCCCGCCAAGGGACTGACCGGCAACGGGTACGACGGCCACGTGCTCTGGGACACCGAGGGCTACGTCCTGCCGGTGCTCACCTATCTGGCGCCCGAGGTGGCCCGGTCGGCGCTGCGGTGGCGGCACGCCCACCTGCCCGAGGCGCGGGAGCGTGCGGCGGAGCTGCGGCTGACCGGCGCGACCTTCCCGTGGCGGACGCTCGGCGGGCGGGAGTGCTCCGGCTACTGGCCGGCCGGCACCGCCGGCCTGCACCTCAACGCCGACGTCGCCGACGCCGTCCTGCGGTACGTCGCCGCCACCGGCGACGAGACGTTCCTCGTCGAGACCGGGCTCGAGCTGCTGGTGGAGACCGCCCGGCTGTGGCAGGGCTTCGGGCACTTCACCGACGACGGCGCGTTCCACCTGCACGGGGTCACCGGCCCGGACGAGTACAGCGCGCTCGTCGACGACAACGTCTTCACGAACCTGATGGCGCGGCGGAACCTGCGGGGCGCCGCCGACGCCGCCGAACGGCACCCGGAGGCCGCGGCCCGGCTCGGCGTCGACCCGGCCGAGGTCGCCGGCTGGCGGGCCGCCGCCGACGCGGTGCACGTCCCGTACGACCGCAAGCGGGGGGTGCACCAGCAGTCCGCCGGGTTCACCGAGCTGCCCGAGTGGGACTTCGCGAACACCTCCGACGACGACTACCCGCTGCTGCTGCACTTCCCCTACCTGGAGCTGTACCGCAAGCAGGTGGTGAAGCAGGCCGACCTGGTGCTGGCCATGCAGCGCTGCCCGGGCGAGTTCACCGCCGACGAGAAGGCGCGCAACTTCGCGTACTACGAGGCCCGCACCGTCCGGGACTCGTCACTGTCGGCCCCGGCGCAGGCCGTGCTCGCCGCCGAGGTCGGGCACCTCGACCTGGCGTACGACCTGTTCGCCGAGTCGGTGCTGCAGGACCTGGCCGACCTCGGCGACAAGACCGCCGACGGGCTGCACCTGGCGTCCCTGGCCGGGGCGTGGCTGGCGCTGGTGCAGGGCTTCGGCGGGCTGCGCGACGACCGCGGGGTGCTCTTCTTCGACCCGCGGCTGCCCCCGGCGATCGGGCGGCTGACGTTCTGCCTGCGCTGGCGGGGCCACCGCCTGCGGGTGACGCTCACCGCCGGCGAGGCCCGCTACGAGCTGCCCGACGCCGCCCCGGATGCCACCGTCGAGGTGTACCACCACGGCGAACGCCTGGCGCTGACCGGCGCGTCGCCGCTCACCCGCCCGATGCCCCCCGTCCCCGCCCCCGGCCCCGAACCCCCCTGCCCCCGCCGCCCGAAAGGAAGGGCCCCCTATTAACGTCTCCGGTAGAGGAAGGGCCCCTTGTTAACACCCGGGCGGGCCGGCGAGGGCTGAGCCCCCCGCCATCCGCTGGCGTACCTCCTCCAGGGCCTCGAAGGCGTACGCCCAGTTGTGGCACTTGAAGCTGCGCAGCCCCTCGATCGGGGTGCGGCAGTCGGCGCAGCGCACCCCGGCGATCGCGTCCGGGATCTCGGTGTTGACGAACTTGCGGTCGCCGAGGATGACCGTCGCGATCATCATGCGGTCGTGCACCCCGGCCAGCGCGGAGTTGACGATGTCGTACCAGTTGACCCGGCGGCCGCACTTCGGGCAGTCGGGCTCGTCGCCGCTCACCCACAGCGGCGCCCCGATGCTGCGGGGCGGCATGCCGAGCAGCTTCTCGATCCGGCGTACGTCCGACTCGCCGGTCGTCCAGCGGTGCCGGCCCGGCAACGAGGCCGGCGAGTCGTAGACGGCGCGGAACAGCTCCTGGTCGACCTCCACGGTCTCGCGCTGACGGGTCATCGGCGTCCCCTCCTCGGCCGTCGGTGCCCCACCGTCGTCACAGGTCGCGGGCACGGTCAACCGGATCAACGACAGGACGGCGCCCCGGTGGCAGCTCCCCGGTCACAGGGCGGTACCCAGGAGGACAAACACCGCATGGGTGATCATTGACGCAGCCACCTCATGACCGTCTCGACCACGTACGCCACTTCGTGCAGGTTCGCGTCTCGCGCGTGACAGTCAGCGGAGCGGAACGGGAAGTGGTACCTCCCCGCTGATCGCCTTCTCGGCCAACTCGGCGCGCTGGGGGTGGAGGATGTTGTCACGGAGCGGATAGCCGGGCGCGCTGATACAGCCCTGGCCCGGCAGGGACCTGCAGACCGGACATTGGAGGAACAGGCCACTGGACGGCACCAGTTCGACGCCCTGGGCCAGGGCTGCCCGGCCGATCGTGACGATCGCCCGGTAGAGATCGTGATCCTGGTGCCGTGTAGCGGCCGCGGCCACCTCGCGCATCCCTTCCCAGAACAGCTCGGCGGCCCTCGGCTCGTCTATGTCGACATGCACGGGCAGGCCTTCCCGTCCACGCCGCAGGCGAAACCTCGTCACGGCGACGACACCGTTGCCGGCTGCTCGTAACATGACGAACGTGCCACTCGTCGGCCTGGTTCGTGTCGCCGGGGCCGCGCTGGACATCGCGGTCCCCTCCGCGTCGGATCGCGTGGCGGGCGTCAGCATGGCCGGCTTCCGCGGTCGAGCGAAGGATCCGGCCGCCTTTCCGGTGATCCCGTACCCGGCAATCACGGTGTTCATCGATTTCGGCGACGCCGAACTCGTCGACGACGCCAGCGGTGAGCGGAAGCGGGGCAGCGTCGTCGTCGGCATGGCGCCGGGCAGCCTCCGAGGGTGCGGGCGCGACATCGACGTTCTGCAGGTACGGCTTTCGCCGGTGGTCGCGCACGCGGTGCTGGGTGCCTCCGCCGAGCCGGGCGCGGCCGTGGTCGCCCTGGCGGATCTCTGGGGGCGCGAGGCCGAACGAATCCGGGAACGACTGTGGGCCGCCCGGTCGTGGGACGAGCGGTTCGCGGTCATGAGGACGGCGCTCGTGCGACGACAGGAGTTCGGCCGGCCGGTGGACCCGGAGATCGCCTTCGTCTGGGAGACGATGCTGAGGAGCCGGGGGCGGGTCCGGGTGGAGCGGCTGACGGCCGAGGTGGGCTGGAGCCGCCGGCGGCTGTGGTCCCGGTTCCGAGCGCAGGTCGGTCTGACGCCCAAGCGTGCCGCGATGCTGGTCCGGTTCGACCATGTGGCGCACCGCCTCGCCGCGGGCCAGGGCACCGCCCGGGTTGCGGCCGAGAACGGCTTCGCCGATCAGTCCCACCTGTGCCGGGACGTCATGACCTTCACCGGGATGACCCCCAGGGCCGTGGCCGCCGCGCCGTGGCTCACGGTCGACGACGTCGCGTGGCCCGCGCAGGTTTGACCTGAGTCGATGCTCCCGGCCGGTGCCGGAGCGGAACATTTTTCCAAGACGACCCGGCGGCGTGCTGGCGATGCTGGCGGTCATGAGAGCCAGAGCGCCACTGGGCACCCTGATCTTCCGGGACAGCCGGGACTGGGAAGCCATGACCGACGATCAGGTGATCGCCCTCCGCGAGAAGGTCAACCGCGCGGCGTCGTCCCCGCTCGGACGGATCGTCACTGGTCTGCCGGACCGCCGTGCCCGCATCGAGGAGACACGGATCGATCTTCCGGGCCGCCGGCTGATGCTGCGCGTACACCGCCCGAAGAAGGCAGATCGGAAGCTACCCCTGATCGTGTCGTTCCATGGTGGAGGGTTCGTCGGGGGCACCGCCGCGCAGAACGACTGGCTCAACAGCCACCTCGCGGCCCGCTGCCCGGCCGTGGTCGTCGCGGTGGAGTACCGCCTCGCCCCGGAGCACCCGCTGCCCCGACCGATCGAGGACGGCTACGACACGGTCGCCCGGATCGTCGACGATGCCGACCGCTGGGGCGTCGATCCCGCCGCCGTCGCGGTCATGGGTGAGAGCGCCGGCGGCACGATCGCCGCGCTCGTCGCACTGCGCGCCCGCAAGGACGGCCCGCCCATCCGCGCCCAGGTACTGATCTACCCGGGCACGGACTGGACCGAGACGGTCCTCGAATACCCGTCGATCGAGGAGAACGCCGACAACCCCACGCTCTCGCTGTCGCGACTGCGCGCAGCGCGCAAACTCAGCCTGCCCCCGACGTTGGACCCGCGCACCGTCTCCCCGGTGAAGTTCGACAACCTCGCCGACCTGCCACCGGCACTGGTCGTCACCGCCGGGCTGGATCCGGTGGCGGACCACGGACGCCGGTACGTCGAACGGCTCCGCGAGGACGGCACCGATGCCCGCCTGAGCTGCTACCCGCGGGCCACCCACACCTTCCTCAGCACCCCCGGCCTGGTACCGGCCGCCCGGCCCGCGCGCCGCGAGATCCTCGCCTTCCTGCGCGAACGCCTGCGCCCGGGTCGCCAGGTCGGCGACGAGAGGCAGCGGGATGACCGCCACCGGCCATGACGCCGTACGCGAGCGGCCCGCGCCACCCGTCAGCGCCGGAAACAGCCCGGCACGACTGCTGGGCCCACATCTGCCGGGTTTCGCGGCCGTGGTGCTGCTGCAGATCATCGGTGCCATCGCGGGGCTGGCGCCGCTGCTCGCGGTGGTCGAGCTTGGCCGCGCCCTGCTGTCGCCCGGCCCGGTCGACCGGAGCCACGTCTGGACCGTGGTGGCCCTGGGCGCGGCCGGCCTGTTCGTCCGGCTGGTGTTCACCGGCGCCTCGTCGGGGCTCGGCCACGTTCTCGACGGCAAGGTGCAGCTGTCGCTGCGTCGGGAACTGGCCCGCAGCCTCGGACAGGCGCCCCTCGGTTGGCTGGCCCGCCGCCGCAGCGGCGAGCTGGCGAAGGTGGTCGGCGAGGACGTCAGCGCCGTGCACCCGTTCATCGCCCATGCTCCCGGCGAGCTTGTCTCCGCGTTCGTCGTACCACTGGTTTCACTTGTCTACCTGGTGACCGTCGACTGGCGGCTCACGCTGATCACCCTTGTTCCCGTGGTGCTGGCCATCGCGCACGTCCCGCTGCTGATGACCTCGGCCCGTACGCGGGAGCAGGCCGACTTCGACGCGGCGATGGGTCGGATCGCCAGCTCGGCCGTCGAGTTCGTGCAGGGCATCGCCGTGGTCAAGGCGTTCGGCGGTGCCGGGCGCGCCCACCGCAGGTTCCGCACCGCCGCCGACGATTTCGTCGACATCTTCACCCGGTGGGTGCGTGGCGTCTCCACGGTCGCCGCCGGTATGCAGCTGGTGCTGTCGCCGCCCTTCGTACTGCTTGTGGTGCTGCTCGGCGGCACGGCGCGGATCGCCTCCGGCGGCATGGCTCCCGCGGATCTGCTGCCCTTCCTGCTGCTCGGGTTGGGTCTGACCGCCCCCGTCGCCGCCCTCGGCCACGGCTTCGACGACCTGCAGGCCGCCGGCCGGGCGGTCGGTCGCATCCGCGAGGTGCTCGAAGTGCGGCCGTTGCCGGAGCCCACGCACCCGGCCGTGCCGCAGGACAACCGGGTCGAGTTGCGTGACGTGCGGTTCGGCTACGACGGCGGCCCGGAGGTGCTGCGCGGGATCGACCTGGTGCTCGAGCCGGGCACGCTCACCGCGCTGGTCGGGCCGTCCGGCAGCGGGAAGTCCACCCTTGCGCAACTGCTGCCGCGGTTCTTCGACCCCACCGGTGGTTCCGTGCGGCTCGGCGGCGTCGACCTGCGCGACCTCGACGGCAGGGAGCTTCACCGCAGGGTCTCCTTCGTATTCCAGGACGTCCGCCTGCTGCGGGCGTCCGTCGCGGACAACATCGCGCTGGCGGTTCCGCGGGCGACCCCCGACGCCGTGATCCGCGCCGCCCGGCTGGCGCACATCCACGACCGCGTCCTCGCCCTGCCCCGCGGTTACGAGACCGTGATCGGCGAGGAGGTCGAGCTCTCCGGCGGTGAAGCGCAGCGCATCGCCATCGCGCGTGCCCTCGCGGCCGACACGCCCGTCCTGGTGCTCGACGAGGCAACCGCCTTCGCCGACCCGCTGACCGACCGGGCCGTACGACAGACCCTGGCGACGCTGCGCGACCGAACCGTCCTGGTCATCGCACACCGCCCGGAGACCATCGCCGACGCCGACCTCGTCGTGATGATCGAGGACGGCGCGGTCGTCGAACAGGGCACGCCGAGCGACCTGCTGGTCCGGGACGGAAAGCTCGCCGCCTTCTGGCTGGCCCGGCGGCCGGCGGTGACCGACGACGGCGAACCTCACGGTGACGTGTTGCAAGGAGACCCGGCCCGATGATCAGGATGCTCTTGCGCGTGCTCGGCGACGAGTACGCCAGACCGATGAGCCGCACGATCGCCCTGATGACGACGACCGCCGTGCTGGAGGGCCTGCTCTACGCGCTGCTGGTGCCTGTGCTGCGCGCCCTGTTCGGGGCAACCCCGTCGGACGCCTGGCCGTGGCTGGTCGCGTTCGCGGCGTCCGTCGCGGTCTACGCGGTGCTGCGCTACACCAGTGACCTGTCCGGCATGCGCGTCGGGACCAGGATGCTGCGGGGCATGTACCACGGCCTCGGCGAGCACCTGGCCCGGCTGCCCGTCGGCTGGTACGACGCCGCCCGGGTCGGAGCGGTGTCCGTCATGGCCAGCCGTGGTCTGCTCGCCGCGATGGGTGTGTCGGCGCACCTGCTCGGGCCGTTCATCTCCGCCTGCGTGACGCCACTGACGATCGTGGCCGTGATGACGGTGTTCAACTGGCAGTTGGGGCTGGCCGCGCTGGTCGCGGCGCCGCTGGTGGTGGTCACCCAGATCTGGACCGCACGCTCGACGGCCGCCAACGACGCCGAGAACGCCGCGCGCAGCAACGAAGCCAGCGCCCGGGTCATCGAGTACCTGCAGGCCCAGCCGGTGCTGCGGGCGGGTGGCCGGACCGCTGAGCGGTTCTACCTGCTCGACGACGCGTTGCAGGGTGTCGAACGGGCCTCCCGACGTCAGGTGATGTCCGTGCTGCCGGGCATGGTGGGTCTGACGCTCACCGTGCAGGCCGCCTTCACCGCGACCCTGGTCCTGGGGGCGTACCTCGCGCTCGGCGGCGACATCGGGGCCGCGGAGGTCCTGGCGATCCTGGTGCTCGCCGCCCGCAGCGCCGACCCGCTGCTGTCGCTGTCCGACATCGGCGGCAAGCTGCGTAGCGCCCGCGCCGAGCTGGACCGGCTCGACAAGGTGCTGCGCACCGAGCCGCTTCCCGAGCCGGTCCAGCCCGTCCGGCCGCGCCGGTTCGACCTGGAGTTCGACGCGGTGACCTTCCGCCACGGCGACCGCGCGGTGTTCGACGGTGTGTCGCTGTCGATACCGCAGGGGCAGCGGGTGGCCGTCGTCGGTCCGTCCGGCGCGGGCAAGAGCACCCTGCTGCAGTTGCTCGCCCGCTTCCACGACGTGGCGGGTGGCGCGGTGCGCGTGGGCGGTGTCGACGTACGGCACATCGATCCCGGAGTGCTGATGGCGCAGATCGCCATCGTCTTCCAGGACGTCTACCTCTTCGACGGCACGATCGAGGAGAACGTCCGGCTCGGCCGCCCCGGGGCCAGCGAGGCCGAGGTGCGGGCGGCGGCGACCGCCGCGCGGCTGGACGAGGTCGTCGAGCGGTTGCCCGGCGGGTGGTCCGCGAACGTCGGCGAGGCCGGCGCGTCGCTCTCCGGCGGTGAGCGCCAGCGCGTCGCCATCGCGCGGGCGCTACTGAAGAACGCGCCGATCGTGCTGCTCGACGAGGTGACCTCGGCGCTTGATCCGGTGAACGAGGCCGCCGTCCACGACGGCCTCGAGCGCCTGCTGGCGGGCCGGACGGTGGTGCTGGTCGCGCACCGGATGCGGACCGTCCGGCGCGTGGACCGGGTCGTCTTCATCGACGGCGGCAGGATCGTCGAGGAGGGCAGCCACGAGGAGCTGCTGCGCCACGGCGGCCGCTACGCCGACTTCTGGTCCGCCGCACACGACGGGCCGGGCATGCTCACCCCGTCCATCCGGTCGTCAACAGCTGGCTAGCGTCCGAGGCCCGTGGGGTTGCTCAGCGAGGTGGCGCCGAGCGGACCGCCGAGCCACATCCCGACCTGCGCCTGCTGCCCCGAACTCACCACCGCGGGCGAGCCGAACACCAGGCCGGTGTGCACCGAGCCGCTCGACTCCTTCAGTTGCGACGCGGCGGCGGCGCCGAGCGTGGCGGCGGTGCCCGGGGTGAGCATCAACGGGCCACCGAGCACGCCCATCAGCGCTCCGCCGGTCAGCGCGTCCGGCCAGTTGGTCCCGGTGGCTATGCCGGCGTACCGCTGGCCCTCGAAGAGTTCGTGGGCGACCGCGTACGCCGTCTCGTACCGGTCCTGGCCCGAGTATCCACGGACGTACGGGCTGTTCGGCTGGTACGTGTAGGCCGCCTCCACGCCCTGCCTGCCGATGCCGTACAGCATCCGCTGCTCCCGCGGTTGCGCGTCGAGGTACGCCTTCGTCGCCGGTGGGATCACCGCGTCCCTGGTGAGCAGCACCACCGCGGACCGGTAGCGGCTGTGGCCGGCGTTGGTGGCCCCCGCTGCGGCGCCGGCGGCCAGCGCGTCCGGGAAGTTCATCCCGGTCACCAGCATCACCTGCTCCGGAGACGGGTCGACCGCCTTCGCGATCTCCACCGACGTCGCGAAGCGATCCGGACCGGCGAGCCGCCGCACGTAGTAGCCCATCGCCCGGACCTGATCCTCGACCGCCTTCGACAGCGCTCCGGCGCTGCCCAACACGTAGACCGTGCTGTGCCCGGGAATCAGGACCCGCTGCAGCTCCGCCTTCGTCGTCGCGTCCAGCCGATCCGGAGGCGTCATCAGCAGTGGGCCGCCCTTGGCCGCCGCCAGGGCCGAACCGCCCAGTGCGTCGGCGTAGATGTCCGAGCGGGTCAGGACCGCCGCGAGTGCCGAGCTGTCAGCCCACCGCGCCCGGGAGACCGCTACCGCCGTCTGGAACCGGTCCGCACCGGAGAGCCGGGCGACCCGCTCCTTGCGCTGCGGCTGGTACGCCGGCACGCCATCCAGGCCCGCCACCGCCACCGGCTCCGCCGAACCGTTGGCCGGCGCGGTGTGGACCGGGCGGGCGGCCGTCGACGTGACCCGGCTGAACGCCAACGAGGTGCCAGTTGGCGACCAGGTGGGGTCGTCGTACTGGATGCCGGCGGGGGTGATGGTCACCTCGTTCTCACCGGCCAGGTCGGACACCACGATGCGGCCGGCGCGGACGAACGCCACCCGGGAACCGTCCGGCGAGATCGACGGGTTCGACCCGTTGTCGTCGACCAGCCGCCAACGCTCGAAATGCTCCTTCGAACCGTCGTACAGCATGACGGCCGGCTGGCCGGTCGGCTGCCCCGAACCGTTGTCCGCCTGGCGCTGGCAGACCAGCAACTGGCCGGGACCGCCATCCGGATTCAGGTAGTGCCTGCCGTCGTTGGGTGAGATCCACGCGTGGCCCAGGGGGTACCCACCGACCTGATCCGACACGACCTGCCAGGGTCCAGTGGCCGAGGCCTTCTCCGACCACGCGACGGCGCTGCCGTCGGCCCACCACGTCACGCCACCGCGTCGAATTCCGGCATCCGGCGATGACATCACCGTGTAGCGGGAAGCGCCGTCGTTGAACCGGATCCGCTTGATGCCCGACTCGCGGTCGAAGTAGACGGCCTGGCTGCCGTCTGGGGACCAGGTGGCACCGGTGATGGTGTCCGGCGAGGTGAGCGACGTCCGCGCGGGGTCGCCGTGGAACCGGATGGCGTTTGCGCCGTTGCTGCTGGTGAGCACGTTGCCCGAGCCGGGGAGGCTGGCCGTGGCGGGCGGGGCGCCGGTCACCAGGGCGGTCGCGGCGATTGCGAGGGCCGACGCGACAGCGACCGGCCTGCGCACGGGGGATCGAGGCAACGTACGCACTCCTTGCGAGGGGAAGGCGCCGCATCTCCGCGTCCAGCAGGATGGCGCGCACCGGACACTCTATCGGTCGAAGATCGATCTCGCTATCGTCGGTGGATATGGCGGCTGACGGCGATTTTCTCTACGTCGGCGTACGGCTCTTCTACCCGGTCCGGCCGGAGCAGCCCGGTTCACCAGCGGCACTGACGGCGGTGACGGCCGGCGTGCTGCGGGAATACCTGGGGCAGGACCTGGACCTCGTCGTCCTGTCCACGCCCTACCCGCACGTGCGGTACTCGGCCACCGCGGCGACTCCGTACGCCTCGACCCGACTTCGACTCGCCGCGGCCGAGTGGAAGCCGAGCGACGGCACTCCGGTCGACGAGGCCGATGGGAGCCTCCTCCTCGAATTCCGGGCCACCGACCGGATGTTCCTGCGTGACCTGGTGGACCGGCGCGACGTCGACTATGGCCTCTCCGAGGCCTTCCAACGGAAGTCCGTGCACTGGGGGACGCAGAACTGGGGTGGGCTCACCTTCCGGTTCGAGGACGCCGGCAGGCTCTTGTACTGCTGCGACGTCGACGTCTTCGCTTCCGGGGACGTCGCCGAGCTGGACGGGCGCATCTTCGTGTTCGCGGTCTCCGTCGATCCCACGCACCCGAACGCCACCACGTCCGTGCGTTGGACCCGAACCGAACTGCCGGCAGCGGCGCCCGCCCCGACCCGGGATCAGGAAGCGCAGGACGACGTGACGACGGTGCATGTCGGAGTGTGCCTCCACTGCGGCGACGAGCTCACCGTCCCCCGTTCCCTCTACGACGTCAGCGCGCGGCACGGCGGACAGGCGATAGTCCCGTGCCCGCAGTGCAACCGGAATCAGTTGCTGCGGGTGCTGGGCGACGCCGAGGCACGACGTCAGGGACACCGTTTCGAGGTCATCGACGGTCCGGATGCGCAGTAGCCGACCGTTGCCTGCCCGATGCGATCAGCTCGCTCAGGTAGCCGTCGTACAGGTTGTCTAGCAGGGTGCTGTAGGTCACCTGGTCACCGAATATCTCCTGGGTCAGATAACGCATCGCCAGCATGGTGTCCACCCGGTTGAGAGCCACGCAGGACCGGTGTCCCGGAGTCGGGATGATGCCGGCGGACAACGTCGTTCGCCGGGCCGCGTCACGCATCAGGCCCAGGACATATGCGTCGCCGTACGCCGTCCGGAGGTCGGCCTTGCGGACGAAGGGAACTCTCCTTGTCCGCACCATGTCATCATCGGCGTAGAAGCACGTGGGTGGCACGGGTGTCGCCGCCAGGCTCTCGACATAACCGTCGAGGCGGAAGTCGGCGCCGCGGAGGGCCTCCTCGTACTGCCGCCGGTAGTCGACCAGGTCGCGCGCCCCTAGGTAGTAGCGGGCGGTCGCCTCGTCGTCGCCGAGCTGCCACACCTCGTAGCGCTCGCGCCGCAGCGCGGCACGGAGGCTGCGTTCGATGGCGGGTGCGCCACACAGCCGGTCCAGCAGACCGGGCCAGGCGCAGTTCGTCGCGGCGGTGAAACGACGCAGTGGCGACTCGGCGCCGTACAGGCACCACATCAGCACCCGGTTGATCCGACGCAGGTTGCGCGTGAACGGTTCGCCGGGCACCATCAGCCGGTTCACGACCGCGGTGTACTTGGTCGGGACCGTGCCGCTCCACTCCGTCCAGCGTCGGGCCAGCAACTCCTCCCCGAGCAGGGGCGCCAGAGCCTGGTACTCCGTGACCACCGCGTTCGCCTCCAGCAGGTCGGAGACGCTCAGCGCGCCCAGCCAGTCGACCGTCGCCGTCGCATAGCAATCGGCGAACACCCGCCGATGTTCCCGGACGTCGCGGCGGTGCCGGGCGACCAGCTCACGTTCCTCGTCGTTGAGCATGTCCGCCTGTGGCGTCGACCCGCGGGCGAAAGCGGATGCGAGCACCCGGCCACCGATGGCGTTGCGCTGCACCTCGAGCAGGAAACGGTGGAAGAGGAACGGGGTCAGCAGGGCATCGTGAAAGTGGCGGATCTCGTGGTGGATCGTGGCGAGCGCCCCCAGCCGGTCCGGCTCCGGGTGCTGGCCGGTCGTGCCGTGCACCGGCCAGGCCTGGGGGTCGAGCCGGGACAGGACATCCGACCGGAGAAAGATCACCGGCACCCCGATGAGGTGTGCCCCGACCCGGCCGCTGAGCCGCGTCACCGTTCGAGGATCCGGCGGATCTGCTCCTCCGTGAGCTGACCGAGGTTGTAGTTGACGTTGTTGACCGTAATGTTGATCTCCACCTTTGCCGGTTCGTGCCCGGGCTTGCCGGATCGTCGGTTGCGGACCCGGTCAACGAGTTCGCACAGGGAGGCGGCTGCGTCCACTGCCGACAACACGAGGGCGCCGAGAGCCACCAGCAGGTCGAACTCGAAATGCAACTCGTCGAGCCCCTGTGCGGCCCGGTCCGCTGGCTGCAGGCCGGATCCGTCGGCGAAGAGGGTCTCCTTCACCTCGGACGGCTCCAGGCCGGCCGGCAGCCGGAACGAGATCGTCACCTCGTGCGCCACGTGGTTCTCCTCCATCTCGGTCAATGCCATTGTTGGCCGCCCGGGCAACCCGCTGGCACGCGTGGCTGAACCGCGCAGCGGACAGCGTCGCATCCGTGCGGATGCGACGCTGTCATCTCTCTTGCGATCGGCTAGCTGATCTTCTTGCGGTAGATCGCTGTCGCGCCGGCGTACGCGACCACGAGAAGCCCGACGCACCAGGCGAGGGCGATCCAGAGGTCGTTGCCGACGGGTTGCTGCGCGAACAATGCGCGGAGCGTGTTCACGATGGACGTCACCGGCTGGTTCTCGGCGAACCACGCGACCGGGCCGGGCATCGAGTCGGTGGGGACGAACGCCGAGCTGATGAAGGGCAGGAAGATCAGCGGATAGCTGAAGGCGCTCGCGCCGTCGATGGTCTTGGCAGTCAGGCCCGGCATCACGGCGAGCCAGCTGAGGGCGAGGGTGAACAGGATCAGGATGCCGGCGGCGGCGAGCCAGTCGACCACGGATGCGCCGGTGCGGAATCCCATGATCAGGGCGACACCGATGACGATCACGAGCGAGGCCAGATTGGCGAAGAGCGAGGTCAGGACATGCGCCCAGAGCACGGAGGGTCGCGAGATCGGCATCGACTGGAAGCGCTCGAAGATGCCGCCCTGCATGTCGAGGAACAGGCGGTACGCCGTGTAGGCGATGCCGGATGCGATCGTGATGAGCAGGATGCCCGGGAGCATGTAGTTGATGTACGACTCGTCGGATCCGGTGTTGATGGCTCCACCCAGCACGTACACGAAGAGCAGCAGCAGCGCGATCGGGGTGACCGCTGTGGTGATGATGGTGTCCGGGCTGCGGAGGATGTGGCGTAGGGAGCGGCCGGTGAGGGTTCCGGTGTCGCTGAGAGCGTGGGCGGTCATCGGGTTTCCTCTCCTGCCGTCCTGACGGCCGCGTCGGCGGTGTCCTTGGTGTCGCCGACGAGGGCGAGGAAGACGTCCTCCAGGGTCGGCTGCTTCTCGACGTACTCGATCTTGGTGGTCGGGAGGAGCTGCTTCAGCTCGGCGAGGGTGCCGTTCTGGATGATCGTGCCCTTGTGCAGGATCGCAATCCGGTCGGCGAGTTGCTCGGCCTCGTCGAGGTACTGGGTGGTGAGCAGGATGGTCGTGCCGTCCTTGGCGAGCTGCTTCACCGTCTGCCAGACCTCGATGCGCGCCTGCGGGTCGAGGCCGGTGGTCGGCTCGTCGAGGAACACGACGGGCGGGTTGCCGACAAGGCTCATCGCGATGTCCAGCCGCCGGCGCATGCCGCCTGAGTACGTCGCCGCCCGGCGGTTCCCGGCATCGGTGAGCGAGAAGCGGGCGAGCAGGTCGTCGGCGATCGCACCCGGGTTCTTCAGGTGGCGGAGCTTCGCGACCAGGACCAGATTCTCCCGGCCGGTGAGGACTTCGTCGACTGCGGCGAACTGCCCGGTCAGGCTTATCGACTTGCGTACGTCGGCTGGAGCCGAGGAGACGTCGGAGCCGTGGACCGTCGCAGTGCCGGCGTCTGCCTTCAGTAACGTCGACAGGATCCGTACCAGCGTGGTCTTTCCGGCGCCGTTCGACCCGAGCAGCGCGAAGATGCTCCCCGCCGCCACGTCGAAGTCGACGCCTCGCAGCACGTGCAGGTCCTTGAACGACTTGGTGATGGCCTGCACCCTGATCGCGGGTTCACGCGTCTCGGCGGTCATGCGCTCTTCTCCTCACCCTTGTCGTCGGCAGCGTCGATTGCCTTCCGGAGGCGCTCGCGTTCCTTGTCGATCCACTGCCTGCCGGCGTACGCCTGAAGAAACGTCTCGGCGAACTCGACCGGATCGTCGCCGGCGATCGCGCGGACCGGCGTTCCGTCGGCGGCCGCACGCTCCCAGAGGTCGACGAAGTCGCCGAGCATCGTTACGAGCGTGTCACCGTCGAGGATTCCGCCGCGGTACATGAAGTACCGCTGAAGCGCCTTGGCCGCGCCGCGATGGGGCTCCGGCAGGGCCTCGATCCGGGCCATGTGGTGCTTGTACTGCTTCTTCTGCTCGAGTGACCCGACAAGCGTCTCGATCCACTTCGCGGCCATGCTCATTCTCCCCGGTCGTGTTGGCTGTCGTTGTGGTGAAGTTGCTCGATGCGCTCCGCGAGGACGCTCCACGTCCTCCAGAACTCGGTGAGTTGGTCCCGCCCCTTCGCGTTGAGCGAGTACACCTTCCGCGGGGGCCCCTTCTCGGAGGGAACCTTCTCCACGTCCACGAACCCGCGTTGCTCGATACGGACGAGCAGCGCGTAGATGGTGCCTTCCGCGATGTCCGAGAATCCGCGGTCGCGCAGCCACGCGGTGATCTCGTAGCCGTACGCGGACCTGCGGGCCAGGATCGCCAGGACGATGCCTTCGAGAGTGCCCTTCAGCATCTCCGTCATCTGGTTGCCCATGCCGTCTTCCCTCACTATTAAGCGACGCTGACTACCGGTAGACGGTAACACTAGGTACCGGTAGATAGCAACGCTGAATACCGACGGATTCGCGGGTGCCGGTGGGTCGCCGTGGTTCTGGCTGGGAGCGGCCCCGGTGAGCACGTTTTGCGCGTTTTTGCAGGTGTTCGTTTCGTGCAGGTTGAAGACTGAACCGGTGATCGAGGGTCAGGCCGGTGGCCGGGATGACGAGGGCGGACGGAGTCCGGATCCGCCCGCCCGCGACGGGGCCAGGACGGTGAACGCCGGCCGAGACGGCCGCCGGGCGAACTTTCTGGAGCTGTTCTTCGATCTGGTGCTGGTCTTCGCGTTGTCGGGAGTCGTCTCGCGGGTCGCGCCGGACCTCTCCGCCGACACCTTCGCCCAGCGGTGGGCGGGACTTCTGTACGTCCTCGTGCTGGTCCTGCCGATCATGTGGCTGTGGACCACCACCGCTCACATCACGAGCCGCTTCGACCCGCGCCGGCCGGCCGTTCAGTTGATGGTGCTGCTCACCGCACTGGGTGTGGTGTTCATGGCCTCGGCCCTGCCGTACGCGTTCTTCGAGCGCGGCTACGCGTTCGCCGTACCGTACGTCGTCCTTCAGATTGGACGACCGTTGGTCCTCATCGCGCTCGTGCGCGATCGTGCACAACGAAGCCTCAACACCCGCTTGGCGCTCTGGTTCACCGTGTCGGCCGTGCCGTGGCTGGCCGGCGTCCTGGCTGAGGGCTGGCAACGGGTGGGCCTGTGGGCGCTGGCCATCACGATTGACCTCCTCGCAGCCCGCTCCGCCTGGCCGGTGCCCGGCATGAGCCGGACGCTGGACAGCGCCTGGGAGCCCACCAAGACCCATCACCTCGCCGACCGGTACGAGCAACTCCTACTGATCGCACTCGGCGAGAGCGTGCTGTCGCTGGGCCTCACCTACACCGACACGCCGGTGTCGCCGGCCACGACGCTGGCGCTGCTGGTGGGGTTCGCTACCACGGTGCTGCTGTGGCGGATCTACTACTACCGGGCCGGGCAGGTGCTCCCCGAAGCCGTCGACTGCGCTGGTGACCAGGTCAGAGCCGGCCGGAACACCGGGCGCGCCCACATACTGATGGTCCTGGGCATCGTGCTCGTCGCGATCGGCTATGAGATCGTCCTGTCCCACCCGGGTGGCCCCGTGCGGCCGGCCTGGCTCGTCCCGGTTCTCGGCGGCCCGATCGTGTACGTCGTCGGCCGGATCATATTGGAACGCGTGGTCTTCAACCGGCTCGCTCGGCGCAGACTCGTCGGCATCGCCGCCCTGGCCGCCGCGGCACTACCGCTGCTCTTCACCACACCGTTGATCGTGGCCAGCGGCGCCCTCGTGATACTCCTCGGGATGGCCCTGGCCGACGCCCGACAGGCCCGGGGCGACCGCCAGAGGCCCCATCACCGGCCGGTGCCCAGTCGAAGAGCGCCTGAACCCGCAGAGTCCACGGACGGCGAGCCCGAAAGGGCCCTTACCCGCGGAGGGGTGTAGTGCTCGATGACGTCTGGCGGCTTACCAGGGTCGCGTCGGTTGAAGTACCGCCTCGGCGAGTGCCTGGCGGCGCAGGTGGGTGATCTGCTGGTAGTCGGGATCGTTGATCATGTCGCGGAAGGCATGGCGGGACGGGTAGCGCACGAGCAGGACGGCGTCCCACTGTTGTCCGGTCTCCGCGACCAGAGGACTGCCGCCGTCGCCGGCGTAGATCACCTTGACGCCGTAGCGTGGGCCGACGGCCTTGCCGAAAGCCTTCGTGTACTGCTCGTACAGCGGGCGGCCGCCGCTGGCGAAGCGGAGCAGGTTGAGCATGACGACGGGACTGTCCGCGTCGTCGGCGAGAAAGTCGGTCAGGAAGTCGCCGTCGGGATCGATCGCCATGCACCGGCCTCCGCTCTCGGTCGGGGGTGCAAGTATCGCCGATGTGACGTCGGAGTGCGCAGTGGGATTTTGCACTCCCAGTGCACTTGTATGGGGTGGCCAGGGAATCTAGCGTCACGCCATGGTTGATTCATGGACGTTCGCCGTCGCCCGCGATGACCTCGGTCGGACCACCGTCGTCGCCCGAGCGACCCCGCAGATCCGACCCGGTGAGGCGCTGCTGCGGGTGGAACGGGTTGGGCTGACCGCCAACAACGTGACCTACGCGGTCCTCGGTGAATCGATGCGGTACTGGCAGTTCTTCCCGGTCGAGCCGCGAGGGCTGAGCGCGGAGTGGGGCCTTGCGCCACTCTGGGGTTTCGCCGAGGTGGTCGAATCAGCCGCTGCCGGCGTCGAGGTGGGGATGCGGGTCTACGGCTATCTGCCGCCGGCCGGCCATCTGGTGGTGCGGCCGGAGCGGGTCGACTCGACCGGGTTCCGTGACGGCAGCGCTCACCGTGTCGACCTGCCGTCGCCGTACAACGTCTACCGGTCGACCGCGAACGATGCCGCTTACCGCGCGGACCAGGAGGACCTGCTGGTGCTTTACCGGCCGTTGTTCTTCACCTCCTTCATGTTGGCTGACCAGGTCATCGACAACGACTTCTACGGGGCGCGACAGTTGGTCCTCTCGTCGGCCTCCAGCAAGACCGCGTACGCCGCCGCGTTCGAGTTGCATGGTCGCGGACCGCGGCTGATCGGCCTCACATCGCCCGGTAACGTGGCCTTCACGCGGTCCCTAGGCAGCTACGACGAAGTCCTGTCATATGACGAGGCCGCCGACCTGGAGGCGGTATCGACGGTCTATCTCGACCTGTCCGGAGCCCCAGCGACGCGTGTTGCGCTGCGCGAACTCCTCGGTGAATTGCTCGTGCGCGACATTGCCGTCGGCCTGACCAGCCAGATCCCGAACGCGGACGCGGCCGGCGAGGTGTTCTTCGCGCCGGTGCAGATGCGCAAACGGCGCCAGGACTGGGGTCGTGACGGCCTGGCCCAGCGCTTCGCCGAAGCCTGGCGACGATTCGCCGACGCGGCGGGGGCATGGCTCGAGGTACGCGCCGGTGAAGGTCCGGAAGATCTCCGACGTTTCTGGCTGGACGTCTACCACGGCCGCAGCGAACCACGCGTTGGCCATATCGTCCGGTTCTAGTAGCGCCGGGGCGGGCTCGTCAGGCTGCCTCGGCCATCGATCGCGTGCTGGGCACAGGTCGACGGCGACGTAGCCCGCCGCCGCGATGGTCAGGTGTGCGTCGAGGATCGTGTCGATGGCCGCTTTGACCTCGGGCAGGGGCAGCTGCTGGAACTGCACCAGTGCCGAGCGGTCCGAGCCGCGTGTGGTGGCGTGATTGCGGACCCGGCCGTCGTGCCACGGGTACACCAGCTTCGGCCCGTCGAGAACGTGCTCCGGGCGGACGATCGCCGGGTGTCGGACGGCGGCGTGGAACTAAACGCTCGCCGATGTGAACCGCGCGCTGCCGCAGTGGTAGCTGTCTTGACGAACCAGCGGCGCCCGTACGCCTCGACGCCGTAGGAGACGCATCCCGAGCCTTGGGCGTCGAAGACCGCGAACGCGGACGCCAGCGGTAGGTCCAGCACGCCGGTGAGCCTATGCGCCTCCGCCGAGGGCAGCGCCGCGGGAATTCTGCGTCTCCCATCGGTGGCGTGATGTGGCGGCCTGCCGCGCGACACTCGCCGCCCAGGTGGGTGCAGCGGTCGGCCGTGCGGTGGGGGAGTGCGTTGTCGGCACTGGCCTCGTAAAGCCGGATTCAGTGGGCGACCATGCCTCTGACACCGTAGGTGTCCCACCACGAGGGCCGGTGTGCGCGTAGCTCTCCGGCGACTCGCGTCAGGAGGAGCCAGTTGCCGTTGAGCACGAGTGCGGCGTCTTCGGGTCGGCTGGCCAGGACACGGGCGACGGTCGACACCATGGAGGGAACCGCACCCTCCGGTGGGTCGTTCTTGCGCAGGTCGAACACGACGCTGGTGTACGTGTCGGGTTCCCATTCCCATTGGGTGCCGTTGTCGTCTTCGGCGTCGAGGTAGCCGTTGCTGCCTGCGTAGATGGTGACCGTGTAGCCGAGTTCCTCTCTGAGGTCGGCGCTGAGGAGCCGGGGGTAGCCGGGCTGTGTCGATTCCTCGACGCCGTGTGGGGCGACGAGGGGAGCGAGGTCTCCCAGCGGGATGTCGCCGGCCAGGGTCAGTCGGTACTCGATGCCCACGTGCTGCCTGCTTTCTCAGTCTCGTCGGACGATCTGAATGATCGCACCGCTTCGGGTCACCGCTGCCAGTTCCTTGAGCTGCGGGACTGGCCAGTCGTCGAACTGCTTCTGCAGGGCGGTGATGTCACCGCGCCAGTCCTGCAGGTTCAACACCACCCGCTGGGTCTGCTGCCTCGCCACCTTCTGCGACACCTCCGTCCACACCCCGCGTACCGCCTTGCCGGGGGTGGGCGCGTAGCAGTCGAAGACGTGGCCCTCGATGAGGTAGTCGGGTTCCTTGTCCGGCTTGCCCACGTCGCCGGTGCTCTGGCGTGCGTTGGCGATCTCCCGCCGTGTCGGGTTCTGGTGTACGCGGTAGCCGTCGTGTGCGAGGGTGTCGGCGCACTCGTTCTCCAACTCCAGTGAACGCCGTACTGCTTCGTCCTCCCGGGGTGGGATTCTGGTTCGTGGTCCGGTCGGCGAGCCGCCGGGAACGCCGGTAGGCGCTCTGCTCCACGGGGTGGGGCCCGATCCGGGCAGGTCGGGGTCGCTCATGGCGGGTGCGGTCGGGCCGCCGGTGGAGTCGGGGGAAGGGCTGGCCGGGGAGAGTCCGCCAGCCCCCGTCAGTTTCCCGCTGATCCCAGCTGTCGTGCTTCGGCGGCTGCTGCGTCGACGAACTGCCGGGCGGTGCCGGTAAGTTGAACGATGAGCACCATGACCTGCTTGACGCCGTCTAAGGCTTGTAACAGGGGGCCCGGCTGCCCGCCGAGTAGGACGGCCGTGACGAGTTGCTGCGCCGCGCCGACCTGATTGATCACTGCGGTCGCCGCGTCGCGGGCGCCGTCCACCGCGCTCTGCACCGGCGCTAGCCCGGAGATCGTCTCCTGCGGTGTGCCTTGGCGGGGCACCGCCGCGTTGGTTTGCGCCGCCTCCCCGATCGACGTGGAGAGGCGTCCCAGACCAGCCTGGATCTCACCGATCGCGCTATGGACCCGGACCATGCCGGCAGCCACCGCGGCGAAGCCGGCGCCCGCGGCTCGAACCCCGACCTCCTGCGCCTGGGTGCCGGCTGCGGCGGTGAGGGTGCGAGCTCGGTCGACGCCGGCTGTCAGGGCACGCAACTCGGCGTCAACCTTCTCGATGTTGGACATGGGGCTACTCTCCACCCGTTCGGCGCCGGTCTACTTTCAGCTGCGCTCAGGCGAAGACAGGCCGCCGTCTAGGAACCCTGTCTCTGCCGGTCCCCAGCAGGTTCGCACTTCGACGACCACCGTCAGTTCTCAATGCCAATGTTCCGAAGGCGTTGAGGCAGCTCAACGAGGCTGTCGACGCGAAGGTGCGCCTGCTCCACCTCGGATCGAGTGGCGTAGAAGTAGCCCCACGGTCCGCGGCGGATGAAGACGGTCGTCAGGCCGGCGGCCAGCGCGGGGAGAATGTCGTTGTCGAGGCGGTCGCCCACGTATGCGATCTCCTCCGGCGCGCACCCCGCCGACTCGACCAGCTTGACGAAGAACTCAGGGGTCGGCTTCTCCGCGCCCCAGTCGTCCGACGTCGCAATCAGGTCCACACCCAGGTTCAGCTCATGTAGCAGCCGGCCGGCGCGAGCGGTCTGATTGCCCGCCACACCGACAAAAAAGCCGTCGGCCTTCAGGGCGGCGAGGCAGTCCCGGACATCAGGATAGAGGTCGCGGCCGTTGAAGTGCTCCGCCAATCCGGCTTCGGCCCGGCGCTGCCGCTCAAGTGCGAGGTCGAATCCAGGCTGGAAGTGCTGGAAGACCTCGCGGTAGTCCCGCCCCTGCGCGATGACCTGCCCGAACACCGCAGAGAACGTGTGCCGGGGAACGCCGAGCCAGTCCGCCCAGGTGCCGTACTCGGTGGACTCGTTGATCAGCGTCTCGCCCACGTCGAAGTAGACAGCGCGAATTCGCCGTGGGGAAGAGGTCTGGACGGTCATGCGGTCAATGCACCCAATCGCTCGTCAAGGTCAGCAACGACGGTGGCATCGTCCCACGGCCTCAGCCGGGTACGGAACTCCTGAAGGCGGGTGCTCGCGGTGGCGTAGCCGGCCATCGCCAGGGTCGCGGCGGCGTCTCCGGCGAGGTCACATGCCTGGTCGAGCTGAGGGTGGTCGCCGAGATACGAGCTGGCGATGTCGATGAGGAACACCGCCTTCTGCTTGACCGCCACGGGACCGAGTCCACGTAGCGCCGCCGCGAGGGCGGATCGGGCCTCCTCGGGGCGACCGAGCTGAAGGAATGCCCGACCGCGGAATCCGTCGAGACGGTCCGCCGAGTAGTAGTCGAACCATACGGGCGGTGCCGCGTCTGCGGGGCGGGAAAGGCGTACGGCTGCTTGGTCGAGAGCACGTAGCGTGCCGGCCGCGTTCGCTGTGCCCAGCACCTCGGACTCCACCGCCGCGATCCACGACTGGACCACCGGCACGCCACTTCGTCGGGCGTGATCAGCAGCGCCAGCGAGATAGCTGATGGCCGCTGAGGTGTTGTGCTCGGCCGCCGGCACGAACGCGAGATGGCCGAGCGCGGCTGCGGCGAGGAGGTCGTCGCCCACCTGCATGGCCGCTTCGTGGGCGAGCCCGAAGTAGCCCCGCGCGTCGGCCGGTCGCTGCAGGTCGAAGAACGTCAGCCGGCCGGCCAGCGTGGCGACTTCGCTGCGGGTGCGTAGGACTCGGCGCTTGAGTCCTCCGTCGGGCAGTTGCCGCATGACGTCGACCGCGGTGTCAAGGTGATCGCGTGCCAGGCTGAGCAGATCGCAAGGTTTCCCAGACCCGTGGTACAGGTGCCGGTATATCTCCGCATTGCGTTCGAGTCGGCTCACTTGAAGCTCCGGAACCAATTCAGCCTGATCGACGAAAGCGAGCGGGGAAACCGCCATCGCCTTGATCGCAGTCCGCCGGCGCATTTCATCCTCCTGGTTCCCAGGTCGGGTCAGGGCCGCTGATACCCGACCGTATGTCTTCACGAGCAGGCCGTCCACGCCGAGTGCCCGGTCGCACACCTCGGCGAGCTCCATCGAACCTGGCTTCTCGCCTCGCTCAACCTGCCCCAGGTACGTGAAGTCATAGCTGGTCAGTACCTGCAACTTCCGGAGCGACAAGCGTCGCTCCTGACGAAGCCTGCGCAGCACCTGCCCGAAAGTCTCACCGTTCACCCGGTCCCCCTGACCAGTGCCCAGGCGTAGGCCACCGTGGGCCTACGCCCTGTGGCTTCCGACGCACACACCGTACCGACCAAGCTCGATGTGTACAGCAACCGCATCGACGGCGGCGATACCCAAGCCGGCACCGAGGCGGGTGCCGGAGAGCACGCGCGCTTCCCCCGGCCCGCGAGCTGAACCCGCCCGCCTCGGTGCCTCTCATTCCAAGGGAGGGCACATGAACGGCGCGAACACCCAGAGGTACAGGCCGATCGAGGTTCACGAAGACTTCCGGCCACGGCCCGTCCTGGTGCTGGACGTCTGCGGGGTTCTGTTGGCGGAGCCCATGGCACCTCTCTTTCGAGCTGTCTCTCAGGAGGCCGGAACCTCTTCCGACCGGGTCGAAGCGATCTTCCGCCACTACTTCCGGGACGCGTTGTGGTCTGGGCTGCTCGACGAGTCCGCGTTCTGGCCTGCGTTCGCAGCGGCGTGCGGTCTCGGGCAGCCATCGCCAGCCTGGCGGTCGGTGCTGCGGTCGACGATGATGCCGCTACCGGCCGTCTCCCGGCTACGCAATTGGTCGAGGGGGGCGCAGATCTGGCTATTGTCCAACCATCGCCACGAATGGTTGGTGCCCGCACTGCAGACGGCCGGCCTGCATCGGCAAACCCATCGAATCTTTATCTCCAGCCAGACCGGCGCGGTCAAGCCGAATCCCTCCGCCTACGTCCAGGTTCTTGAACAGGCGTCACCCGGTGACAATCTCCTGTACGTCGATGACAAGGAGGTCAACGTCGAAGCGTTCAGGAGCCTGGGGGTCGACGGCGTCCAGGCCGACACGACCGGCTCCTGGACCGCCGTCGTCGATGGTTGGCTTGCCGCATCAACGCGGAGGACCTGGTGAGCGGCCCTTACCGTGACATCGCCGCCCAGAGCTTCCTCGACGAGATCCCTCAACTCATCGACACCCTGAGCGCGGCGACGGAGAGCATTCCGGCTGGGGACCGGGTCTGGGTCTTCTACGGCAGCCGGATCACCGGCACGGCAACCGCAGCCAGTGACTTCGACGTGATGATGCTCCATCGCGAGGACGAGGTTCCACCGACCCGCGTTGGCACCACCTATCGCGACGCTCCGGTGACCGTCTACTCGCTGCCTTGGTCGGCCCTGTACCGCGACGGGCAGGACCGCGCGTACGGCGGCTACTTCGCGCTGAAGATGTTCAGCCCGTTCATCTGCACACCGGCCGGCGAGGCCTCGGAGCTGTTGACGAGCGTGGCGCGGTTCTTGGCTCCGCTGGCCGCTGAGGTGGCCGGCCGACTCGACGCGATCACCAGAACTCGCCACCAGATCCTCGCCGACTCCTACCTGGCGTTCCTCGACATCTATCCAGACTTCGACAGCTACGTGGCCCGAGTCCTGGAGGCACCGGTGCTGGCATCGCCGTTGTGGCGACGGCAAGCGCAGGTGATCGTGGACGCCTATCAGCAGGCGCAGATGGTCGATTCCACGGTGGATGGCCGTTACGCCTACTCCCGGCAGGCGGCGATCGGGGACCTCCGGCACGAGCGAGCCATCACGGCGGCCCGGTTCTGGGCGTTCGGCGCGGTCTGCCACGACAGCGACGTCCGTTTCCCCGACCTCTACCGCGACAAGGCCCGCCAGCGCACGACCGTCGGGCAGCGGCAGCGAGTCTACGAGTCGCTGCAACGGATCTCGCGTGGGCGAGCCGGCCGATGAGCGCCTTGCTCGCCGAGTGGCACGCGGCCCGCAATAGGCTGGTAGCGGACGAGCACGCGGAAAGGGCACGCCGTTTCGGGCTCCAACTGCTCGGTCCCGACTCCGAGGGCCTACCGCCGGTGATCGACAGCCTCACGGGCCGGACCATCTGGGCCTGGCAGCCTGCGAGCCCAGCACTGGCCGCGACTGGTGACGATTGTGGGGACGTGCGCGTCGGTGTTGCCGGAAGTCGGCTGCACCTCGGCCATCTCAGTCTCGCGCGGGACGTCGCATGGCTGCAGAATAAAGGCCACTCCGTGTCCTTCATGAGCCGCCAAAACCGCACCACGGCCTCCGCACCGGTTGTCGAGCTCTTGGCAGAACGGGTGAAGCAGTTCGGCGGACGCGCCCCCGATCGCCTCATCGACCTCGACACGGCCGAGGTCCGGGCCTTCGAGGACGATGTGTTGTCCGCGCTGGTGTTGCGCCGGATGCGGCAGGTCTATGGCTGGTCCGATGACACCAGACTGAATCTGCTGCGGGACGCGGTGACGATGATGAGCTTCTTCCTGTATGAGCAGAGCGTGGGAGGGTCGATCGCGCTGGTTGACGCCGGCCAGGTGACGCATACGGCGCTGATGAGGACCGTGTCGGATCGCCTCGCCGCACCGATGCCGTACGTTGCCTATCGACGGTTGGTGCCGAACCTGCGGCGTCGTGGTGGCCGGGCCAGCATCAACGATCCGGCCTCCACGATCCTTCTGACCGATAGTCCCGACACCGTCCGGGAAAAGTTCATCGGCGCGGTGACCGGCGGCCGGGCCCGCGCCGAGGAGCAGCGCCAATATGGGGGTAACCCCAACGAGTGCCCGGCCTTCGAGGTCATCGAACTATTGTCCGCACCTGAGCGGGCGACCACCGTGGCGCGTCGATGCCGAGCCGGCGAGATGCTGTGCGGGCAGTGCAAGATCGAGCACCTCGACGACGTGGTTGCCGGCGTTCGCGGTGACGATCGACAGGTCGCGCTCGCTCGTGTCGGCACAAGTCGCGCCGTACCGACGGCGGTTACCCAGGCCGCTCCCAGCCTGTACCGACCACCGAGCCGGGAGCCGGTGGGCCTGGAGGCCGAGATCGCCCGGTACGCCGGGGTAGCGGCGGAACAGGTCGTGGTTGGCCAAGGCACAACCGAGATCCTCGACTGGACCATGCGTGAGCAAGCCTCAGCCGGTGGGGCGGTGCTCGCGACCGCTCCCACCTTCGAGCTCTACGAACAGCTCGCCACCCGAAACGGATTGCGCTACGACGAGGTCGCGTGGGATAGCGGCGCACTCACGCATGACCTGGCGGCGCTGCGAGCCGCGCTGGAGGATGATCACATCGCTGTGTTGGTTGATATCCCCCACACTGTCTCCGGCATCTCGGTACCGTTGCCCGACTTGCTGGCCGAGGTCGCGCCTCGACTGCCCAGCGGAGCGAAGCTGATCATTGACAACGTCTACGGTGAGTTCATGGCACATCCCCTTGCGCTGACGCCGCGACTCCTTGAGGAGCGCGATGAGCTGGTGGTGTGCCGTTCGCTGTCGAAGGCACACTGTCTGCTCGGTGCCAGGGTCGGGTACGCGGTCACCAGCGCCGGCTACGCCGACCGGCTGCGTCGACATCGGCTTCCGTACGCCGTCAGCGCGCTGGCCGCCACGGCGGCACGCGCGTCCCTGGGCGACGACAGCAACCTTCGGCGCACCATCGCCTTCAACCGGCGGGCGTACGCGACACTGACCGCCGAACTCGACCGGCTGCGCATCGGGTATGCCCGATCGGACGCGAACTTCCTTCTGATCGATCTCGGGGACCGGCGCGACCAAGTCCTCGCTCTACTCCGGGCCCGGGGGCTGCGGTTCCGTGACGGCTCACGATGGCGACTTCCGACGATGATTCAGGTTCATCTCATCGACGAGGCGACCGTCGCCCCGTTGGTGCGCGCCCTGCGCGACCGTCGTTGACCCGTCACGCCGCGAAAGGCCCCATCGTCATGACCGCTCAGCGGATGCTCACCGGTGACCGCCCCACCGGGAAACTGCACCTTGGCCACTACGTCGGCAGCATCGCCAACCGAGTGAAGCTGCACCGAAAGTACGAGAGCTTCTTCATCATCGCCGACCTGCACATGCTGACCACCAAGAACACCCGCGACGACATCGCGAGGGCCACCCAGAACGCCCGGGACATGGTGGTCGACTCCCTCGCCGCCGGGATCGACCCGGACGCCGCCACCTTCTACCTCCAGTCGGCGATCCAGGAAGTCGGAGACCTCAACACCCTCTTCCAGAACCTGGTCACCGTGCCGCGCCTGGAGCGGGTGCCCTCGCTCAAGGACATGGCCCGTGACGCCGGCAAGGAGGAGATGCCGTACGGCCTGCTCGGTTACCCAGTCCTGCAGGCCGCCGACATCCTCTGCGTCAAGGCCCACGTGGTGCCCGTCGGCAAGGACAACGCCGCGCACGTCGAGGTCACCAGGGAGATCGCCCGCCGCTTCAACCACCTCTACGGCGAGGTCTTCCCTGTCCCCGACCTGGTCAGCGCCGAGACGCCCACCCTGGTCGGCACCGACGGCCGAGCCAAGATGAGCAAGAGCCTCGGCAACGCCATCGCCCTCTCCGACGAGCCGGCCGAGGTCCGCCGCAAGGTCATGGGCATGTACACCGACCCGAACCGGATCCGCGCGGACGTGCCCGGCACGGTTGAAGGCAACCCGGTGTTCCAGTACCACGACGTCTTCAACCCCAACCGGGCCGAGGTTGACGACCTCAAGGGCCGCTACCGCGAGGGCAAGGTCGGCGACGTCGAGGTCAAGGAGAAGCTCGCCACCGCGCTGAACGCGTTCCTCGACCCCATGCGCGAGCGACGCGCTCGCTACGAGGCCGACAAGGGCCTGGTCGACGAACTGATCGTGGAGGGCACCGAACGCACCCGACGCGAGGTTCAGCAGACCGTATTCGAGGCGCGCAAGGCGATGGGCCTCACCGGCGTCTACACACAGCTCCGCCGCAAGGCCGAACGGTCCCGCAAACCCGCAGCCACCACCGCGTAAAGAGGACCCTCATGAGTAGCCACGAAGCCGGCCGGCAGGCCGGCAGCTTCCTGCTGCGAAAAATCAGGTCGGGGACCTCGAGAGCTGAGGTGTTCCTCCTGCGGCAACCCGGCGGTGCGGCCGTCGCCACGAAGGTCACCCGCAACCCAAGGGTCAGCTCGTCCGTGCAGGCCCAACGGCACGCCCTCATGAAGAAGTACTTCGCCTCGCACACCCCGGCCGTGCTCGGCACCGCAGCCGAGGCCGGCCTTGACGTAATCGTCACGGCGGCACCCGCCGTGTGGAGCCTCGACGAGGCCATCGACCGCCTCGGACCGACACCGGAGCTTTACGCGGTCTGGCGGGACGTGGTGGCCGCTCTTGTCACGGTGTGGCGGTCAACCGCCCGACCCGGTTTCGATCCCGCCCACGCCACCCGCAATCACGATCTGCGGTGCAGGCGCGGCCTTCAAGGGCTGGAGGACGCGCTCACCACAGACCTCGAACCACCGTCAGCGTGGTCGGGCCTTGTGATCAACGGAAGCGACATGGGCTCGTGGGCTGGGGCTTTCGAGCGGCTCTTCGGCGTCGGCAGACCCGACTTCCGGGTCACCTGCCACGGCGACCCGCACGCCGGCAACGTGCTGGTCGCCCATGACGGGACCTGGCACCTCGTGGACTGGGAATGGTCCGGCGAGCACCACGACTGGCGCATGATGGTCAGCCACCTGATCGGCAGTTGGTACGTCCGCGACCTCCTGGACCACGCCTCCGGCACGGTCACAGCGGGACCCGACGGGCTCGTGCTGGACTACGTCATCGGTGAATCGCCCCGGCTGCGCCGGTTCGGGGATCCGGCGGCCGAAGCGTACCGGCGAATGACGACGTCGACCCGCACAGAGCAGGATCTCAGTGACGTGGCGCGATATGTTGCACTGCTTCTGCTGCGGGAGATACCCCGAGCCGTGCTGGCCGGGCGACGTCACCTCATCGCACCACTGCTCGGCGAATGCGTCCGGCTCACCACTGGCGAGCACACACGTCATCCGGCCATGCGGCTGCTCACGGCGCCGGTACGGGCGGCGGCGTGATGCAGCTCGGGCTGGCATTGCCGCACTACCCCTTCTCCTTCCCGACACCGCAGCCCTCCATCGCCCGACGGGCGATCGACTACGCCACCCTGGCCGAGGACGCGGGATTCCACCAAGTGTGGGTCTCCGACCACTTCTGGGTCGACGTCGCCGCGGCAGGGCGACCAGAGCGACGACAGGAGCCGGCCGAGTGCTGGACCCTGCTGGCCGCGATCGCGGCCACGACCACCCGCATCCGCATTGGCTCGTTGGCAACGCCCATCGGATTCAGGAACCCCAACCTTCTCGCACGCATGGTGACGACCGTGAACGAACTCGCCGCCGGGCGACTCGACGTCGCCGTCGGAGCCGGATGGAACGAGTCGGAACACCGGGCGAATGGCCTGGACTTCCCGCCAGCAGGACAGCGACTGGCATCGCTCGCGGACATGGTCCGCTTCCTTCAGCGGCAAGTGCCGGACGTGCCCGTCTGGGTTGCCGGGAAGCGCCCAAAGCTACTTGAGGTCGCCGCGATCGCGGACGGGTGGAACACCGCATGGGACAGCACGATCGCCGAATACCGGCACCGGGATGCGACGTTGCGGCAAGCCTGCCAACGTCACAGGCGCGACCCCGTGGCGGTTCGGCGGTCTCTGGGCCTGACGACGCTCATCGGCCGCGACAACGACGACCTTGAGAGAAGATGGCGCATGCTGCAGCGCTGCGCCCCCGGCAACGCACTGGCTGACGTCTCGCTACAGAGCTGGGCACAGTCCCGCCTGGTCGGTACACCGGCGGAAGTTGCCCAGCAGCTCCGCCGATGGGGGGAAGCGGGCGTCGAGCAGGTCATCTGCGCCTTCGGAGCGCCATTCGCCGTGTGTGACAACCAGCAGCTTGAGCTCGCTGCACAAGCTATGGCGATCTTCTCTAGCTCCCAAGGTCCGTAGACGGGCTGGCGGTCGCATCCCGGCTGCGCGGGCGTGGTGTCGCTTTGGTTCTTCTGGCCGGCGGCCAGCGGACTGCCATCGGCAGCGATCTAGCACCCGGCGGGCATCAACCCGAGTCGGGGTGATCGGGTAGCCTGATGGCACGACGGGCCGTTAGCTCAATGGCAGAGCTGAGGACTTTTAATCCTTAGGTTCTGGGTTCGAGTCCCAGGCGGCCCACCGACCGTTATCCCTGTTCAAGCATGCGGCCGACGACCCGGACGGACCGCGTCAAGGTTCGGGCCGACGCCCTCAGTCCGCACTGAGTCCGCAGGCTCTGGCGGCCGACGACACCGCAGCAGTCCAGGCTGTCGTTTGGTGGGATCGTCAAGGTGGCGCGAACATCACCACTCACCGACGTCGACAACATCGCTGACCTGAAGCGGGCGATGGGCGACCTCAGCACCATCTGGTGGGGCACTTCGCAAGCCCAGCGTGGCCCAGCCGCCCGCGATGGAGGTCGGGGATGTGATCCGGGTGCCGGAGGACGGTTACCTGTTCGGCACCGGGGTCGCCTGCGAGCCCACGTACCGTCGCGACCGACCTGGCGCTGTGCCGCCTGCGGCATCGCGTGGCCGTGCTCGCCGGCGAAGCTGCGGCTGTTGGCCGAGTACCGGGTCGACTGGGTTGCACTCCTGATCTACCTCGGCACCCTTCAGGCCGAGGCGGCCGGGCACCTCGACCGGTACGACGCGCCCGACCTGACCGACCGCTTCATCGCCTGGGCCCGCCCGCGCTGACCGGCCAAGTGTAGATCCTGAAAGGATGGACCGGAGGGCGCGGAGGTGATGACGTGAACGGGGCAGCTCCGAAGCGGGCCAGGGAGGACTTGTCGCCGCCGGCCGCCCAGCAGACGGGGAGGTAATGCCATGTCCATCCGTCTCGCCGCGCTTGCGGCCGCGACGTTGACCAGCGGGCTGACGGCCGGGCTGTTCTTCGCGTACGCCTGCTCGGTCATGCCGGGTCTGGCCGCGACCGACGCGCGGACCCTGGTCGGGACGATGCAGTCGATCAACCGGAAGATCCTCAACGGCTGGTTCCTGATCGTGTTCCTCGGCGCTCCGGCACTTACCGCGTTGGCCGTCGCGCTGCACCTCGGCGACGGCCCGGTGCTCGCCTGGAGCGTCGCCGCGCTGGTGGCGCACCTGGTGATGTTCGGGGTCACCATGCGGGTGAACGTCCCGCTCAACAATCAGCTCGACGCGGCCGGTCCGGTGGACCGGATCGGCGACCTGGCCGCGGTGCGGGACCGGTTCGAGGGGCCCTGGGTGCGCTCGAACCTGGTCCGAACGGTCGCCTCGGTGGCCGCCTTCGCCGCGCTGGTCGGCGCCCTGCTGGCCGCCTGAGCAAGATCGCGCAGGAAGGCGCGATCTTGTCACGCAGGTGGCGCTGGGCGGTTGGCGGGCGAAAGACCGGGTACGGGGCCGGACATGCGGATCGTGGTGGTGGGAGCGAGCGGCAACGCCGGCACCGGGCTGTTGCGCCGGCTGCGCCGGGAACGCGGGCTGGACCTCGCCGGAGTGGCCAGGCGGCTGCCGGGCCCGGACGCCGGTGAACCGTACGACCGGGTGGAGTGGCACTCGTGCGACATCGGGACGCCGGGGGCGGTCGACCAGCTCACCGAGGTGTTCGCGGGCGCCGGGGCGGTGGTGCACCTCGCGTGGCAGATCCAGCCCAGCCATGACCAGCGGGTGCTGCACCGGACCAACGTCGGCGGCAGCCGCGCGGTGATCGACGCGGTCGTCCGGGCGGGCGTGCCGGCCCTGGTGTACGCGTCGTCGGTCGGCACGTACGCGCCCGGGCCCAAGGACCGCCCGGTCAGCGAGCGCTGGCCGGCGACGGGGGTGGCCGGCTCCTCGTACAGCCGGGACAAGGCGGAGGTCGAGGCGCTGCTCGACCGGGTGGAGCGGCAGCACCCGGAGTTGCGGGTGGTGCGCCTGCGACCGGGGCTGATCTTCCAGCGGGCGGCGGCCACCGAGATCGCCCGCTACTTCATCGGCCCGTTCGTGCCGCTGCGCCTGCTGAAGTACGGCCGGCTGCCGCTGGTGCCGACGAACCGGCGGCTGCGGATGCAGGCGGTGCACGCCGACGACGTGGCCGACGCGTACGCCCGGGCGGTGCTGGGTGACGCGCGCGGCCCGTTCAACGTCGCGGCCGACCCGGTGCTCACCCCGGAGCTGGTGGCCCGGCACTTCCACGGCTGGACGGTGCCGGTGGCCGGCCCGGTGCTGCGCACCGCCGCCGCGCTGACCTGGCGGGCCCGGCTGCAACCCATTGACGCCGGCTGGGTGGAGCTGGCTTTGAACGTGCCGCTGATGTCCAGCGAGCGCGCCGAGACCGAGCTGGGCTGGACCCCGCGCCACGACGCCCTGAGCGCCCTCAAGGAACTCTTCGCCGGCATGGCCGAGGGAGCCCACACCCGGACCCCACCGATGGCCCGGGCTTTGAACGCCTCCCGCAACCTCGTCCCCGGCCACGGCAACCCCTACTGAGGGTCAGCTCAGGCGCGATCCGCTGACCGTCGGCGGGCGGGCGCCCAGGAAGAAGATGCCCGGGAAGCCCCGGGTCTCGAAGCCCCGGCTCGGGTTGCGGCGCAGGGTCGAGTTCTCGATCCGCAGGGTGCCGGTGCGGTTGTTGCTGACGAAGAAGATCGCCCCGCCGCCCTCGTTCGCGTCGTTGCCCTCGATGACCGTGCCGGCGATCCGGACGTTGAACTCGTTGCCGTCGCAGTAGATCGCCCCACCGCTGCCACCGCCCGGCGTGCCGGCCCGGGCCGGGTTGGCGCCCCGCCCGATCGCCTCGTTGTCACGCAGCACGCTGTTCAACACCACCCACGAGACGCCGATGCTGCTCAACGCGCCGCCGTTGGCGCAGGAGCCGCCGGTGAAGGTGCTGTTCACCACGTACACCGGCTTGTTCTCGTACTGGCTGAGCACCCGTACGGCCGCGCCGCCCAGGTCCGGTCCAGTGCGGTCGCACCGGTTGCGGACGAACCGCGAGTTGACGATCTTGAACCGGCCGCCGCGGACGAAGATGGCACCGCCACCGCCGCCCTCGGCCTCCTCCCCGGTGGAGTTGCCCTCGGCGAAGGTCAGGTTCTGCACGGTGAGCTGGGGGTGGTCCTGGTTCTGGCAGTGCGAGGTGGTCCAGCCCTGGGCCCGGTCGCAGGTGTTCATGTAGAGGATCCGCCGCTTCCCCTGGCCGCTGAGGGTGACCCGGCCGCCGCCGTCCAGGACCACCTTCGGCCCGTTCGCGTTGCGCACCTTGGCCGTGGCCGTCATGGCGATGGTCACCGGGTCCGGCCCGCAGTCGAAGGTGATGATCCCGCCGGCCGCGACCGCCTTCACCACCGCCGCGGACGTGCAGCTCGCCGGGGTGCCGGTGCCGATCGTGCGGGTCGGCCTCGAGGTGTCGACCGCCCGCGCCTCGGCCGGCACGGCGGCGCGGCCGTCCGGGTTCCCGGCTGCCGCCGGGCGCGTCGACGGGCGCGGGCTGGGCGACGGAGCACCCAGGCCGGTCCGGGCGGCCGGCTGGTCCGCGGTTGACGACGTGGCGGACGGGGCCGCCGAGGACGCGGCGACCGGAGCCGGCGTCCCCGGCTCGGCGGAACCGCAGGCGGACAGCGTCGCGGCGGCGACGGCCAGAGCGGCCAGGACGGCGGCGGGCTTCAGGCGCACCCCGTGATGGTAGGAGCGGGCGGGCCGGACGTTGAAACCGTTAAGGAGGACCTAAGGAACGCGTGCCGGGCCGGTCGCGTCAGAAGTCCGCGAAGAGGTACGGCAGCCGGCGCGGGAACAGGCGGCGCAGCTCGGCCGCGGCGTCGGCGGGCACGTCGCCCAGCCCGCGCAGCTGCACCTCCACCGGGTCCAGCACCCCGTACGCCAAGCCGGACAGGCCGGCGGCGGTCAGGGTGGCGGACGGCGCGGTGCCGGCCTCACCGCGGACCAGTTCCAGCGCCCCGGTCGTGCCGTCGAGCAGGTACGTCCCGGCCAGCCAGCGGTCCCCGGTCAGCTCCACCCGGACCCGGCCCGGTCCGGCGGGCAGCCCGGCCAGCGCGTCCGTCGACAGCAGCCGGGCCATCGGCGCGCAGGAGCCCGGGCGGGTGATCCGCGTCTCGACGTGCACCTCCAGGTCGGTGAGCCACAGCTCGGGCGTCTCGTCGGCGGGCACGTCGAACCGGACCGTCGCCACCTGGTCGATGTGCCGGGCGAAGAACTGCAGGAGCAGCGCCCGGGCGTACGGGTCGGTGGCGAGCAGGTCGTCGGCGGCGAGCGTGCCGCCGTGGTCCTCGATCCGGTAGGTCACCGCGCCGGCCACCGCACCGTCGACCCGGGCGGTCAGCAGCCACCGCTCGTCCCGGTCGCGCAGCGCGACGTCCCGGTAGTCGGGGAAGATCGCGAAGCCGTGCCGTTCCCGCAGGCAGCGCTCGGTGAACGTGCGCCACGTCGGGTAGCCGGCGCCGATCCGTTCCCACCGCACCTCACCGGGCAGCTCCGCCCGCACCAGCGGCGCCAGGTCGGCCACCGGCAGGGTGGCGGTACGCGGCATCGGCAGCCCCACGTACCCGAACCGCTCGTAGAACGACGGGCGGAACGGCCAGAGCGCGGTGAGCTGGTGCCCGTCGTCGAGCATCTCGTCGAGGAGCCGGTGCAGCAGGGTGCGGACGTGCCCCTGCCGGCGGGCCAACGGGTGGGTGACCACCCCGGCGACGCCGGCCATCGGGAGCACCCGGCCGCGCAGGTTCTGCCGCATCGGGATGGCGGAGACCGCGGCGCGTGTCTCCCCCGACTCCTCCACGACCAGCGTCCGGTTGCCCTGGTTGTAGGGCAGGTACGCGCGGAACTCCTCGGCCCGCGCCGCGCTGCGCGGGGAGGCCTCGAAGGCGTACGCCTGGAGCGGGAAGCTGCTGGTCAGACGTTCCTTGGAGGATGACACCCGCCGGATGGTCATCCGTCCATCCCAACCCGGCCCGGCGCCGCCCGCAACCGGGTTGCCGGTCAGGCCGCCGTGACGTCGGAGACCACAACCGTGACGTTGTCCGGCGCGCCGGCCTGGTGGGCGAGCTTGACCAGCTGCTCCCCGCAGAGCTGGCGGTCGCCGTACCCCGCCAGCGCGGCGGCGATCGCGGCGTGCTCCACGTAGTCCGACAGGCCGTCGCTGCACAACAGCAGCCGGTCCCCGGCCGCCACCGTGAGGGTCCCGATCGCCGGTGGGGTGTCCGTGCCCTGGACCGCGCGGGTGACCAGCGACCGCTGAGGGTGGTGGCGGGCCTGCTCGGGGGAGAGCGCGCCCTGGTCGACCAGCGCCTGCACGAACGTGTCGTCCCGGGTCAGCTGGGTCAGCTCCCCGTCCCGTAGCAGGTAGCAGCGGGAGTCGCCGACCTGGGCCAGCACCAGTGTGTCGCCGGCGAGCAGCGCGGCGGTCAGCGTCGTACCCATGCCCTCGCGGGCGGGGTCGACGGTGATGGCGGCGTGGATGCGCTGGTTCGCGGTGCTCACGACGGCGCGCAGCGCGTCGGCGGCCTCTTCGGGGGTGGTCGGGGGCGTCAGCTCATCCAGGATGCGGATGACGATCTCGCTCGCCACCTCGCCCGCAGGCAGGCCACCCATCCCGTCGGCGACAGCGACGAGGCGCTCGCCGGCCAGCGCGGAGTCCTCGTTGTTGGTCCGGACCAGGCCGATGTCGTTGAGGATGGCCGAGCGGAGGATCAGCGTCATGGGATCAAGCTTGCCAAGAACACCCTCCGTTCGTCTCTACGCGCTCGTGGGTGGATTGGGAAAGTCGCGCCCCGACTCCTCACTCCTCGGCCGGCAGCTGCGCCAGCGGGACGTCCAGGCGGACCGCGTCGGTGACGGTCGCGATCTGATCGGCAAGCACGTACACCGCTCCGGTACGGACCCGATCGGTGGAGACCTTCAGGTAACCGGCGTGCCGCAGCCGGGCCGCCAGATCGGCCGGCACGTCCGGCTCCTCGACCGCGGTCGCCTCGATCAACTCATCCAGGCTGCTGCCCGGGTCGGCGGTCGGTGCCTGCACGGTCACCGCGTTCGGGTCACCGCGCTGGACCAGGTCCACGGTGCCGATCTCGGTGCCGGCGGCGTCGACCACCGGCATCCCGGTGGTGACCCGGGAGAGGACCTGCTGTTCGCTCATGCAGGCGCGGTTCCCGGCCGATCCTCGCGCTAAACGCCACCCCAGCCGCCCGGCGGGCGGGGCGACAGCTCGCGCCACGTGCCGGTGCCCTGGAGCAGTGCCCGGACCGTCTCCTCGGCCTCCTCGGCGGTGTCGTACTCGTAGAACCTGGAGACGCCCTCCGACCCGCCGGCGCGCTGCTCGACGTACCACCGGTCGGCGTCGACCCGGAGGAAGACGTCCCGCCGGGCCAGGCGGCCCCATTTCCCGTTCCACCAGTGCTTCCGCTGCTCCATGGCGGGGACTCTATCGAACAGACGTACGAAAATACGCGGCCCCCGCGGGATTCCCGCGAGGGCCGTCGTGCTGCTGCGACGTTCAGTACCGGGTGGGCGGTTCCTCCCGCCGGCCGAGCGCGTCGTCGAGGGCGCCGCGCTGCTGGGTGGGGGTGGTGCGGCCGGCCGCGACCAGCGCGTCCCGGATCTCGGTGAGCAGCTTGATCTCCTCGCTCGGCGCCTTCGGCGGCGGCTCCTCGCCCCGCTGCCGCCGCTCGGCCAGCTTGTTCATCGGGAAGACCACGAGGAAGTACAGCACCGCGGCGGTGAGCACGAAGGTGATGATCGCGTTGAGGAACGCCGCCCAGTCGAAGACCTGCCCGCTGATCGTCCACCTGCCGGCGGTGAGGGCGGTGCCACCACCGAGCAGCTTGATCAGCGGCTCCAGGAACGACTTGGTGAGCTGGGTGACCACGCCGGTGAACGCGGCGCCGATCACGATGCCGACCGCCAGGTCGACCACGTTGCCGCGCATGATGAAGTCTTTGAAGCCCTTGAGCATCCGTACTCCCGAGGTGTCCGGTCTTCCGTCCGGCACAACCTATGCCCGCGACGGCGGCTCCAGAAAAGCGCCCGCCTCGACCGCCGCCCGCTCCGGGTCGCCGCCCCGGATCGCGTCCACCAGCCGGGCGTGGTCGACGTAGCGTTCCGGCTCCAGCGCGTCGCCCATCGACTGGGTCAGCGTGCCGCGCATCGCCGCGCCGATCGACGCGTACAGCTCGGCGAGCATGCCGTTGTGCGCGGCCGCGACGACCGCGGTGTGCAGCGCGGCGTCGGCCTCCACGAACTCGTCCACCCGGCCGCCGCGCCACGCGGCCTCCCGGGCGTCGAGCGCGCCGTCGAGCGCCGCCAGGTCGTCGGGAGTACGCCGGAGCGCGGCCAGCCGGGCGGCCTCCACCTCGAGGGCGCGCCGTACCTCGACCACCTCGGCCATCCGGTCGTCGCTGAGCCGGCGCGCCACCACCGGGGCCAGCTCGTCGGTCGACACCACGTACGTCCCCGAGCCCTGCCGGCACTGCAGCACCCCGGCGTGCACCAGGGCGCGGACCGCCTCGCGGACGGTGTTGCGCCCCACGCCGAGGGCCGCCACGAGCTGCGGCTCGGTCGGGATCCGGCCGCCGACCGGCCACTCGCCGCCGAGGATCCGCTCGCGGAGCTGGGTGATGGTCTCCTGCACCCGTCGACCGCGTGGCGGCACGGCGACGGAATCAGCGGCGCGTGTCACCGGTTACAACCCCTGCCGGAAATTCATCCCATGATTGTAGGTTCGAACCCATGACCCCGCCACCACCCCCGGCCACCCCCACCCCCGCGCCCACCACCCCCGCGCCCACCAGGAGGCCGCACTTTCCCCGAAAGAGCGGCCACCAGAACGCGGGAGGCCGCACTTTCCCCGAAAGTGCGACCACGGGCGGCGGGGCGGGGGCGACCACGGGCGGCGGGGCGGGGGCGGTCGCGGGCGGCGGGGCGGTTGCGGGCGGCGGGGCGGGGGCGGCTGGCGCGCTGCGCGGGGGTGCGCTCGTGCTCGTCGGGATGCTGCTGGTCGCGCTGAACCTGCGGGCCGCCGTCACCAGCCTCGGCGCGCTGCTCGACGAGGTGCGGACCGGGCTCGGCCTCTCCGGGGCGATGGCCGGCCTGGTCACCACGCTGCCCACCGTCGCGTTCGCCGGGCTCGGCGCGCTCACCCCGTGGCTGGTCCGCCGGGTCGCTCCGGCCCGGGTGCTGGTGTTCGCCATGGTCGCGCTCGCCGCTGGGCAGGTGCTCCGGGCGGTCACCGGCTCGGCGCTGGTCTTCGTGCTCACCAGCGCGCTGGCACTGGCCGGGATCGCGGTGGCGAACATCCTCCTGCCGATGCTTGTGAAGCAGCACTTCCCGCACCGGACGGGGCTGGTCACCGGGGCGTACACGATGGCCCTGACCCTCGGCACGACGGTGGCCGCCGCCTCGGCGGTCCCGGTCGCGCACGCCTTCGGCTCCTGGCGCGCCGGGCTCGGCGTCTGGGCCGGCCTGGCCGCGGTCGCCGTACTTCCGTGGGTGCCGCTGGCGCTGCGTGCCCGCGCGGCGGCCCGACGGGCGACCCCGACGGCCGTCACCGCCCGCGTCCGGGTACGTCCGGCGCGCACCCGGCTCGGCCGGGCGATGGCGCTGTACTTCGGCGCGCAGTCGCTCAGCGGGTACGCGATCATGGGCTGGCTGGCGCAGCTGTTCCGGGACGCCGGCTACCGGCCGGAGGCGGCGGGCCTGCTGCTCGCCGGGGTGACCGCGCTGGGTGTCCCGATCGCGCTGCTGATGCCGACGCTGGCCGGGCGACTGCGCACGCTGCGACCTCTCGTGCTGTCCCTGACCGTCGCGTCGACGTTGGCCTACCTGGGCCTGATGTGGTGGCCGCACGACGGCGCGCTGCTGTGGGTCATGCTGCTGGCCGTCGGGCAGGGCGCGTTCCCGCTGATCCTCACGACCATCGGGCTGCGGGCCCGCACCGCCGACGGGACGGTGGCGCTGTCCGCGTTCGCGCAGAGCACCGGCTACGTCATCGCGGCGCTGGGGCCCCTGCTGGTCGGCGTGCTCCACGAGACGACCGGAGGTTGGACCGCGCCGATCGGGTTCCTGCTGGCGGCTCTCGTCGTGCAGACCGGCGCGGGCCTGGTCATCGCCCGGCCCCGGTACGTCGAGGACGAGGCGTGACCGAGGTCAGGAGGAGGCCGGAGTGGGGTCGCCCGCGACGGCCTGGTCGACCGTCGGGTACGTGTGCAGCACCTCGACGAGGCCACTGACCTCGAGGATGCGCAGCACGCCCCGCTGCGGGGCGGCCAACCGCACGACGCCGCCGGCCTCGTCGCAGCTGTTCTTGGCGCGGACGAAGACCGACAAGCCGGTGGAGTCGCAGAACGAGACGTCCGCCAGGTCGAAGACCAGCCGGCTGCGGCCCTTGTCCAGCAGGTCGGTGATCTGGTCCTGCAACTGCGGTGCGGTCGCCATGTCCAGCTCGCCCGCGACCGACACGACGACGACATCGCCGCGCTGTTCCGTGTGCACCGTCAAGGACATTCGCCAGACCTCCTGTTATCGGGGAAACGGTATCCCACGAACGGGGTCGTACGCAGATCGGGCCGTGGTGTGTGGTGTCGGCCGTCATTCCGTTGCTTCTCGACAAGTAGCTGTCGGGTGTGCGGTGATAGAGTCCGCCCGGTCCGGGTCGAGGGGGGTTGTCATGGCGCTGAGCGCCGAGCAGAGCAGTCGACTGGTGGGTCTGCTGACCAGCCACGCCGACCAGATCACCAAGCGGTGGACGGAGACCGTCGCCGGGTCGTTGCGCGGCCGGCTCAGCCAGGCCGAGCTGCTGCGGCAGGTGCAGGAGCTGCACCGCGGCATGGTCACCGTCGGTGAGCAGGGCGTCCTCGACCTCGACGCCGAACACGGCGCCGAGCTGCGCGCCGTCCTCGGCGAGCTGTCCCGCAACCGCGCCCGGCAGGGCTTCTCCGCCACCGAGACGGCGGTCAGCGTGTTCGCCCTCAAGGAGGCCCTGCTGGAGCTCCTCGACGCGGAGCAGACCAGCTCGGCGCTGCGCGACTACGTGGCCTTCGCCGCCCTGATCGACCAGATGGGGCTGTTCACCTTCGAGAGCTACGTCCGCACCCGGGAGAGCCTGATCGCCGACCAGGCCGAGCAGCTGCTCGAGCTGTCCACCCCGGTGGTGAAGCTGTGGGAGGGTGTGGTCGCCGTCCCGCTGGTCGGCACCCTCGACTCCGCCCGCGCCCAGGTGGTGATGGAGCGGCTGCTGCAGACCCTCGTCGACACCGGCTCGCCGTACGCGATCATCGACATCACCGGTGTGCCGGCGGTCGACACCCAGGTCGCCCAGCACATCCTCAAGACCGTGGTGGCGGCCCGCCTGATGGGCGCCGACTGCATCATCTCCGGCATCCGGCCGCAGATCGCCCAGACGATCGTCGCGCTGGGCATCGAGTTCGGTGACATCGCCACCAAGGCCAGCCTCGCCGACGCCCTGCGGCACGTGCTCCGGCTCACCGGCGTGGAGACCGGCCGCCGGTCCCGGCGGGAGTCCTGATGGACCGGGTGCCGATTCTCAAGATCGGCGACATCCTGCTGGTCTCCATCCAGGTCGACATGTCCGACCAGACGGCCGTCCAGCTCCAGGAGGACCTGGCCGAGCGGATCGTGGCCACCGGCAGTCACGGCGTGGTGATCGACATCACCGCACTCGACATCGTGGACTCCTTCGTCGGGCGGATGCTCTCCACCATCGCGTCCATCTCGAAGGTGCTCGACGCCGAGACCGTCGTCGTCGGGATGCGCCCCGCGGTCGCCATCACCCTGGTCGAGCTGGGGCTGTCGCTCAACGGCATCCGCACCGCTTTGAACGTGGAGCGGGGCATGGAACTGATCGCGGCGGCCCGCGCCGACGGGCACGACGTGGAACTCGACGACGAACCGGACGCCGGAACGACGGCCACGCCATGACGACAAGCGTGGACCTGGGTCAGCCGCAGGCGCAGACGGTCCACAGCGACGAGGACGTGGTGCGGGTGCGGCAGCTCGTGCGGACGGCCGCAGTGGCGGTCCGGCTCTCCCTGGTCGACCAGACCAAGGTGGTCACCGCCGCCAGCGAACTGGCCCGCAACACCCTCGTCCACGGCGGGGGCGGCCTGGTCGAGGTGAGCACCGTCGACAACGGGCGGCGCCGGGGCGTACACATCGTCTTCGCCGACACCGGGCCCGGCATCGCTGACCTCGACCTGGCCCTCACCGACGGCTACACCACCGGCGGCGGGCTCGGCCTCGGGCTCAGCGGTGCCCGCCGGCTGGTGGACGAGTTCGACATCAAGACGGCGCCGGGACAGGGCACGACGGTCACCGTCACCAAGTGGTCCCGATGACCGGCGACGCGGTCACCGACCGTGGGAGCTGGTTCCGGGTCGAGGCCGGGAGCACCGCCAGTGCGGTGCGGCGCGCCGCCGAACGGCTCGGCACCGACCTGGGCCTCGGTGCGGCCCGGATCGCCGACCTCGCCATCGTGGCCGCGGAGCTGACCAGCAACCTGGTCAAGCACGCCGACGAGGGTGTGCTGCTGCTCCGGCCGGTCCGCGGCGACCGGCACGCCGGTGTGGAGCTGATCGCGATCGACTCCGGCCCCGGCATGGCGGACCTGACCGTCTCCTCCCGGGACGGGCACTCCACCACCGGCACGCTCGGCATCGGTCTCGGCGCGATCGTCCGGCAGGCCACCTGGTTCGACGGGTACTCCCGGCCGGGCCGGGGCACCGTGCTCGCCGTGCAGGTCTGGCCGCGGGACGCCGACCCCGGGCCGTCGTGGGTGGGCGCGCTGACCCGGCCACTGGCCGGTGAGCAGGTCAGCGGCGACGGGTACGCCTGGCGGGTCGTCGACGGCCGACGGCAGGTGCTCGCCTGCGACGGCCTGGGACACGGGCCGCTCGCCGCCGCCGCCACCGAGGCCGCGACCGAGGCGTTCCGGCGGGCGCCGGCCGCGTCGCCAGCGACGGTGGTCGAGCACCTGCACCGCGCCATGACACACACCCGGGGCGCGGCGTTGGCGGTCGCCGAGCCGGACCCGGCGGCCGGCCTGCTCCGGTACGCCGGCCTCGGGAACGTCTCCGGCTCCGTGATCGACGGCGCCGGGCACCGCCGCGGCCTCGTGTCGCTGCCCGGCATCGCCGGGCACCAGCGCCCGGTGATCCGCCAGTACGAGTACCCCTTCCCACCCGACGCCCTGCTCGTGATGCACAGTGACGGGGTGGTCGACCGCTGGCAGCTCGACGACCACCCGGGTCTCGCCGGGCGGTCGCCCCTCGTGGTCGCCGCGACCCTGCTGCGCGACGCCGGTACGCGGCGCGACGACGCCTGCGTCCTGGTCGCCAAGGGGGCGCCGTGACCGGAGCGCTGCTGCAGATGGCGCTGCGCGTCGAGCACGACATCTTCGTCGTACGGCAGCGGGGGCGGGAGGTCGCCGCGATCGTGGGGCTGGAGCACCAGGACCAGGTACGCCTCGCCACCGCCCTCAGCGAGGTGGCCCGCGACCTGCTCCGCGCCGCCGGTGGCGCGGACGTGACGTTCGCCGCGGTCGACGACGCCGTTGACGGTAGGCGTCACCTCCGGGTCGACCTCGCCCCGCTCCGGCCGCTGCCCGGCGGGCGGTACGAGCCGCAGTCGGGAGCGGTGGCGCGACTGGTCGACAGCCTGGCCGTCCTGGGCGGAGGGGAGGATACGGTCGTGAGGATGACCCGACGCGTCCCGGCCACCGCGCCGGTGCTGACCCCCGAGCGCCTCGCCGAACTGCGAGCCGCGCTCACCGGCAGCGCGCCCGGCAGCGCCCTCGACGAGCTGGCCGCGCAGAACGAGCAGCTCATCGCCGCTCTCGACGAGGTACGCAGCCAGCGCGACGAGCTGGCGGTGCTGAACGCGGAGCTGGCCGAGACCAACCGCGGGGTGATGGCTCTCTACAACCAGCTCACGGAGGAGCTGGAGGAGACGAACCGGGGAGTCGTGGCGCTCTACGGCGAGCTGGACGAGAAGTCGGCCCAGCTGCGCGCGGCGAGCGAGTCGAAGAGCCGGTTCCTGGCCAACGTCAGCCACGAGCTGCGCGCGCCGGTCACCGCGATCATCGGGCTCGCCCGGTTGCTTGCCGACTCGGCCTCCGATCCGCTCACCGCCGAGCAGGCCCGGCAGGTCGGGCTGATCCGTTCGTCGGCGGCCGACCTGCTCGCCCTGGTGAACGAGCTGCTCGACCTGGCCAAGGCGGAGTCCGGGCGGATCGAGCCGACGTGGGGCGAGGTGGACCTGCGGCTCATCTTCGGCCAGCTGCGCGGCACGCTGCGGGCGCTGGCCACCCGGCCCGACGTCGAGCTGGTGGTGGAGGAGCCGCCCGCCCCGGCCACACTCCGCTCCGACGAGGTCCTCCTCGCCCAGGTGCTACGCAACCTGCTGCACAACGGGCTCAAGTTCACCGAGAGCGGCGAGGTGCGGCTGCGGGCCCGACGCGCCGGTGACCGCTGGCTGCTCAGCGTGTCCGACACCGGCCCGGGCATCGCCCCCGAGCTGCAGGACCGGATCTTCGAGGAGTTCTACCAGGTGCCGGGCGCCACCCGGGTCGGCGGCACCGGCCTCGGCCTGCCGTACGCACGACGCCTGGTGAACCTGCTCGGCGGAACGCTGGAGTTGACCAGCGCGCCCGGTGCGGGCAGCACGTTCACCGTCTCCCTGCCGGTGGACGGAGCCTGACCGTGGACGGCGGCCCGGCGACCGTCCTGGTGGTCGACGACAGTCGCACCAAGCGGTACCTGCTGGTGAGCTGGCTCTCCCGGGCCGGCTTCACGGTGCTGGAGGCGGAGAACGGGGCCGAGGCGCTGGCCCGGGTCGGCACGGACCCGATCGACCTCGTGGTGCTCGACGTCCGGCTGCCGGACGTGAGCGGGTTCGAGGTGTGCGAGCGGATCAAGGCCGACCACCCCGCCATCGCGGTGATCCACGTGTCTGCGCACGCCGTGGACGTGACGGACCGGGCGCGAGGGCTCACCCGGGGCGCGGACGCGTACCTGGCCGAGCCCATCGAGCCGGAGGAACTGGTCGCCACGGCCCATGCGGTGCTGCGCTACTACCGCGCCCGGCAGCGGGCGGAGCTGCTCGCCGAACGGCTGCTCGGTCTCGCCGACACCACCATGGCGGTGCACGCCGCGCCGAACTTCGCCCGGCTGCTCCAGGAGGCGGCGTCCGGCGCCGCGCGGATCTTCCGCAGTCCGGCCGCGGTGATCGCCGAGACCTTCGACGGCGACTGCCTGGCCGGGGTCGCCACCGGCCCCGACGGCGCGGCGGCCGTCATCCCGTGGATCGTCGACGACTCCGGTGTCCCGACCGGCGCGACGGTCCGCGTCGAGGACCCGGCCGGCTGGGACCTGGTGGACTGGCCGGCCGGGGACACGGTCACCGTGGCCGCCGCCCGGCTGCGCGAGGACCGGGCACCGCTCTACGTGGTCGTGCCGACCGCCACCCAGACCGCCCGCACACCGGTGCTGGTACAGCTCGCCCAGGCGGTCGCGGCCGCCGTGGAGGCGCAGCGCTCCTTCGACGAGGAGCACCGGATCGCGGTCACCCTCCAGCGCAGCCTGCTGCCCCGCCGGATACCGGAGATCGCCGGGCTCGATCTCGCCGTGCGCTACGAGCCGGCGAGCGCGCGGACCGAGGTGGGTGGTGACTTCTACGAGCTGGTGATGCTCGACGGGCACCTGCTGCTGGCGATCGGGGATGTGGCCGGCCACTCGCTGCACGCGGCCACCGTGATGGCGGAGCTGCGCCACGCGGTGCGGGCGTACGCGATCGAGGGGCACCCGCCGGGCGAGATCCTGCACCGGGTGAACGAGTTGATGCGGGCGCTGCTGCCCGCCGAGTTGGCGACGATCTGCGTCCTGCTGCTGCACCCGCCGACCGGTCACGTACGGCTGGCCAGCGCCGGTCACCTGCCGCCGTTGCTCAGCAACGACGGCAAGGTCGAGTTCGTGCAGCAGTCCGCGCCGCTGCTCGGCGTGCGGGCGCCGCGCCCGCCGGACCTGGAGTTCGTCCTGCCGGCCGGCGCCACGCTGGTGTTCTACACCGACGGCCTGATTGAGCGGCGGGACACGATCATCGACGACGGGCTGAGCGCCCTGGCGGTGGCCGCCGCCACAGTCGACGACGACCTGGACCGCTTCTGCGAACGGCTTCTCGTCGAGCTCGCCCCGCCCGAGATCCAGGACGACGTGGCTGTGGTCGCCCTCCGCCGCCGCTGACCCCGGTACGGCCCGCCCGTCGTTACCTGACGCGACGGCGAACCATCTCACCGTCCGTGATGCCTCTTCCGGGCCCGGCGACGGCCTCGTCCGCCTTTGCTCTGCTTACTCATACGCACAAGTCGTTTTACCTGCGGCTTTGGCCGCGTCCGCGGAGCGCGGACACCTTACTTGCCGGCACCGTCAGTGATTGTTGCGTCCGTTGAAGCAGAGCAAAGGGGGCAGCGGGATTGTCGCCGGCCACATGCTGTGACGGAACGTGCAGGTCTGGGGCCGCGCCGCGGCGGACGCGTTCGGCCTTCGCCGCGCAGCCCGACTGCCGGTCAGACCAGGGAGCGGGCGTACGCGGCCGGCGTGCTGCCGGTGACCGCGGCGAACTCGCGGACCAGATGGGCCTGGTCACTGAAGCCCAGTTCGGCGGCCAGCCGGGCCCAGTCCGGCACGCCCCCGGCCGCCTGTTCGATGGCCTCCTGCAGGCGGTAGCGGCGAATCACCCACTTCGGGCCGGCGCCGACGTGCGTCAGGAACAGCCGTTGCAGCCGCCGGACCGGGATGCCGTGGCGGTCGGCGACGTCGTCGACGCGCAGCACGCCACGGTCCCGGCGGATCGCCTCGACCAGGGCGATCACCTCGTCGTTCACGGGGTCGGGCCGGGGTGCCCAGCCGGTCAGCAGGGCGTCGAGGGCGCGGCGGCGCTCGGTGTCCGTACCCGCGCAGTGGCCGGCACCGGCCCCGGCGGCGGCCGGCGGCCAGCGGTCGGCCAGCGCGGTGAACGACCACCGCCCCCCGGTCAGCTCCGCCACCGACCGGCGCCAGAAGGGCCGGAAGCCGCCCGGACGGAACTGCACCCCGCTGACCCGGCCGGATCCGGCGAGGGTGATCGAGAAGAGTTCGAGCCCGATTCCGGCCACCTCGCCGGCCTCGCGGCCGTCGCCGTCGCCGTCGCCGTCGCGGCGGAACACCACGTTGACCGCCGGGTGCGGCACGATCTGCTGGGTGAGCGGCTCGGTCAGCTCCCAGTCGATGAACCAGTAGTGCTCCACCCACCGGTGCAACGCCGGGGCGGGCAGGTGCCGGCGGAAACGTACCGCCCGGTGCAGCCGTGCCGGGTCGAGGATGCCCCGGTTGTCGACGCGCGGCTGCTGTCGCATTTCTTCAAGACCGCCCTCATACGCTGGCGCTATGGCCACAAAGACTAGCGACCTCCTGGCGGCCGCCGCCCCGCGTACCGTCGCGGTGGTCCGCGGCATCGCCGACGACCAGTTCGACCTTCCCACGCCGTGCAGCGAGTACGCGGTGCGCGACCTGATGAACCACCTCTTCCAGGTGGTGGTCAACTTCCAGCAGTTGGCGGCGAAACGTCCCGCCGAGTGGGCCGACAAGCCGGACTTCCTCAACGACGGCTGGCGGGACCGGTTCGAGGCCGAGACGCGGCGGTTGATCGACGCCTGGGCCGATCCGGCCAGCCTGGAGGGTGTGTCCCCCGGCATGGGCCTGCCGCAGGCGACGGTGGGCGGCATGGTGCTGCTGGACCTGACCGTGCACGGGTGGGACCTCGCCGTCGCCACCGGCCAGCCGTACCAGCCGGCGCCCGAGGCGGTCCGGGCCCTGCACGAGCTGGTCGAGCAGCTCGGCCCGAACGCCCGGAAGATGGGCGTCTTCGCCGAGGCGGTGCCCGCCCGGGCCGACCTTCCGGACCTGGACCGGCTTCTCGCCGGCACCGGCCGCGACCCGGTCTGGGCGGCCGGCACGCGCTGACCGTCGGTCCCGGCGGCGCGCGGGCGCCGCCGGGACCGTTGACACCGCTATTCGCTCAGTGAATAGTGGCGGAGGTGTCCACTCCGCACGTACTACTCGGGCTGCTCGCGAGCGGCGGCACCCGGCACGGCTACGAGCTGAAGCGCGCACACGACGAGCGGCTGCCCCGGGCCCGGCCGCTCGCCTTCGGGCAGGTCTACGCCACGCTCGGCCGGTTGCAGCGCGACGGGCTCGTCGCCACCGCCGGCCAGGAGCGGGAGGCGGGCCCGGACCGCACCACGTACACGCTCACCGACGCCGGCCGGGCCACGCTGGACCGCTGGCTCACCGAGGTCGAGCCGCCCATGCCGTACGTCGCCAGCACCCTCTTCGCCAAGGTCACGGTCGCGCTGCTGGTAGCCGACGTGGACCGGGCCCGCGCCTGGCTGATCGCCCAGCGGCGGGCACACACCCAACGGCTGCGTGAGCTGACCGCGGCCAAGGCGGCCCCGTCGGCCACGCTCGACGACGTCGTCGCCCTCGACTTCGCGATCGCCCACCTCGACGCCGACCTGCGGTGGCTGCACACCACCCTGGACCGGGTCGCCGACTGGCACCGGGAGGTGCACACGTGACGCAACTACAGGCTCGCGGAGTGGTCAAGGCGTACGGGCCGACGCCCGCCCTGCGCGGCATCACCCTCGACGTCGACGCCGGCGAGATCATCGCCGTGACCGGCCCGAGCGGCTGCGGAAAGTCGACGCTGCTGCACTGCCTCGCCGGCATCCTACGGCCCGACGCCGGCGAGGTGACCTGGCACGGCCACCGGATCGACACCTGGTCCGAGGCGGCCCGCTCGCGGCTGCGGCGCACCGAGTTCGGCGTGCTGTTCCAGTTCGGTCAGCTCGTCGCCGAGCTGACCGCGGCGGAGAACGTCGCGCTGCCGCTGCTTCTCGCCGGCACGGGGCGGCGGGAGGCGCGGACGGCGGCGCTGACCTGGCTGGAGCGCTTCGGCGTGGCGGAGCTGGCCGACGTCCGGCCCGGCGAGATGTCCGGCGGGCAGCAGCAGCGCTGCGCCACCGCCCGGGCCCTGGTCACCGAGCCGCGGGTGCTGTTCGCGGACGAGCCGACCGGCGCGTTGGACACGCTCACCGGCGAGCAGGTCCTCACCCAGCTGGTGCGGCTCGCCCGCGAACAGGGCACCTCGGTCGTCCTGGTCACCCACGAGCCGCGCATCGCCGCGTACGCCGACCGGGAGGTCGTCCTCCGGGACGGCCTGGTGGACCAGAGCGGCCTGGGCCTCGACTCGCCACTGCTCGGGGAGCGGCGGTGAGGCCGGGTGCCTCGCTCCGCCTGGCCCTCGCGGGCACCCGCACCGACGCGGCCCGGGTCGCGCTGACCGCGCTCAGCGCCGGGCTGGCCACCCTCGCCGGGTTGGCCGCGCTCACCGTGCTGGCCATCCCCGAGGTGCCGGGTGACCCGTGGGCGCAGGCCGAGCAGTACGGCAACGCGCTGCTGCGCGAGCCGGGCCTGCGCGGTGGGACCGCGTTCGCGCTGGCGCTGCTCACCATCCCGGTGCTCGCGCTGGCCGGCCAGTGCGCCCGGCTCGGCGCCCCCGCCCGGGACCGCCGGCTGGCCGCGCTCCGGCTGGCGGGCGCCACCCCGGCCCAGGTGACCCGGATCGCCGTCCTGGAGACCGGTCTCGCGAGCCTCCTGGGCACGGTCACCGGGCTGCTTGTGTACCTCGGCGGCCGGGGACTCCTGCACCGGCCGGACGAGCGGGGCCAACTCGCGCTGCCCACCGACGTGCTGCCCGCGACCGGCACCATTGCCGCGCTCGTGCTCGGACTGCCGCTGGCGGCCGCCCTGGTCACCGTCCTCATGCTGCGCCGGGTCACCACCACGCCGTTCGGTGTGGTGCGCCGGGTACGCACCCGGGGGCCGCGCCCGTGGCCGGGACTGCTCATCGTGCTGGGGCTGGCCGCGTTCAGCGCGTACCAGCCGGTCGGGCTCTGGTACGCGCGGCGGGACAGCGAACCACCCGAGTGGCTGCCGCCGACGCTGCTGATCGTCGGTGGCCTGACGGCCACCATCGGCGTGGTGACCGGGACGGGCTGGCTCTCGTACGCGGCCGGACGGGTGCTGCACCGCTGGGCCCGCCGGCCGGCCGCGCTGCTCGCCGCCCGCCGGCTCACCGCCGACCCGTGGGCCGGAAGTCGCACCTTCGCCGCGCTGCTGGCGGCCGTGCTCATCGGCGCCGGGGCGGCCGGGATGCGCGCCTACTTCGAGGCGGAGCTCAGGCTGACCCGGCGTACCGGCTCCGGAATACCGGACGACCCGTTCTACCTGAGAACGATGGACCTGGTCGACCTCACCGTCGCGGTGGCCGTGCTGATCGCCGCCGGCGGGCTGCTGGTCGCGGTGGTGGAGGGCGTCACCGCCCGGCGCCGCGCGTACGCGGCACTTGTCGCCACCGGAGTGCCCCGGGCGACGCTCGGTCGGGCCATCGCGTGGCAGTCGCTCGCACCCGCCGTACCGGCCGTCGCCGTCGCGCTCACCGTCGGGCTGCTCCTCGCGCGTGGCCTGTTCCGCACGCCGTCCAACGGCGGCCACCTGCAGACGATCTGCGACGCCGGCGACGTCTGCTCCGAGCCCGGGGGCTGGGACCGGTACGCCCGGACCGAGTGGGTGGAGCGGGTCACCGAGCCGCCGGTCGTACCGCTGGAGCAGTTGGCGCTGCTCGGCGGCGGTTCCCTCGCCGCGGTGCTGGTGACGGTCGCCGCCGGGGTGCTGTTCCTCCGGGCCGGTACGACGGTGGAGGAGCTGCGGACGACCTGACCGGGTGTAACGCGCCGGCCGGGCGACGGCGCTGATGGCACCGGAGGCCCGGGCGACGGGCCACCGTCTCGGCGGGCATCGGCGCGCCCGAGTCGACCGTGCCGGCAAGCGCGGGCAGCCGGCTGAGCGGCGTCGCCCTGCGCTGGGCCCAGGTCGGCGCGGCCGGCGTCTCGGACGCGATGACGGTGCTGCTGGCGGTCGCGCTGGTCCTCGGCGTGGCGCGGCTCCTCGTGCAGGTGGTCTGCGCGCAACGCCACGTACGCCGGGTCCGCCGGCCGGTGCGGGGCCGGCGGCAGGTCACCGAACCCGTCTCGGTGATCGTGCCCGCGTACAACGAGGCGGCCAACATCGCCGCCACCGTCCGGTCCCTGGTCGCCAGCGCCTACCCGGCCCTTGAGGTGATCGTGGTGGACGACGGGTCGACGGACGGCACCGCCGACATCGTGGAGCGGCTGCGGCTGCGCGGCGTCCGGGTGATCCGCCAGGCCAACGCCGGTAAGCCGGCCGCGCTCAACACCGGTGTCCGGGCCGCCCGGGCCGACCTGCTGGTGCTCGTCGACGGGGACACCGTCTTCCAGCCGGACACCGTGTACCGGCTGGTGCAGGGCTTCGCCGACCCGACCGTCGGCGCGATCTCCGGCAACACCAAGGTCGCCAACCGGCGGCGGCTGCTCGGGCGCTGGCAGCACCTGGAGTACGTGATCGGCTTCAACCTGGACCGCCGGATGTACGACGTGCTGGAGTGCATGCCGACCATCCCCGGGGCGATCGGCGCGTTCCGCCGCCAGGTGCTGCTCGCCGTTGGCGGCGTGCCGGCGGACACCCTGGCCGAGGACACCGACCTGACGATGAAGGTGCTCAGGTCCGGCTGGCGGGTCGTCTACGAGGAGGCGGCGATCGCCTGGACCGAGGTGCCGTCGACGCTGCGGCAACTGTGGCGGCAGCGCTACCGGTGGTGCTACGGCACGATGCAGGCGATGTGGAAGCACCGGCGGGCCCTGCGGGAACCGGGCGCCGGGGGGCGACTGGGCCGGCGGTGCCTGCCGTACCTGACCGTGTTCCAGATCGTGCTGCCGTTGGCCGCTCCGGCGGTCGACGTGTACGCGCTCTACGCGCTGCTCTTCCTGCCCTGGTCGACGCTCGTGCTGGCGTGGGTCGGGCTGCTGCTGCTCCAGGCTTTGACGGCCGCGTACGCCCTGCGGCTGGACGGGGAACGCCTGGGGCCGCTGTGGAGCCTGCCGTTCCAGCAGGTCGTCTATCGGCAGGTGATGTACCTGGTCGTCGTGCAGTCGGTGGTCACCGCGCTGATCGGCAACCGGCTGCGCTGGCAGCGCATGTCCCGAACCGGCGACGCCGCCGCCCTGCTCCGGGTGTAAGGAGGGGCCCCCTTTTAACGCCTCCGGTAGAGGAAGGGTCCCTTCTTAACACCCACGCACGGCGGTGCGCCCACACGCGGCAACGGTCAGCCGCCGGTGAACAGCCCGGCGGAGAGCGCGAGCAGCGTGCCGGCGGCGGCCGAACAGCAGCAGACGAGCAGGGCGGCGACCACCGCGAGGATCGCCCAGACCCGCCGGTCACCCGCCGCCGCCCGCAGACTCGACCGGGGTACGCCGCCTGCCGGCTCGCCATCCGTGGCGCTCACCGCACTGCCCTGGTCACGCCGGCAGTCTAGGCGACCGGTCCGCCCCGTACCCCGGTCATGATCGTGCTCGATCGACGATGTCACTTCTGCGATCGAGCGCGATCATGCTCGTCCCGATCCGGGCTTCCGGCGTAGGGGTAGCGCGACGCCGTGCGCCCGGCGGGGGCCGGGGGCGTGGCGAGCGGGCAGGATGGGGCGATGGATCTGGTGTCGGTGGAGGACGTCCGGGGCGCCGCCGTGGACGTCGCGGACGCGGTCGTGCGTACCCCGTTGCTGCGGGCCTCGTGGGACGCGGACCTGTGGTTGAAGCCGGAGAGCCTGCAGCCGGTCGGGTCGTTCAAGCTGCGGGGCGCGACGCACGCGGTCGCCCGGCTCACGCCGGCCGAGCGAGCGCGCGGCGTCGTCACCCACTCGTCGGGAAACCACGGCCTGGCCCTGGCGTACGCGGCCCGCGCGGCCGGCGTGCCGTGCCGGATCGTGGTGCCGGACGGTGCGCCGGCGGCCAAGGTCGACCGGATCCGGGCACTCGGAGTCGAGGTGGTCACGGTGCCGCCACCGCGTCGTGGGCCGGAGGCCGAGCGGATCGCGGCGGAGACCGGTGCCGTGCTGGTGCCGCCGTTCGACGACCGGCGGATCATCGCCGGGCAGGGCACGGTCGGCCTGGAGATCGTCGAGGACCGGCCCGACGTGGACGTGGTGCTGGTGCCGGTCGGCGGAGGCGGTCTCTCCTCCGGCGTGGCGACCGTGGTGAAGGCCCTGCGGCCGGCGGCCGCCGTGATCGGCGTCGAACCGGAGCTGGCCGCCGACGCCCGTGACTCGCTCGCGGCCGGGTCGGTCGTGGCGTGGGGCGAGGAGCGCACCTACCGGACGATGGCCGACGGCCTGCGCCTGCCACCGTCCGAGCTGACCCTCGCACACCTGCTGGCACGGCTCGACGGCATCGTCACCGTGTCGGAGGCCGAGATCCGCGCGGCGATGGGCCGGCTCGTCCGGGACGCGCGCCTGGTGGTGGAGCCCAGCGCCGCGGTGGCGGTGGCCGCGCGGCTGTTCCGCGCCGCCGAGCTGCCGAGCGGGCGTACGGTCGCCGTGGTGACCGGCGGCAACGTCGACCCGAGGGTGCTGGCGGCGGCGTTGTGAGTGTTAAGAAGGGGCCCCTTCACCACGCCAGGCGTTAACAAGGGGCCCCTCCTTTCACGCGTGGTGTAGATGGTCGAGGATCCAGGCGTTGATGAACGCCTCCTCGCGCCAGGCGTTGTAGCGGCCGCTCGGGCCGCCGTGCCCGGCACCCATCTCGGTCTTGAGCAGGTAGTCGCCCTGCGGCGCGGTCGCCCGCAGCCGGGCGATCCACTTCGCCGGCTCGTGGTAGAGCACGCGGGTGTCGTTGAGGCTGGTCACCGCGAGGATCGCCGGGTAGTCCACCGCCCGCACGTTCTCGTACGGCGTGTACGACTTCATGTACGCGTACACCTCGGGGTCGTCGAGCGGGTTGCCCCACTCCTCCCACTCGGTGACCGTCAGCGGCAGTGTCGGGTCGAGGATCGAGTTGAGCGCGTCCACGAAGGGCACCTGCGCGACGATCCCGGTAAACGCGTCCGGGGCGAGGTTGGCCACCGCGCCCATCAGCAGGCCGCCGGCCGAGGCGCCCCGGGCGACCAGCCGGTCGGCGGCCGTCCAGCCGGCCTTGACCAGGTGCCGGGCGCAGGCCACGAAGTCGGTGAAGGTGTTCTTCTTGGCCAGCAGCTTGCCCTGGTCGTACCAGCGCCGGCCCAGCTCGCCGCCGCCCCGGATGTGTGCCACGGCGAAGACGACGCCGCGGTCCAGGAGGGACAGCCGGCCCACCGAGAACCAGGGGTCCATGCTCGCCTCGTACGAGCCGTACCCGTAGATGACGCACGGCGCGGAGCCGTCGCGCGGCGTGCCGGCCCGGCAGACCAGTGAGATCGGCACCCGTGTGCCGTCGTCGGCGAGCGCCCAGTCGCGGTGCTGCTCGTACGCGGCCGGGTCGTACGGGCGGCCGTCCGGCCCGGGCAGCACCGGCTTGCGCCGCCGCAGCACCATCTGGTGGGTGACCAGGTCGTAGTCGTACACCGAGTCGGGGGTGACCAGGGACGTGTAACGCAGCCGGAGCTGGCCGGTGCGGTACTCCGGGTTGCTGTCCAGCCCGACGTTGTACAGCGGTTCCGGGAATTCGATGTCGTGGGCGTCGCCGCCGCCGATCGGCAGTACGCGCAGCCCGGTCAGCCCGTTGGTGCGCAGGGTGACCACGAGGTGGTTCTCGAACGCGTCGACCGCCTCCAGCCGGGTGCCGGGGGAGTGCTCGATCAGCGGCACCCAGTCGCCCGGTGCGTCCGCCGACGTGTACGCGAGCGCGAAGTCCTCGGCGCCGTCGTTGTGCAGGATGAGGAACCGGTGGCCGTGGTGCTCGACCGTGTACTCGACGCCCTGCCGTCGGGATGCCACGGAGGCCGGCGCGCCGGTCGGGTTGCCGGCGGGGATGACCAGGATCTCGCTCGTCACCTTGCTGTGGATGTCGATGAGGATGAACTTCTCGGAGCGGGTCAGCTCGACGCCCACCCAGAACCGCTCGTCGTCCTCCTGGTGGACCACGACGTCCTCGCTCGACGGGGTGCCCAGCGTGTGCCGCCACACCCGGTTCGGCCGCCACGCGTCGTCCACGGTGACGTAGAACAGCACCGAGGCGTCGGCGGACCAGGCCGTGCCGTAGAAGGTGTCCGGCACCTCGTCGGGGAGCAGCTCCCCGGTGGCGAGGTCCTTGACCCGCAGCGTGAAGCGTTCGTCGCCGGAGAAGTCGGTGGAGTACGCAAGCCAGCGCCCGTCCGGGCTCACGTCGAACGCGCCGAGCGCGAAGAAGTCGTGGCCCTCGGCGAGCAGGTTGCCGTCGAGGAGCACCTCCTCGCCCTCCAGCGGCGCGCCGTCGGCGCTCACCGGCGGGTCGGTCTCGCCGTCGCGGACGGTCCGGCGGCAGTGCACGCCGTACTGCTGCCCCTCGACGGTCCGGGTGTAGTACCAGTGGCCGCCCTTGCGGGTGGGCACGGAGAGGTCCGTCTCCTGGGTCCGGCGGCGGATCTCCTCGAACAGCCGCGTGCGCAGGTCGGCAAGGTGGGCGGTGCGGGTCTCGGTGTACGCGTTCTCGGCGGTCAGGTAGGCGATCGTCGCCGGATCGTCCTTGGCGGCGAGCCAGGCGTACTCGTCGACGACCTTGTCGCCGTGGTGCGTGCGTTCGGTCGGCACCCGCTTGGCGGCGGGTACTGGGGTCTCGGTGCTCACGGCGTCACGTTACCGGCCGCGGGCCCGCTCACCCGGTCGTGCGACATGCCTTCCGCAACTTTCGAACATGTGTACGATGACCGGCATGGCGGCAGCAGCGAGTTCCACGGACCGGCCCGGAGCCCTCGACATCACCCGCCGGCTCGCGGAGATCTGCGGGCCGCCGTTCGCCCGCCTCGCGGGCCCCGCCGACGAGGTGGCCGGCCGGCCCGCCCGCTGGGTCGCCGTGCCGGGGACCGCGCGGGCCGCCGCCGACATCCTCCGGCTCGCCGCCCGGCACGATCTGACCGTGGTGCCGCGCGGTGCCGGCACGAAGATCGACTGGGGTGCGGCCCCCGACGGGGTGGACATCATGCTCGACACCGGCCGGCTCGCCGGCATCGGTCACGAGCGGGTCGGCGCGTCGACCGCCGAGGTCGGCGCGGGCACTCCGCTGCGCGCGGTCCAGGCCACCCTGGAACGCACCGGCCAGCGCCTCGCCCTGGACGCGCCGTCGCCCGGTGCCACGCTCGGCGGGGTGCTGGCGGCCGGCGAGGCGGGCCCGCTGCGGCACCGCCACGGTACGGCCTGCGACCAGCTCGTCTCCCTGCGCTACCTGGACGCCGACGGCGAGCTGGTCGGCGCCGGTGGCGGTGCGGAGGGGCTGGAGCTGGCCCGGCTGCTCTGCGGCTCCCAGGGCGCGCTCGGGGTGCTGGTCGCCGCGACCCTCCGGGTGCAGGCCGTCCCGGCGAGCCGGATCTGGGTCACCCGGCCCGTGTGGACGCCGCTGGAGGTGCACGACCTGGTGCGCACGGTGCTCGCGGCCCGCCTCGACCCGGCGGCCGTCGAGCTGGACCTCCCGGCCGGCGCGGGACCCCGGCCGCGGCAGGGGAGCCGGGCCGCGTCGATGGCCCGGCACCCGTCGATGACGGGGCGCGCCACGACCGGCCCGGCCCGGGCCGGCACCCTCGTCATCCTGCTCGAGGGCGGGCCCGCCGACGTCGCGGAGCGGGCCGACCGGATGGTGTCGCTGCTCGGCGGTGGCGCCTCGGCGAGCCACTCGGCCCCCGAGTGGTGGCGGCGTTACCCGTTCGGGCCCGGCGACACGGCGCTGCGCCTGGAGGTGCCGATCACCGACCTGCACGCGGCCGTGTACGCGTTGCGCGACGCCGCGGGCGCGCCGGTCCCGGTGCGTGGCTCCGCGGGCCTGGGCGTGGTGCACGCGGCGCTGCCCGGCGCGATGCCCGCCGAGCGGGTCGCCTCGATCCTCGCCGCGGTGCGTGGGGTCCTGCTCGCGCGGCACGGCCGGTGCGTGGTGGTCTCCGCGCCGGAGCCGGTCCGGCGGGCCGTCGACCTGTGGGGCGAACTGGCCGGCCTGGCCCGGCTGCGCGCCGCCAAGGAGCACCTCGACCCGCACCACCGGCTGGCGCCGGGCCGCCTCCCCGGCGGGCTGTGACGCGGCGGCCTCAGTCCAGCCACCAGCGGGTCAGCTCCGTGCCGACCGGCGCGAACCGCAGCACGGTCACCGCGACGCCGACCACGGTCACGGCGAGCAGCAGTCGCCGGGTGCGGCGGGGAACACTCTCCCGGTCACGGACCAGCAGCAACACCGAGTAGGCGGCGAGCAGCGGCACGGCGACCAGCCCGACGAGGAAGAGCAGCGACACGAGCACGTAGAGCCAGGTGAACGGGTTGGCCATGCCCAGCCCGAACGGCACCAGGTCCTTCGGGTCGTACGCTCCGGTGGTCATCTCCTCGGGCCCCACCCCGGCGACGGCCATCCGGCCGAGCCACATCGCGGTCACGACCGCGAAGGCGGACAGGAGGGCGACCTGTCCGGCGAGGACGCTGCGCAGCAGTGGCGGTCGATCGGTGACGGCGTGGACGGCGCTCGACATGGCACCAACCTAGGCCCTGATCGCGGGCGGATTCCACCTCCCGCAAGGGGGTGGCACCGCCTCAGGCGGCGTCGTTGCGCAGGACCAGGATGGCGATGTCGTCGCGGGGCGTCTCGGGCGAGAAGCCGAGCGCGGTCGAGCGGAGCCGGGCCGCCACCACGTCCGCCGAGTAGCCGGCCAGCGGGGCCGCCGCTTCCCGGAGGCGGTCCACCCCGAAGAGTTCCCGGCCGCGCCGCCGTTCGGTGACCCCGTCGGTGTAGAAGATCAGCGCGTCGCCCGCGCCGAGCGAGAGCTCCGCCGTCGGCGAGGCGATCGAGTCGAGCAGCCCGAGGGCGGTGCCCCCGGTGCCGACGAACCTCGCGCCGCCGGCCGTCAGCAGCACCGGGCGGTCGTGGCCGGCGAGGTGCAGCGAGACGTCGAGCTGGCCGCCGTCGCCCGGCCCGACCGCCGCGACGGCAAGCGTGCAGTACCGCCCGCCGCCCCGCTCGACAAGCGTCTCGTTGAGCCGGGTCAGCGCCTCCGGCAGCGGCTTGCCGTCGCCGACAAGTGTGCGGATGACGTCGCGGACCAGGCCGGTGACGGTGGCCGCCTGCACACCCTTGCCGGAGACGTCGCCGATGACGACCAGCCACCGCCCGTCCGGCAGCGGCAGCACGTCGTAGAAGTCGCCGCCGACGTCGGCGTCGTCGCCGGTCGGGACGTACTCGGCGGCGAAGCCGATCCCCTCGACCACCGGCAGCACGGGCGGCAGCAGCGACTGCTGGAGCGCCTGTGCGACCCGGCGGCGTTCGGCGTGGATGCGGGCGTTGTCGATCGCCAGCGCCGCCCGGCGGGCGACGTCCTCCAGGACGGCGACCTCGTCGGGGTCGTGGCGGTGCCGCTGGTGCCGGCCCACCGCGAGGGTGCCGAGCCGCTGGCCGCGGGCGATCAGCGGAACGGCGAAGCCCTCGGTGGGCGCGCCGAGCGGCATCTGGGTGCCGTTGCGGGACGCCTCCCGCAGCCGGGCCTGGATGGACTCCGGCCCGGTCTCGGCAAGGACCGCGTGCAGTTGCGGCAGCACCGACTCGTCCGCGTGGCTGGTCGCCGCGAGGCGCAGCCGGCCCCACTCGTCGGTGGTGTGCACGGCGCACCACTGTCCCAGCCGGGGCACCACGAGCTGCGGGATGAGCGCCATGGTCAGCTCGACGTCGAGGGACTGGGCGAGCAGTTCGCTGACCTCGGCGAGGAACGTCAGCCAGGCCTGGCGGCGCACGTCGGCCCGGCGCAGCCGGTCGTTCTCCAGGTGCAGCGACAGCCGCTCGGCCATCAGCGACGCCAGCGGCCGGGCGTACGCGGACGGCGCGGCGTCCAGTTCGAGTTCGCCGGCGTACGGCCGGTGCACGGTCAGCGGCACCCGCAGCAGCTCGTTCCCGGGCCGGGGCTGGCGGCCGTAGCGGGCCAGCACCTGCGTGCCCTGCCCGTCGCCCCGGTCGAGCCGGACCACGCCACCGGCCGCGCCGACCATCTCGGCCACGCGGGTCAGCAGGCTTGTCGCGAAATCCGGGAGCGGATCGTCGGTGTACGGGTCGGGGGCGGTCTGCATCAGCTCGCTCATCGCCGCGGCGCTCGGCGCGGAGCTGTCCTCGCTGACGCCGCTCCCGGCGCCCGCCGTGGCACGTGCGGCGGCGGCCAGTTCCGGTGGGGTGGCGCCGGTGGATCCGGACCTCTCCAGCCGGAACCAGACCCCCTTGCCGGTGGGGTGGTACGTGGTTCCCCAGCGGCTGGCGAAGTGGTCGACCAGCAGCAGGCCCCGCCCGCGTTCGGAGACCTGGCTGATGTCGCTGCTCTCGTTGCGGACGCCGACGGTCAGTTCCTCCACCGGCCCGCCGGCGAAGTCGGAGACGGTGACGGTGAGCCCGGAACGGTCGGCGACGACCTCGACGTCCAGTTCGGTGCGGGCGTGCTCCACGGCGTTCGTGGAGAGCTCGGTGGTCAGCAGCAGGGCCTCGTTGGTCAGCTCGTCAAGCGCCGCCTCGGCGAGCACGGACCGGACAAGGGCGCGGGCGGCCGCGGGCGTACGGCGGTCGGCGGGGAGCCGGACCCGCCGGACGTGCTCGTCGCGACCGCCGATCGATGCGGTCCCCCGCTCCGCTGACATCCCCGTATCCTCCATCGCCGGCCCGTCGGGTGCCAAGCTTGTCACGCGTTCCGGTCATCGCCGGCGCGACCGTTCGTCGCGGAGCGTGGCCGAACCGGTACGGGGTTCGCGGTGGCGCCGGCCTGGCGCGGTCGGGGTCGCGGGCACAATAGTGGGGTGGCCGGCGTTCCGGCAGCCGGTGGCCCCCGACGTGAGCGAGGAATGATGACCACGGCGAAACAGCCGGTGGCGGATCCGTCCGCGCCGGATCACGAGGCGGTCCTCGTCGAGCTGACCGAGGCGTTGCGGCGGGTCCGTCGCGGCGATCTCAAGGTCCGGCTGCCCCGCCGGGCGGGCCGGGCCGGTGAGGTGGCGGACGCCTTCAACGAGGTGGTCTCGTTGCAGGAACGGCAGTACCACGACCTGCGGCGGATCAGCCGGATCGTCGGTCGGGACGGCCGGCTCACCGAGCGCCTCGACGACGAGGGCCTGGACGGCTCGTGGGCGGAGGGGCAGCGCGCGGTCAACTCGCTCATCGACGACCTGGGGCGCCCGACCACCGAGATCGCCCGGGTCATCGTGGCGGTGGCCGAGGGCGACCTCTCCCAGCACATGGCGCTGGAGATCGACGGCCGGCCCCTGCGCGGTGAGTACCTGCGCATCGGGCGCACCGTGAACACGATGGTGGATCAGCTGTCGTCGTTCGCCGACGAGGTGACCCGGGTGGCCCGTGAGGTGGGCACCGAGGGCAAGCTCGGTGGCCAGGCCGACGTCCGGGGCGTCGCCGGCACCTGGAAGGACCTCACCGACTCGGTGAACACCATGGCGTCGAACCTGACCGGCCAGGTGCGGTCGATCTCCCAGGTGGCGACGGCGGTGGCGAAGGGTGACCTGTCGCAGAAGATCACCGTCAGCGCGCGGGGCGAGGTCGCCGAGCTGGCCGATACGATGAGCTATCTCACCGACACGCTGCGTCTCTTCGCCGAGCAGGTGACCCGGGTGGCCCGCGAGGTGGGCACCGAGGGCAAGCTCGGCGGTCAGGCGGAGGTGCCGAACGTGGCCGGCACCTGGAAGGACCTGACCGACAGCGTCAACTCGATGGCGTCGAACCTGACCGCCCAGGTGCGGAACATCGCCCAGGTGTCGACGGCGGTGGCCCGGGGCGACCTGTCGCAGAAGATCACCGTTGCGGCGCAGGGCGAGATCCTGGAGCTGAAGGACACCGTCAACACGATGGTGGATCAGCTGTCGTCGTTCGCCGACGAGGTGACGCGGGTGGCCCGTGAGGTGGGCATCGAGGGCAAGCTGGGTGGTCAGGCGCAGGTCCGGGGTGTCTCCGGCACGTGGCGGGACCTCACCGAGAACGTGAATCAGCTCGCCGGCAACCTCACCAGCCAGGTCCGCAACATCTCGCAGGTGTCCACGGCCGTCGCGAAGGGTGACCTGTCGCAGAAGATCACCGTGGACGCGCAGGGCGAGATCCTGGAGCTGAAGAACACGGTGAACACGATGGTGGATCAGCTGTCGTCGTTCGCCGACGAGGTGACCCGGGTGGCCCGCGAGGTGGGCACCGAGGGCAAGCTGGGCGGTCAGGCGCAGGTCAAGGGCGTCAGCGGTACGTGGCGGGACCTGACCGACAACGTGAACTCGATGGCGTCGAACCTGACCTCGCAGGTCCGCAACATCGCCTCGGTCACCACCGCCGTGGCGAAGGGTGACCTGGGCCAGAAGATCACCGTCGACGCCCGGGGCGAGATCCTGGAGCTGAAGAACACCGTCAACACGATGGTGGATCAGCTGTCGTCGTTCGCCGACGAGGTGACCCGGGTGGCCCGCGAGGTGGGCACCGAGGGCAAGCTGGGCGGCCAGGCGCAGGTCCGGGGCGTCGCCGGCACGTGGCGGGACCTCACCGACAACGTGAACTCGATGGCGTCGAACCTGACGTCCCAGGTCCGCAACATCGCCCAGGTCTCCACGGCCGTCGCGAAGGGTGACCTGTCGCAGAAGATCACCGTGGACGCGCAGGGCGAGATCCTGGAGCTGAAGAACACGGTGAACACGATGGTGGATCAGCTGTCGTCGTTCGCCGACGAGGTGACCCGGGTGGCCCGCGAGGTGGGCACCGAGGGCAAGCTGGGCGGTCAGGCGCAGGTCAAGGGCGTCAGCGGTACGTGGCGGGACCTGACCGACAACGTGAACTCGATGGCGTCGAACCTGACCTCGCAGGTCCGCAACATCGCCTCGGTCACCACCGCCGTGGCGAAGGGTGACCTGGGCCAGAAGATCACCGTCGACGCGCAGGGCGAGATCCTGGAGCTGAAGAACACCGTCAACACGATGGTGGATCAGCTGTCGTCGTTCGCCGACGAGGTGACCCGGGTGGCCCGCGAGGTCGGCATCGAGGGCAAGTTGGGCGGGCAGGCGCAGGTCAAGGGCGTCTCCGGCACCTGGCGGGACCTCACCGAGAACGTCAACCAGCTCGCCTCGACCCTGACCACCCAGCTGCGTGCCATCGCCCAGGTCTCCACGTCGGTGACCCGTGGCGACCTGACCCAGCGGATCGCCGTCGAGGCGCAGGGCGAGGTCGCCGAGCTGAAGGACAACATCAACCAGATGATCGTCACCCTCCGGGAGACGACCAAGAAGAACGCCGAGCAGGGCTGGCTGGACTCCAACCTGGCCCGCATCGGCGGCCTCCTCCAGGGGCAGCGCGACCTCGGCGAGGTCTGCCGCATGATCATGATGGAGGTGACCCCGCTCGTCGACGCGCAGCTCGGCGCGTTCTTCCTTGTCGACGACTCCGAGGGCAGTTTCCGGCTGCGGCTCGCCGCCTCCTACGGGTACGTCGCCCGCGGGCACGACGTGACGTTCGGCCCCGGCGAGGGCCTGGTCGGGCAGACCGCGCTGTCCCGCCGCACGATCCGGGTCAGCGCCGCACCGGACAACCGGCTCACGCTGCGCTCCGGGCTGGCCGACACGCCGCCTGCCGATCTGGTGGTGCTGCCGGTCCTCTTCGAGGGCGAACTGCTCGGCGTGATCGAGTTCGCAAGCGTGGCGGCCTTCTCCAGCCTGCACCTGTCGTTCCTGGAGCGCCTGGTTCTCACCATCGGCGTCGCGGTCAACACCATTCAGGCGAACCGGCGTACGGAGGAACTGCTCGCCCAGTCGCAGCGGCTGGCCCACGAGATGCAGGAGCAGTCGGCCGAGCTGCAGCGCACCAACGCGGAGCTGGAGGACAAGGCGAAGCTGCTCTCCGAGCAGAAGGGCAACATCGAGACGAAGAACCGGGAGATCGAGCTGGCCCGGCTCGGCCTGGAGGAGAAGGCGCAGCAGCTCACCCGGGCCTCGGCGTACAAGTCGGAGTTCCTGGCCAACATGAGCCACGAGCTGCGTACGCCGCTGAACTCCCTGCTGCTGCTGGCCCGGCTGCTCGCGGAGAACTCGGAGCAGAACCTCACCCCGAAGCAGATCGAGTTCGCGCGGACGATCCACAGCGCCGGCTCGGACCTGCTCTCGCTGATCGACGACATCCTCGACCTGTCCAAGATCGAGGCCGGCCGGATGGACGTCGAGCCGACCGAGATCCGGTTCGCCGAGATCCGCAACTACGTCGAGCAGGCGTTCGTGCCGCAGGCCGAGGAGAAGGGGCTCGACCTCGAGGTCCGCGTCGCCGAGAACCTGCCGGAGTCGATCGTCACCGACGCGCAGCGGCTCCAGCAGATCCTGCGCAACCTGCTCTCCAACGCGGTGAAGTTCACCGACACCGGGGCCGTGACGCTGACCATCGGGCCGGCACCGCAGAGCGCGGTGTTCGACGTGCCGGCGCTGACCAACGCGCGGCAGGTCATCGCGTTCACCGTGGTCGACACCGGCATCGGCATCTCGGACGACAAGCTCTCGATCATCTTCGAGGCGTTCCAGCAGGCCGACGGCACCACCAGCCGCCGGTACGGCGGTACCGGTCTGGGCCTGTCGATCAGCCGGGACCTGGCCCGGCTGCTGGGCGGTGCGATCAGCGTGTCGTCGGCGCCCGGGCAGGGCTCGACGTTCACCCTCTTCGTGCCGGACGTCCTGGCCCCGGACGCGGTGGTGGCCCCGGCCCCGCCGTCGCCGACCCGCGCCGGTCTCCCGTCGTCGCTGCTGATGCCTCCGGTGGAGCTGCTGCCGGAGGCGTCCGAGGCGTCGGCCACCCGCCGGCTGGAGGGCGTGACCGTGCTGATCGTGGACGACGACGTACGCAACGTGTTCGCCTTGACGAGCGCATTGGAGTTGCACGGTATGACCGTGTTGTACTCGGACAACGGGGCGGACGGCGTCCGCCTGCTGGCCGAGCATCCGGAGGTGGACATCGTGCTGATGGACGCCATGATGCCCGATCAGGACGGGTACGAGACGACCCGGCAGATCCGCCGCAACCACCGGTTCGCCGACCTGCCGATCGTCTTCCTGACCGCGAAGGCCATGCCCGGGGACCGGGAGTCGGCGCTGGCGGCCGGGGGCAGCGACTACATCACCAAGCCCGTCGACCTGGACGAGCTGATCGAGCTGATGTCGTCGTGGATCAGCAGCCGCAGTGAGGAGAGTTCGTGACCCAGATGGCGAAGGCGCTGCTGGTGGACGACCGCCGGGAGAACCTGATGGCCCTGGAGGCGATCCTCCAGGGGCTCCCGGTGCAGTCGGTGGCCGTGGAGAGCGGTGAGGCGGCCCTGAAGCAGCTCCTCGTCGACGACTTCGCGGTGATCCTCCTCGACGCCCAGATGCCGGACATGGACGGCTTCGAGACGGCCAGCCACATCAAGCGGCGTGAGCGTACGCGGCACGTGCCGATCATCTTCCTCACCGCCGCCGACCGCGACGCCCAGCTGGCCCTGCGCGGGTACGCGGCCGGCGCGGTCGACTACCTCACCAAGCCGTTCGACCCGTGGGTGCTCCGCGCCAAGGTGTCGGTCTTCGTGGAGCTGTGGGTGAAGACCCGGCAACTGGCGGCCCAGTCCGACCTGGTCCGGGAGCGGGACGTCCAGTGGCGGCTGCTGACCGACGCGGTCGACGAGGCGACCGCCCTGCTCCGCGCCGAGACCGACCCGGAGGCGGTGGGAAGAGCGATCGACCTGCTGGAACAGGCCCGCTGGGGCAACACCGACTGACCCGGTCCCACCCCGGCCGGGTCAGGTCGTCGGGGACTCGTTGCGGATCATCAGGGCGCTGCGGAGGCCGGTGATGTCCAGCACGCGGAGCAGGAACTCGCCCACGTTGGTGAGGACCAGCAGGCTCTGCGAGTGGCTGGCCTTGCGGCTGAGCACGACAAGCGTTCCCAGGCCCTGGGAGTCGCAGAAGGTGACGCCGGCCAGGTCGAGCACGATCCGCGGCGGCGGGTCGGTCAGCACCTCGTTGACGACGGTCGAGAGCTGGGCGGCCGTGAGCATGTCGATCTCACCGGCGAGACGGAGGACTGCTTCGTCACCCGACCGGTGCAGCGTGATGGACAGTTCGGCACGATCCACCGGATCAGCCTAGCGCGATCTCGACCCACCGGCCTGTCGAGGCGGAACCGTCCGGGGTGACCGGGGTGAGCGGCGCCGACCAGGGTGAGACTGGTAACCCCGGCCCCGGGGTGCCTGCCGATCGGGCGGCCGACGCTGACACAATGGCGGCATCGTGACCGACGTGTTTCCCGCCGGATCCGGCCGCTACCCGGCCGACGCGCCGGCCTCCGAGGCCCTGTTCGACCGCGCCTGCGCCATCGTGCCGGGCGGGGTGAACTCCCCTGTGCGGGCGTTCCGTGCCGTCGGTGGCACTCCCCGCTTCATGGTTCGGGGGGAGGGCCCGTGGCTGTTCGACGCCGACGGTCGACGCTACGTCGACCTGGTCTGCTCGTGGGGGCCGCTGATCCTCGGGCACGCCCACCCCGAGGTGGTCGACGCCGTGCAGGCCGCCGCCGCGAAGGGGACCAGCTTCGGCACCCCCACCCCGGGTGAGGTGGAGCTGGCGGCGGAGATCGTCGACCGCACTCCTGTCGATCAGGTGCGACTGGTCAACTCGGGCACCGAGGCCACCATGTCGGCGATCCGGCTCGCCCGGGGCTTCACCGGCCGCGCCAAGATCATCAAGTTCGCCGGCTGCTACCACGGGCACTCCGACGCGCTGCTCGCCGCCGCCGGGTCCGGCGTCGCGACGTTCGGCCTGCCCGACTCGCCCGGCGTGACCGGCGCGGCCGCCGGGGACACCATCGTGCTGCCGTACAACGACCTCACCGCCGTCGAGGCGGCCTTCGCGGCCGAAGGCCCGCACATCGCCGCGGTGATCACCGAGGCCGCCGCCGGCAACATGGGCGTGGTTGCCCCGCGTGACAACTTCAACCAGCGGCTCGCGTCGATCGCCCACGCGCACGGCGCCCTGCTCATCGTCGACGAGGTGATGACCGGGTTCCGGGTCTCCCGCGCCGGCTGGCACGGCCTCGACGCCTCCGACGCCGACCTGTGGACGTACGGCAAGGTCATGGGGGGTGGCCTGCCCGCCGCGGCGTTCGGCGGGCGCGCGGAGATCATGGCGCGGCTGGCCCCGGCCGGCCCGGTCTACCAGGCCGGCACCCTCTCCGGTAACCCCCTGGCCTGCGCCGCCGGCCTCGCCACGCTGCGGCTCGCCGACGACGCGCTCTACCGCAGGCTGGACGACACGGCCGCCGTCGTGGGCAAGCTCGCCGGCGACGCGCTGGCCGCCGCCGGGGTTCCGCACCGGCTGTCGTACGCGGGCAACATGTTCTCGATCTTCTTCACCGACGCCGAGGTGGTCGACTACGACAGCGCCCGCACCCAGCAGGTGCCGGCGTTCAAGGCGTTCTTCCACGCGATGCTCGCGGCCGGGGTCTACCTGCCGCCGAGCGCGTTCGAGTCGTGGTTCGTGTCGGCGGCGATCGACGACGCCGCTCTGGAGCAGATCGCCGTGGCGCTGCCGTCGGCGGCGGCAGCGGCGGCAGCGGCAGGTCACGGGGGGTAGCGGTGAGCGCGAGGAGTGAGCCGGGTTTGCGAGCCCCGCAGTCGCGAACAGGGGCGGCGCGGGTGAGCGCGAGGAGTGAGCCGGGTTTGCGAGCCCCGCAGTCGCGAACGAAGGGGCACGGCAGTGAGTAAGACGGTGGTCCACGTGCTGCGCCACGGTGAGGTGCACAACCCGGACGGCGTCCTCTACGGCCGGCTGCCCGGCTTCCGGCTGTCGGAGCTGGGCGTGCAGATGGCGAAGGCCGCCGCGCAGGGGCTCGCCGACCGGGAGGTCGTCCATGTGGTCGCCAGCCCGCTGGAACGCGCCCAGCAGACCGCCGAGCCGATCGCCGCGCAGTTCGGGCTGCCCGTGGGGGTGGACGAACGGCTGATCGAGAGCGCCAACTGGTTCGAGGGCAAGAAGGTCTCGCCGGGTGACGGCTCGTTCCGCGACCCGCGCAACTGGTGGGTGCTGCGGGACCCGGTCACCCCCTCCTGGGGCGAGGCGTACCGGACCATCGCCGAGCGCATGTTCGCCGCCCTGCACGCGGCTCGGGTGGCCGCCGAGGGGCGGGAGGCCGTGCTCGTCTCGCACCAGCTGCCGATCTGGACGCTGCGCCGGTACGTCGAGCGCAAGCGTCTCTGGCACGACCCGCGCAAGCGGCAGTGCGGCCTCGCCAGCCTCACCACGTTCCACTTCGACGGCGCCAAGGTGGTCGGGATCGGCTACTCCGAGCCGGCCGCGCACCTGATCGCGATGTCGCCGACCGCCCGGACGGCCAAGGGGGCCTGATGAACGCCCGACAGCCTCGTCGGTGGACCGCGGGTCTGCTCGCCGCCCTCGCCACGGTGGCGTTGGCCGCCTGCAGCGCACCGAAGGGCGAGGAGGCGTGCGCGACGAACGCCGACGGCGTCATCGAGTGTGCCCCCGACCAGCGTTCGGCGCCCCCGAAGCTCGCCGGTGAGCTGCTCGACGGCGGCAGCTACGACGTGGCGCGTGACCGCGGGCAGGTCGTGGTGGTCAACTTCTGGGGTTCCTGGTGCGCGCCCTGCCGGGCGGAGGCCGACGACCTGGAGGCCACCTACCAGGCCACCAAGGGCTCCGGCGTGACCTTCCTCGGCATCAACGTCCAGGACAGCCGGGACAAGGCGATCGCCTTCGAGGAGGGCCGGGTCACGTACCCGAGCCTGTTCGATCCGGGCAGCCGGCTGGCGCTGGCGCTCGACATCCCACCGAACACGGTCCCGGCGACCGTCGTGCTGGACCGGGACGGCCGGATCGCCGCGGTGATCCGGGCGGCCGTCAAGCAGCAGGGTCTGCAGCCCATCGTGGAGCGGATCGCCGCGGAGTCACCCGCGCCGGTCGGCGAACGCTGATGGGCGAGACCTTCCGGGAGCTCGCCCAGTCCGGGCCGCTGCTGCTGGCCTTCGGCGCGGCGGCCCTGGCCGGCCTGGTCAGCTTCCTCTCGCCATGCGTGCTGCCGCTGATGCCGGGCTACCTGTCGTACGTGACCGGTCTGGCCGGCGCCGACCTCGAAGGTGCAAGGAAGGGCCCCCTGTTAACGCCTCCGGTAGAGGAAGGGCCCCCTGTTAACACGCCGAGGGACGGGGGCGTCGCGCTTCGGGAGCGCACCGCGCGGGCCGCCGTCGCCGCCGTCAAGGGACGGGTGCTCGCTGGGACGCTGCTGTTCATCGCCGGCTTCACCGTCGTGTTCACCGCCACCGCCATCCTCTTCTCCACCGTCGGTAAGATCTTCTTCCAGTACGAGCGGGCCCTGGAGATCGGCATCGGCGCACTTGTCGTGGTGCTCGGCCTCAGCTACCTCGGCGTGATCCCCGGGATGCAGCGCGAGCTGCGTATCCAGCGGCTGCCCGCCGCCGGGCTGCTCGGCGCGCCCGTGCTCGGCGCGGTCTTCGCGCTCAGCTGGCTGCCCTGCACCGGCCCGACCCTCGGCGCGGTGCTCGGCATGGCCACCGTCGAGGGGCAGACCGACCGGGCCGTGGTGCTGGCCGTGGCGTACTGCCTCGGGCTGGGGGTACCGTTCGTCGTCTTCGGGCTGGGCTTCCAGCGCCTGCTCGGGGTCTTCCGCGCCGTCCGGCGCAACAGCCGGTGGGTCACCCGGATCGGCGGCGCACTGCTGATCCTCATCGGTCTCGCGCTCGTCACGGGTGGCTGGACCAACGTCGTGATCTGGTTGCAGACCACCGTCGGGGTGGGCGAGGTGAGCATCTGATGACCGTCGTGGACGACCGGCCGGCCCCGCCGGCCGAGGCGCCCCGGCGCCGCCCCAACCCGGCCCTGGCGCTCCTGCGCAACTCGTGGCGGCAGCTCACCAGCATGCGTACGGCGCTGGTCCTGCTCTTCCTCCTCGCGGTTGCCGCGATCCCCGGCTCGGTGCTGCCGCAGCGCGGCGTCAACCCGGAGGACGTACGCGACTACTTCGCCGCCCACCCGGACCTGGCGCCGGTGCTGGACCGGATCGGCGCCTTCGAGGCGTTCGGCTCGGTCTGGTTCTCCGCGATCTACCTGCTGCTGTTCACCTCGCTCATCGGTTGCATCACGCCCCGGCTGCGCGACCACGTCCGGGCCCTGCGGTCGCAGCCCCCGCCGGTGCCGAAGCGGCTGGACCGGCTGCCCCAGCACGCGGTGTTCGCCGCGCCGACCGGCGGTGCCGCCGCGATCGCCGCGTCGTTGCGCCGTCGCCGTTGGCGGACGGTGGTCCGCGGCGACGAGGTGTCCGCCGAGAAGGGGTACCTCAAGGAGACCGGCAACCTGCTCTTCCACGCGTCGCTGGTGGTGGTGCTGGTGGGCGTCGCGCTCGGCTCCTGGTACGGCTGGAGCGGCAACCGCCTCCTGGTCGCCGGAGCGGACAACCAGTTCTGCAACACCAAGCAGCAGTACGCCGAGACGACGTTCGGCCCCCGCGTGAGCAGCGGCGACCTGCCCCGCTTCTGCCTGCGGCTGGACGACTTCGAGGCGACGTTCCTGGAGACCAACGGCCAGCCGGAGTCCTTCAACGCCCGGGTCACCGTCGACGAGGACGGCGGCACGCCCCGGCCGGCCGAGTTCTCGGTGAACTCGCCGCTGCGGCTGGACGGCGCCAACGTCTACCTGCTCGGTCACGGGTACGCGCCGGTGGTCCGCTACACGGACCGCTTCGGCAACAGCCAGACCAGCCCGACCCCGTTCCTCGCCACCGGTGACGTCGGCCTGACCGGGGAGGGCGCCGCCCTCTTCCCGGACGCGAACGTCGACCCGGCGACCGGCAAGCGCGACCCGAACCTGCAGATGGCCTTCACCGGCCTGTACCTGCCGACGGCGCCGCAGGAGGGCCCGTTCGTCCGGTCCGAGTTCCCGACCGAGCGCAACCCGCTGCTCAATCTCGTCGCGTACCGGGGGAACCTGGGTCTGGACGCCGGCATCCCCGGCTCGGTGTACGAGCTGGACGAGCGGCAGGTGCGCTCCGGCCGGGTCAAGGAGGTCGGCACCAAGCTGCTCAAGGTCGGCGAGACGTGGACGCTGGACGACGGCACGAGGCTCGAGTTCCTGGGCACCGAGCCGTACATCGTCCTGTCCGTGCGGTACGACCCCGGCTCGACGCTGCTGTTGGTCAGCGCGGGCACCCTGCTGCTCGGCCTGATGGGCTCGCTCTTCGGCCGCCGGCGGCGGGTCTTCTTCCGGGTGGTCCCGGCCGACCCGGAAAACGGATCTCCGACGAGCGGTAGTAGTTTGGTCGAGGCCGGTGGCCTGCCGCGCACCGACCATCCCGGGTTCGCCGACGAGTTCGCGCAACTCGTGGCCGCGGTCGGTGACGACGGGCAGCGGGACGAGCGGGCCGGTGCCGACGACCGGGCCGGAGCGCGAGAAGGAGCCGAGTGATGTCCGCACTCTCCGATCAGCTGGTGAGCTTCGCGATCCTGGCGTACCTGGTCGCGATGATCAGCCACGCCGTCGAGTACGCGCTCGGCAACTCCCGTACCCGGGCCGCCGCGCCCGCCCGCGAGCTGGTCGGCGCCGGCGCCGGAGGGCCCGGCGACGTGGTCGCGACGGTGCCGGCGGCCGAGGGTACGACGGCGGCCGCCGAGCGGACCGCCGCGCGGGCCCGGCTGGCCGGCCTGGTGGCCGTCGGCCTGACCGCGGTCGGTGCCCTGCTGCACCTGGGCGCGCTCGTCGCGCGCGGCCTGGCCGCCGACCGGATGCCCTGGGGCAACATGTACGAGTTCGTGCTCACCGGCTCCTGGATCGGGGTGGCCGGCTGGCTTGTGGTGCTCTGGAGGCGACCGCAGCTGCGCCGCCTCGGGCTGTTCCTCTCGCTGGTGATGGTGCTGCTGGTCGCCACCGCCGAGCTGGTGCTCTACACCCCGATCGTGCCGCTGGTGCCGGCACTCAACTCGTACTGGTTCGTCATCCACGTCTCGACGATCGTCTTCGCCTCCGGCATCTTCCTGCTGGCCGCGGTGCCGGCGGTGGCGTTCCTGATGCGCTCCGGGTACGAGCAGGGCCGGCGCAGCTTCCCGTACACCCTGGCGAAGCGGCTGCCGGCGGCGGCGGCCCTGGAGCGGCTCACCTTCGTGCTGCACGCCTTCGCGTTCCCGGTCTTCACCTTCGCGGTGATCGCCGGCGCGATCTGGGCGGAGGCGGCCTGGGGGCGGCCCTGGGGGTGGGACCCGAAGGAGACCTGGTCGTTCATCTCCTGGGTGATCTACGCCGGGTACCTGCACGCCCGGGCCACGCCGAGCGTGAAGCGGAACGTCGCGACCTGGCTGGCCGTTCTGGGTTTCGCCTCCATGCTGATGAACCTGTTCGGCGTGAACATCTTCTTCGAGGGTCTGCACTCGTACGCCGGCATCGACTGACCGGCCCACACTCCAGTGCCGGCGGAGATCACCGAGCAGATGTTGGGCAGTTCTCGTTCGCGGGGTAGACGGTAACTGTCAAGATTTCGCTCACCGGCGCTCCGCTGGACCCGCCCGTGGCCGCGTAGGCCCGGGAGCCGACCGCCTGACCAGCCGGTGAGCGCCACGGATGCCCTGGACAGGTCGGGCAGCAAGGGGCGCAGGGTCAGGCGCGTCATGCGCCATCCGCGCTCCGACCACCCCGCCGGACCCCCTTTGCTCTGCTTCAACCCACGCACCGTTTCGAAGCGGAACCTGTTGCGCCGGTTGAAGCAGAGCAAAGGGAGCGGTCAGGATGTTATGAAGGGGCCCTTTCGCTACCGGAGGCGTTAACAAGGGGCCCCTCCTTGCACTGCGGAGCGGTGGGGGAGACTTGCAGGCATGGCGGCTCGTGGCTTCCCGTACACCGATCTGAAGGACTTCCTCGCGGCCCTGGAGCGCGCGGGCGAGCTGCGGCGGGTGACCGCCCCGGTGGATCCCACCCTGGAGATCAGCGAGATCGTCACCCGGACGGTCCGGGCCGGTGGCCCGGCGCTGCTGTTCGAGCGCCCGACCCGCGGCGAGATGCCGGTGGCGATCAACCTGTTCGGCACCGAGAAGCGGATGGCGATGGCGCTCGGGGTGGAGCACCTCGACGAGATCGGCGAACGGATCGGCGAGATGCTCAAGCCGGAGCTGCCGCAGGGCTTCTCCGGCATGATGGGTGGCCTCGGCAAGGTCATGCAGCTCAAGTCGATGCCGCCGAAGAAGGTGAAGACAGCCCCCTGCCAGCAGGTGGTCTACCGCGGCGCCGACGTCGACCTGAACCGGCTGCCGGGTCTGCAGGTCTGGCCGGGCGACGGCGGGATCTTCCACAACTTCGGGCTGACGCACACCAAGCACCCGGAGACCGGCAAGCGCAACCTGGGGTTGTACCGGTTGCAGCAGCACTCGCACAACACGCTCGGCATGCACTGGCAGATCCACAAGAACTCGACCGCGCACCACGCCGTCGCCGAGCGGCTCGGGCAGCGGCTGCCGGTCGCCATCGCCATCGGCGCCGACCCGGTGGTCGCGTACTCGGCAAGCGCGCCGCTCCCCGCCGACATCGACGAGTACCTCTTCGCCGGGTATCTGCGCGGCGAGCGGGTCGAGATGGTGGACTGCCTGACGGTCCCGCTGCAGGTGCCGGCGCACGCGCAGGTCGTCCTGGAGGGCTACCTCGAGCCGGGCGAGCGGCTGCCGGAGGGCCCGTTCGGCGACCACACCGGCTTCTACACGCCGGTGGAACCGTTCCCGGTGCTGCACGTCGAGTGCATGACCATGCAGCGCGACCCGGTCTACCACTCGATCGTCACGTCCCAGCCGCCGCAGGAGGACCACGGCCTCGGCAAGGCCACCGAGCGGATCTTCGCCCCGCTGCTGCGCTTCCTGATCCCGGACATCGTCGACTACAACCTGCCCGCGGCCGGTGTCTTCCACAACTGCGCGATCGTGTCGATCCGCAAGCGCTACCCGAAGCACGCGCAGAAGGTGATGAACGCGATCTGGGGCGCGCACATGATGTCGCTGACCAAGCTGATCGTGGTCGTCGACGAGGACTGCGACGTGCACGACTACAACGAGGTCGCCTTCCGCGCCTTCGGCAACGTCGACTACTCCCGGGACCTGCTGCTCACCGAGGGCCCGGTGGACCACCTCGACCACGCCTCGTACCAGCAGTTCTGGGGCGGCAAGGCCGGCGTCGACGCCACCCGCAAGCTCCCCGAGGAGGGCTACAGCCGGGGCTGGCCGGAGGAGATGAGCATGTCGCCGGAGATCGTCTCCCTGGTCGACAAGCGCTGGAAGGAGTACGGCATCTGATGGCCGTCGTCGACGCGCCGGCCGAGCGGCCGAGCCGGGTGAAGTCCTTCCTCAAGCTGGTGGCCATCGAGCACTCCGTGTTCGCGTTGCCGTTCGCGTACCTGTCGGCGCTGACCGCCATGCAGGTGAACGGCGGGCGGGTCCGCTGGCTCGACCTGCTGCTGATCACCGTCGCGATGGTCGGCGCGCGGACGTTCGCGATGGCCGCCAACCGGATCCTGGACCGGCGGATCGACGCGCGGAACCCGCGTACCGCCAACCGGGAGCTGGTCACCGGGGCGGTGAGCGTCCGGACGGCCTGGACCGGGGCGGCCGTGGCGCTTGTGGTGTTCCTCGCCGCCGCCGCGCTGCTCAACCCGCTCTGCCTGGCGCTCGCGCCGCTCGCGGTGGTGCCGCTCGTCGTCTACCCGTACGGCAAGCGGTTCACCAACTGGCCGCACGCGATCCTGGCGGTGGCGCAGGCGGTCGGTCCGGTCGGCGCCTGGCTGGCGGTCACCGGCACCTTCGCCGGCTCGTGGCCGGCCTGGCTGCTCGGCGCGGCGGTGGGGCTGTGGATCGGCGGGTTCGACCTGATCTACGCGTGCCAGGACGCCGAGGTGGACCGGGAGATCGGCGTGCACAGCGTGCCCGCGCGCTACGGGCTGCGCTTCGCGCTGCACGCCTCGACCGTGGCGCACGTGGTGACCTTCGCGTTGTTCGTGTGGTTCGGTGCGCTTATCGGCTTCGGCTGGCTGTGGTGGATCGGGCTGGCGCTGACCGCGGTCGCCTTCGCCTACCAGCACGTGGTGGTCAGCCCCACCGATCTGAGCCGGGTCAACCGGGCCTTCTTCACGGCGAACGGCTTCGTGGGCATCGCGCTCTTTGCCTTCGCGCTGCTCGACCTCGTGGTCCGGCTCGGCCTGCGGCCCTGACCGCCCGGCTGAGCGTTAAGAAGGGACCCCTGCTCTACCGGAGGCGTTAAGAAGGGGCCCTTCCTTACCCGCGTAGCGGGTGCTTTCGAGTGTCCAGTCGATCGTGCCCCGGACCGCGTTGGCGACCACGTCGAGGTGGGCGGTGACGGCCGGGTCCAGCGCCGGCCCGAACGACGGTACGGACGCACGCAGCTCGACGAAGCGGCGCATCGAGTCCCGCCAGCGGTCGGCCGCCAGCCGCACCGCCTCGGCGACCGGCACGCGCCGCTCGCCGGCGATCGCGAGCACCAGGTTGTGCCCGACGGCGCTGGGCTCCTCCCGTTCCAGCGAGGCCAGGTCGTTGAACCAGGAGAGCAGGTCGTTGCCGGTGTCGGCGACCCGGCGCAGCAGCGGATGGTGGTACACCGGATCCGGCAGCGGACGTCCGGTCACGAACTCCACAAGCGGGTAGGAGACGTACGCCGCCGAGGTGGCACGGCGCAGCTCGACGTACTCGGCCAGGCCCGGCCGGTGGCCGGCGGCCTTCCCGGCCGCCTCACGCCAGGTCCCGTCGAGGTGGTGGGCGACCGCCTCGACGACCCGTGCCCGCCAGCGCGCCGGCATCCGGCGACGCGGCTCCCGCCACGCCCGGACCAGCAGCCGGCGCAGTCCGCCGTCCAGGCCGGGGGACCGGAAGCGGGCGCCGCCCTGCAGCACCGTGAGCGCACCCGTCCGCAGCGTCCGGATCTGGTCCGGGTCGAGCCGATCCGGCCCGTCGCAGGCGTCGTCGATCAGGAAGAACCAGGTGAAGAGCGCGGTGAGCACCCGGAGGTCGGCCTCGGTGGCGCCGGGGTAGAGCCGGCCCGCGTACCGGGCGACACCGGCGGCGGCCAGCCGTCGGCGGGCCGCGGCGTCCAGCGGCAGATCGAGGTCGGGCAGCAGTTCGTCGACGAACCACCGCTGCACCGCGTCGGCGTGCGGCGAGAGGCGGGCCGGGAGCGGACACTCCGCCCGCAGCGACCAGAGGACCTCGCCGGTCGTCACCGAATTCCTCCCGCCGTGCGATCCGCCTGCCCGCAACTCGCTGGGAAAGCATGTCAGGTCGCCGGGAAACCCGCGCTCCCGGGCGGACAAGGAGGCCGAGCGGGCGACAATCCCCACCAGCCGGTGCAAACCGGGGGTGCCCGTCGGCCGATCACCACCACCAGGCAGGCTGGAGGCATGCGCGAACCATGGGTGGTCGGTGTCTCCGGGGCCTCCGGCACGCCGTACGCGGCCGCCGTCGTACGGGCTCTGCTCGACGCCGGGCAACCGGTGGACCTGATCGTGTCCCGCGCCGCCCGGTTGACCATCCTCGACGAGACGGGTCGGCCGTTCCGCGACGGGCACTGGGCCGACGACCTCGCCGGTTGGCTGGAGCGGGACCTCACCGGCGCCGACGTCCGCCACTGGGCCGCCGGCGACCTCGCCGCCGGCCCGAGCAGCGGCTCCTACCGGGTACGCGGCATGGTGGTCGTGCCGGCGAGCACGGCGGCCTGCGCCGGCATCGCCATCGGGCTCTCCAAGGATCTGCTGCAACGGGCGGCCGAGGTCAACCTCAAGGAGCGCCGGCCGGTCGTCGTCGTGCCCCGCGAAACCCCGGTGACACGCAGCCACCTGGAACATCTCATCGCCCTGCACGACGCCGGAGCGGTGGTGCTACCCGCCAGCCCCGGCTTCTACGGCTCGGGCGCGGCGGCCTCCGCCGCCCAACTTGTCGACTTCGTCGCCGGAAAGGTGCTGGACGTCCTGGGCGTACCGCACACGCTCTTCCGTCGCTGGGCGGGCGAGCTGGGTGCGGCGCGCGACTGACCGGCCGCCGCGAACCTGCCGGACACCGGCGGCCGTCGCGCGCCGTCACACCACCTCAGTACATACCGGCGTTCGCCGGACCGGACCCGGCCGAGGCGGTGGGGCCGGCGTTGCGCGGCTTGCCCATGTCCTCCGCCTCGTCCAACATGCCCTCCCCCTCGAGCAACGCTCGCACCTCGGATTCCCGAAACCGGCGATGCCCGCCTGGAGTCCGGATGCTGCCTATCCGGCCCGCCGCCGCCCACCTCGTCACAGTCTTGGGATCAACCCGAAACAGCGCGGCGACCTCACCCGGTGTCAGCAGGCGATCTCCAGTGTCCACAGCCCCCTCCTCGCATCGACGAAGCCCCCGGCTGAACACACTGCCCCCGGCCGGTGCGAGCCCAGAGCCGTCATGAGGGACGTATGGCAATTACAGCACCAGCGACCTGGCCTGTCCGCCAAACGCGAAAAAAGCACTGAGTGGGAAGTTAGGAAATGTTACCTGCGAACGCCCCCGCTGACGGTGAGTTTGTGAACAATCACGTTCGGTAGGTACCACCGGGTCGGCGCGCCCGACGTGGCCCCTTTGCCACTAGGGTCTACAGTCCGTGGACGCGATCGACCTGAGCCTCGTTGAGCTGCTGCGCGGCAACGCCCGCCTCTCGTACGCCGAGCTGGCCCGGCAGGTGGGCCTCTCCGCCCCGGCCGTCCACGAGCGGGTCGGGAAGCTGGAGTCCAGCGGCGTGATCCGCGCGTACCGGGCCGAGGTGGAGCCGGAGACCATCGGGCTCGGCGTGACGGCGATCATCGGCATCGTCGAGGACTCCGGCGCGGACACCGACGACGTGCTGGAGGCGTTCCGGGGCATCCCCGAGGTCGAGTCCTGCTACTTCATGGCCGGTGTGGAGTCCTTCCTGCTCAAGGCGCGGGTCGGCACGATCGCGGAGTTGGAGCAGCTGATCGTGCGGTTGAACCGCATCCCCGGTGTCGCCTCCACCCGTACCGGGGTCGCCCTGTCGACGAAGTGGGAGAACCGCCCGCAGCCGGTCACCCCGCCGCCCGCCTGAGCACCGGCGGTCGCTCAGTCGCTCCGAACCCGCGCCGGCAGCTTCGTGCGGGACGGCGGCCCTGGCGGCGGCCCGCCCGGCGGTAGTAGCGTGCGCCGATGACCAAGCGGACCAGCGGGCCCGGTGCCGCGGCCAACCCCGGTACCGCCGTCGTGACCGGCGCCGCCGGTGGTCTCGGGCAGGCGATCGCCGCCGCTCTGCACGGGGACGGCTGGCGGGTGCTCCTCACCGACCTCGACGCCGCCGCGGTGGCCGCCGCCGCGGCGCCGCTGAGCGGGTGGTCCCGGCCGCTCGACGTGCGGGACGAGTCAGCCTGCGCCGACGTCGCCGCCGAGGCGGCCGCGAGCGACGGGCTGGGACTCTGGGTCAACAACGCCGGCATCCTGGTCACCGGCGCCTCCTGGGAGCACGACCCGGCCACCCGACGCCGGGTGGTCGAGGTGAACACGCTCGGGGCGATGAACGGCACGGTCGCCGCCCTGGCGGTGATGCGCGCCCAGGGGTACGGGCACGTCCTCAACGTCGTCTCGCTCGCCGGCCTGGTCGCGGCCCCGGGCGAGACCGTGTACGCGGCCAGCAAGCACGCCCTCGTGGCGTTCAGCATCGGCACGCTCGCCGACCTGCGGTTGGCGGGGCACCGGGACGTACACGTGTCGTGCCTCTGCCCGGACGGGATCTGGACGCCGATGCTGCACGACCGGCTGGACGACCCGGCGGCCGCCGCCTCCTTCACCGGCACCCTGCTGACGCCCGAGCGGGTCGCCCGGCGGGCCGCGCAGCTGGCCCGGCGGCCCCGCCCGGTGGTCGCCGTGCCACGGTGGCGGGGCGCGCAGGTCCGGCTGCTGGACGCGCTGCCGGGCCTGTCCCTGCGGCTGCTGCCGCTGGTGATGGCGCTGGGCCGGGCCGGCCAGCGTCGCCAACGCCGGCGGACCGCCGGCGGGAAGCTCTGACCAGGCTTGCTAGGTTTCCGACGTGACTCATCTGGACCGGTGCGACGAGGCAGGCCGGCGGTGGGTGACCGAGGCGATCGCCGCCGTGGAGGCGGACGCCAACCGGTCCGCCGACACCCACCTGCTGCCGTTCCCGCTGCCCCGGGAGTGGGGCGTCGACCTCTACCTCAAGGACGAGTCGGTGCACCCGACCGGCTCCCTGAAGCACCGGCTGGCGCGCTCGCTGTTCCTGTACGGGCTCTGCAACGGCTGGATCGGGCCGGACACCACGATCGTCGAGGCGTCGTCCGGGTCGACGGCGGTGTCCGAGGCGTACTTCGCCCGGATGCTCGGCCTACCCTTCATCGCGGTGATGCCCGCCTCCACCTCACCGGAGAAGATCGCCAAGATCGAGTTCCAGGGCGGCCGGTGCCACCTGGTGGACGACCCGGCGAAGGTGGTCGTCGAGGCGCGCTGGCTGGCCGAGGACACCGGCGGTCACTTCATGGACCAGTTCACGTACGCCGAGCGGGCCACGGACTGGCGGGGCAACAACAACATCGCCGAGTCGATCTTCTCGCAGCTGGCCCTGGAGCGGCACCCGGTGCCGGCGTGGGTCGTGGTCGGCGCCGGCACCGGCGGCACCAGCGCCACCATCGGCCGGTACGCCCGCTACCGCCGGCTGCCCACCAAGCTCTGCGTGGTGGACCCGGAGAACTCGGCGTTCTATCCGGCCTGGCAGGCCGCCGACTGGTCGGTACGCACCGGCCGCGGCTCCCGGATCGAGGGTATCGGCCGGCCGACCGTGGAGGCGTCGTTCCTGCCGTCGGTGGTGGACCGGATGGTCCAGGTGCCCGACGCCGCCTCGCTGGCGGCGATGCGCGCCGGCTCCGCCGTGCTCGGCCGGCAGCTCGGCGGCTCGACCGGCACCAACCTGTGGGGCGCGTTCGGGCTGATCGCCGAGCTGCTCGCCGAGGGGCGGAGCGGGTCGGTGGTCACCCTGATCTGCGACGCCGGCGACCGCTACGCCGACACCTACTACGCCGACGAGTGGGTCGCCGCCCAGGGCCTGGACCTGGCCCCGCACCTGGCGACGGTCGAGCGTTTCCTGGCCAGCGGCGCCTGGCCGTCCTGACCGTCCCCGCCGACGCCGGCTAGGCCGTCCGCGGGCCGCAGCCGGGCCGGCCGTTGCCGCGCCCGGCCGTTGCCGCGCCCGGTCCGGCCGTGGTTCAGCCGGCGTCGGCCCGCACGGCCAGACCCGGGTAGCGCAGCACGTACCCGTCGTCGTCCACGTCCAGTTCGGCGGTGAACGAGTCGCTGGCGAACCCGACCTTGCCGGGCCCCCGCGCCGTGTAGACCTGTTCGGCGGCGACCACCACCAGGCTCGGCACCAGCACCCAGGCGACCGGCACGCGGTGTGCGGTCCCGGCGGACGCGCCGGTCAAGCCGAGCCGGCGTACCGGCAGGGTGTTGAAGAGCGCGGAACCGCCCAGGTCGACGTCCCGGGCGTCGACCAGGCGGTCCGGGTCGTCGGTGCCGGGCAGGCCGGCCGGCGGGTGCCCGGCGGCGGCCAGTGCCCCGTCAAGGTCGCCCTGCTCGGCGGTGGTCACCCGCCACCGGTCGACCGCCCGTTCCAGCCGTACGCTGCGCAGCCAGCCCGATCCCTCCGCCTCGACCACGAGCCCGGTGGTGACCCACTCCGGGTCGGTGGTGAGCTGGTAGCGGCACGTGTACGGGATCGGGTCGACCGCGAGCTGGATGCCGCGCGCCGTCAGCCCCCGCGCGTCGTCGACGAGGGCGTGCTCGGCGCCGGCCGTGTCCGTCCGGGTCCACAGGTACGACTTCGGCATGGTCGGCATGAGCCGACGCTACGCGAAACCCCACCGGAGGGCAGCGCAGTCGGCGCGCCGGCGTGATCGGATACGCCTGAGCGACCCGACCAGCCGGCACGCCGCTCAGACGTTTCCGGTCCGTCAGTACGTGCCGGCGGGTCGCCCGCCGAAGCGCCGGTCCCCCGACCGCCGCTCGGAGCGGCCGTCCGCCGGCCGGCCCGGGTGGCGGCGCTCGCCGAACCGGCCGCGCTCGCCCCGCTCGCCGAACCGGCGATCGTCGCCACGCTCACCGGAACCCCGGGACTCCGCGCGGTCGCCGTACCGCCCGCGCTCGCCGCGCTCGGTGGGGTGCCGAGACTCGCCGCCGCGATCGGCGAACCGGCCACGCTCGCCGAACCGGCCGTGCTCGCCGCGCCCGGGCCGGTCCGTGAAGCGGCGCGGGCCGTCCGTGCGCCGGCGCGGCTCCGGCTCGTCCCGCACGGGTACGCCGCTCGGCTCCCGGGCCCCGGTCAGCTCGGCCAGCGCCGGGTCGCCGGCGCGTACCCGGGTCTGCGCCGGCTCGACGCCCGCCTTCTCCAGCATGGCAAGCGTGCTGCGGCGCTGCTTCGGGAGGACGAGGGTCGCCACCGCGCCGGACTCACCGGCCCGCGCGGTCCGCCCCGCCCGGTGCAGGTAGTCCTTCGGGTCCTTCGGCGGGTCGACGTGCAGCACCAGCGAGACGCCGTCGACGTGGATGCCCCGGGCCGCCACGTCGGTGGCGACCAGGACGTTCGTCCGGCCCTCCCGGAACTCGGCGAGGGTGCGGGTGCGCATCCGCTGGGTCTTGCCGCCGTGCAGGCCACCGGCGCGTACGCCGACCGCCGCGAGCTGCTGCACGAGCCGGTCGACGCCAAGCTGGGTGCGGGCGAACACCATCGTCCGCCCCTCCCGCGCCGCGATGGACGCGGCGACCGGGAACTTGTCGTGCGGCGGGATCAACAGCAGGTGATGGTCCATGGTGGACACCGCTGCCGTGGGCGGGGCGGTCGAGTGGGTGACGGGATCGTTCATGAACCGCCTGACCAGCGCGTCCACGTCACCGTCCAAGGTGGCCGAGAAGAGCAGGCGCTGCGCGCCGGCCGGGGTCTTCGCGAGCAGTTCGGTGACCTCGGGCAGGAAGCCCATGTCGGCCATCTGGTCCGCCTCGTCCAGCACGGTGACCTCGACGTCGTCGAGGTGGCAGACGCCCCGCTCGATGAGGTCGCCGAGCCGTCCCGGCGTGGCCACCACGACCTCCACGCCGCGCCGAAGGGCGTCGATCTGCCGGTCGTACGGCACACCGCCGACGGCGGTCTTGAGGAACACGCCGACCGCCCGACCGAGCGGGAACAGCGCGTCGTTGACCTGCATGGCGAGTTCCCGGGTCGGCACCAGGACGAGCGCGCGCGGGCGCAGCGGCCGGGCCCGCTCCCGGTCGGCGAGCCGGGCCAGCAGGGGCAGACCGAACGCGAGCGTCTTGCCGGAGCCGGTCTGGCCGCGGCCGAGCACGTCCCGGCCGGCGACCGCGTCCGGCACGGTGGCGCGCTGGATCTCGAACGGGGTGGTGATGCCCTGCCGGGCCAGCGCCCGGACCAGGGGCTGGGGCAGCCCGAGGGCGGCGAAGTCGTGGATGTTGTCGGTTGCGGACGAGGGCGTGCCAAGGTCGAGCGAGGTGGTCAAGTAATGCCTTTCGAGCGGGGCGCATCTTCGCGATGGCCCGCTGCGGCACCATGCCGCCGGATCGCCCGCAAGACCGCCCATGGGCGCACGCGGGGGCGCGCCAGGTCAGTGATCTCCACCAGTGTACGGCGGCCGGCCCGGCCCGCACGCCGTCACCGCCGCGCAGTGGGCGGGCTCACCCGCTCAGGAGGTTCCCGACCAGGCCGTCCATCGCATCGTTGGCCAGCAGGACGACAAGCACACTGATCGCGACAAGCAGACCCAGCGACGCGGCCAGTACGACCACCACACGGGCGTTGCTGGACCGCTCGGAGGCCGGCGTCTCGGTCCAGCCCTGCGCGAGGATGTGCCCGGTGAGGGAGCCCGACGTCTCGAGCGAGTTGGCCGGGAAGGCGACCGTCGAGAATCCCGGCCCGTCCGTGCCGCCGGCGTAGAGCCCGCTCAGGTCACCCTCGTACCGGTCCGGTCGACCCCCGCCCGGCCGCTGCCAGGGGTCGGCGGCGCCCGCCGGCCCGGTCGGGAAACCGCTCGCGGGAGTGGCCGGGGCCGGAGCCGCCGGTTCCCGGCGGCTGGCCGGGCTGCCCGGCGGCGGCCAGGCCGGCAGCGCCGGTGCCGGCACGACGGGCGGCTCGGGCCTGGCGGGCGGCGCGGGTACGACGGGCGGCTCGGGTACCGGCGCGGTGCGGGGGCCGGGGACCGGGGCCGGCACGGCGGCCCGGCCGCTGAGCCGGGGCGGCGGCGCGGTCACCCCGGCCGGCGTGGCGGGCGGGGGTGGGAACGGAGGTGCCGGCGTCGGGCCCGGCGGGGGCGGCGGCGGGGGGACCGGCGGGCCGGGCGGCGGCGCCGGTGGGCCGGGCGGCGGCGCCGGTGGGCCGGGCGGAACCGGGCCGGGAGGGGTCGGCCGAGGCGGAACCGGGCCAGGTGGGTACGGCCCGGGCGCGGGCGGCGTCGGGCCCGGCACCGGCGGGTTCGGCGAGGGCGGTTTCGGGCCGGGTACGGGCGGGATCGGGGCCGGCTCCGGCTCCGGCTCCGGGACCGGGGGCTTGGGCGGCTGGGCGGGCTCCGGCGGCTGCGCCGGCTCGGGTGGCTCCGGGTTCACCGGGCCGGCACGGTAGAGCCGAGCCTCACCGGTCACCGACCGGATGGCCGCGGCCTCGGCGGCCGACACCCGGCTCGCGCCCGGCACCGGCACGCTGGCCCGGGCCGCACCCGCATCCGTCCGCTCGGCCGAACCCGCTTCGCCCCGCTCGGCCGAACCCGCTTCGCCCCGCTCGGCCGAACCCGCTTCGCCCCGCTCAGCCGGAGCCGGCGAAGCCTCCGGCGGCTGCGTCGGGAGCGGCGGCGCCTTCGTCGGGCCGCTGGCGGTGAGCGGCGTGTCGGGCGTCCCGTCCGGGGTGGCGGGCGGCTCCTCCGCCGGTCCGGTCGCGCCGTCGGCGGCCCCGCCGGTGGCCGCGAGCGGCGCGGCCCGGCCCGGTGCACCGCCCTTCTCGGCAGCGGTGGCTGCTCCACGCTGATCGGGAACGGCGGCCCGGGACGGCACCGAGGCGGAGCCGGTGGCCCGGTACGTCGTGGTGCCGGGGGTCGGCGGGACCGACCCGTCCGGCGGCGGCGCGACCGCGGTGGCGACGCTCACCCGGGCCCGGGTGGTTACGGGGACCGCGGACCGGGGCCGCGCGGCGTCGACATCGGCGCGAGCCGTTCCGGCGGGAGCCGCGGACGCCGCCTCGCCGGCCCCCTGCTCGTCGGACGCGCCGTCGAGGTCGGGGGCGGACGGGTCCACCGGGACGTTCTGCTCGGCCATGCTCGCCCTCCGCGCCACGCTCGCACCCGGATCCGAGCTGCCGGACCGGGTGTGCCTGAGTCTCACCGTGCCACATTCCAGGCCGGTGGCACAGCCGGAGCCGCTACCGGGCGGTACGGCTCAGCTGCCGGTGCTGGCCGAGGCGCTGGCCGAGGTGCTGGCCGAGGTGCTGGCTGAGGTGCTGGCCGAGGGCTCCAGGCTGCTCGCGGCGGTCGTCGGCACGGCGCGGCTGGTGGTCGTGGCCGGCGACGGGGTCGAGGGGTCGGCTGTGGGGCTGGACGGCTCGGTGGTCGCCGGCGCGCTGGTCTCCGGGGCGGATGTGCTGCCGGACGGCGACGGCGACGGCGAGGTCGTTCCGGTCGGCGTCGGCGACGGTGAGCTCGTTCCGGTCGGCGTCGGCGTCGGCGTCGTGGTCGGCGGGGTGGACGGGGACGTCGTCGCCGACGGTGTCGGCTTCGGGGTGGCCGGCGTTGTCGGCTTGGGCGTGGTGCTCGGGCTGGGGGAGGTCGTGACCGGTGCGGGAACCGCCCCCACGACCCGGGTGGCGGCGTACAGGCGGGACCAGCGCACCGTTGCGATCCTGACCACGTCACCGGTTCTCGGGGCGTGGATCATCTTGCCGCCGCCGATGTACATGCCCATGTGGTGGATGCTCGTCCAGCTCGACCCGGAGGCGAAGAAGACCAGGTCGCCGGGGAGCAGGGCGGTGCGGGCGACGGTGCGGTGGCGGGTCGCGTAGTACTGGTCGCGGGAGACCCGGGGCAGGTCGTAGTAGCCGGCCGACCGGTACGCGGCCCAGATCAGGCCCGAGCAGTCGAACCGGTCCGGCCCCTCGGCCGCCCACAGGTACGGGTCGCCGAGCTGGGCCCTCGCGTACGCGACCGCCTTCAGGGCGGTGGGGTGCGCGGCGAGCCCGTTCGCCGTCTCGTTGCCGATGTACCCGGCACCGAGGGCCTGCTCGGCCGCCTCCTGCTGGCGTTCCAGCTCGATGAGCTGAGCGGCGTTGTCCCGGCGTAGCTGGGCGAGCTTCGCCTCCTCGGCGCGAAGCACCTGCTCGCCGGTCGTGTACGCGGCGCGCGCGGTCTGCACCCGGCCATGGGCCGCCGCCAGCGCCTGCTGGGCCGCCTGCTCGCCGGTGCGGGCCCGGTTGAGCTCCCGGGTGGCGGCGGTGGTGTCGCCGCCCTCGACCTCCTCGCCCCGGGCGATCCGAGAGAGTTGGCTGAGATCGTGCAGGTCGGTCGCGAACCCGCCGGGCGGCAGCGCGGCGGCGGCCTTGATCGCGTCGGCAACGGCCGTGTCGGCGCGCTCCTGTGCCCGGGCCAGGGCGTCCCGGGCCAGGGCCAGGTCGCGCTCGGCCGTGGCGAGCTGCGTCTCCGCCTCGGTGCGCTGCTGCCGCTGCAGGAGCAGCTCGTCGCCGAGCTGGCCGATCCGCGCCTCGACGGCGTAGATCTGTGCGGCCAGCGGCCCGTTGACGAGGTTGACCGGCGCGCCGGGGGTGGGCGCGAGCGGCACGCCGCCGGGCAGGGTGATCGGGCCGGACAACACCGGCCGGGCACCCGAGTCAGGCACGGTGGTGGGTAGCGGCGGGTCGGCGTACGCGGGTGCGCTCAGCGCGGCGGCGGCGATGGCGCCGAGCAGGGCCGACCAGAGCTTCGGGCGCAGCACCGGCGAGATCACCGGCCTGTGTCGAGGCTGTCGTCGTCCGTGGCCGCTGTCGCCCATTCCGCTCCCCGTCCGGCGTCTGCACCGCGCCTCGTGCGCGCGGCGTCAGGACGCTACCAGTGGTGTGTGTCGCGCCCCACCCTGTCTTACCGCACGCGGGCAACGATGTCGATGCGTCGCCTGGTAACGGGTGGCTGTGAGTGTGGTGAAGTGTGTCGCTGCCCGCCGACCGCGCTGACGGTGGACCCGCCGGCCGACGTAGGCTCGACCGGGACCGCAGGTGAAGGGACGGGGCTGGACATGGACGCCGGACTCAAGCGCGAGCTCGAAGCGAAGGTGTACGCCGGCGAGCGGCTGACCCGCGAGGACGGGATCGCCCTCTACGAGAGCGACGACCTGACCTGGCTGGGTCGGCTCGCGCACCACCGCCGCACCGAGCTCAACGGCGACCGGGTGATGTTCAACGTCAACCGGCACCTCAACCTGACAAACGTGTGCAGCGCGAGCTGCGCGTACTGCTCGTTCCAGCGCAAGCCGGGCGAGAAGGACGCGTACACGATGCGCATCGACGAGGCGGTCCGCAAGGCCAAGGAGATGGAGGACGAGCAGCTCACCGAGCTGCACATCGTCAACGGCCTGCACCCGACGCTGCCGTGGCGCTACTACCCGAAGGTGCTGCGGGAGCTGAAGGCGGCCCTGCCGAACGTCAAACTCAAGTGCTTCACCGCGACCGAGGTGCAGTGGTTCGAGAAGATCAGTGGCCTGAGCGCCGACGAGATCCTCGACGAGCTGATGGACGCCGGCCTGGAGTCGCTGACCGGCGGCGGCGCGGAGATCTTCGACTGGGAGGTCCGGCAGCACATCGTCGACCACGCCTGCCACTGGGAGGACTGGTCGCGCATCCACCGGCTGGCGCACAGCAAGGGCATGAAGACGCCGTCGACCATGCTGTACGGCCACATCGAGGAGCCCCGGCACCGGGTCGACCACGTGCTGCGGCTGCGCGAGCTGCAGGACGAGACCGGTGGCTTCGCGGTCTTCATCCCGCTGCGCTACCAGCACGACTTCGTCGACTCGGCGGACGGCAAGATCCGCAACCGGATCCAGGCGCGCACCACGATGGCGTCCCCGGCGGAGTCGCTGAAGACGTTCGCGGTGTCCCGGCTGCTCTTCGACAACGTCCCGCACGTGAAGTGCTTCTGGGTGATGCACGGCCTCTCGGTGGCCCAGCTCTCGCTCAACTTCGGTGTGGATGACCTGGACGGCTCCGTCGTGGAGTACAAGATCACGCACGACGCGGACTCGTACGGCACGCCGAACACCATGCACCGCGAGGACCTGCTGAACCTGATCTGGGACGCCGGCTTCCGGCCGGTCGAGCGCAACACCCGCTACGAGGTGGTGCGCGAGTACGACGCCGCGCCGACCCTCGCCGAGCGACGGGCCGAGCCGCAGCAGGTCTGGGCCTGACCGGCACGTACCCTCGTAGGACCATGACCGAGCAGCAGAGCGGCTTTCCCCGGCGAGATGCCGAGGGTCGCATCGTGACCCTGGGCGACCTGCTCGGGGTGAGCCTCGCCGGCTTCGTCATCGGGGTGCTGGCCGTGGTGCTCTTCGACTGGGCGTTCACCTCGTTCGGCGCCGGCGACTTCGGGCGGGCCAACGGGTGGCTGGCGGTGATCCTGCCGGTGTGGCTCTACTGGGAGGATTTCCGCGCCTGGGAGTTCGGGGCCGCGCGCGTGGTGGCGGCACTGGTGGCCGTCGGGGTCGGGCTGACCGCCGGGCTGGTGGTGGCCGGGCTGGCCGCCGGTCTGCCGCCGCTGGTCTCGGGCGGTCTGGGTGCGGCGGCCTTCACCCTCGGGTACGCGGTTGTGTGGTTCCACGGCGTGCGGTGGCTCGCCCGGCGGACGGGCTGAGGCCGTCGCCGCCGGCGGCGGAGAACGGAGTGCGGAGATGAGCGCGGCGGTCAAGTACACGCTGGGCCGGATCGGGCTGTTCGCCGTCGTGCTGGCGGCCCTCTGGTTCGTCGAGATGAACCTGTTCCTGAAGCTGATGGTGGCCCTGATCTTCTCGGCGGCCGCCTCCTTCTTCCTGCTGCGCCCCTGGCGGGACGAGATGGCCGAGGAGATGGCGGAGGCCGCCGAGCGGCGCCGTACCGAGAAGGAGCGGCTGCGCTCCGCCCTGGCCGGCGAGGACGAGGACGGGCCGAAGGCCTGACCGGGAGGGCGCGTCGCCCTCCCGGCCAGGGCGCCTCACCAGTTGGTGCTGCCCGGCACGTGCGGCCAGGGGAGCCGCTCGGGCTTGATCAGGTAGACCACGCCGCCGGAGCCGCCGGACACCCCGCCGTTGGCGTTGATCCGCTTGGTCCGCAGCCAGATCTGCTCGAACTGCTCCCGCTGGTAGACGTTGCGCACCTCGTCGTTGCTGGACGAGGCGGGGTCGTTGACGATCACGTCGCCGTCGGCGGTGAACCCGACGATCACGAAGAGGTGCCCGGAGGTGCCGTAGTTCGACCCGTCCAGCTCGCTGGCGAGGAAGGACTGGCTGGTCACCACGGGGATACCGGCGGCGATGAAGCGCTCCACCTCGTCCAGTGAGTGCAGTCGGGTGACCCGCCCCTCGAGGCCCCGGAAGCTCGCCGCGTACGCCGTGTTGAACGGCCAGTTCCCCGCGCCGTCGTAGGTGTAGTCGTAGACCATCCGGGCGGCGTGGTTGACCGTCGGGTCCGGGTAGGTCGGGTCCACCCAGGCGGTGTCCTCCTCGGACGCCTTCCGGCCCCAGTACTCGATGACCATCGTGGTGGAGGTGGGGGAACACCAGGCCTGGCCGCCGCCGTCGTACTCCGGGTAGTGACCACTGTGGACGTTCTGTGAGTAGCGCGGCACCGGCAGCTCGACGCCCCAGGCGATGCCGCCGGCGCTCGGGCTGACGTTGAACCGGTCCGGCACCGTGGAGCTCATCGCGCCGAGCATCCGCACCACCGGCGCGGCCTGCTGGCCGGGCGCCCGGTAGAGGGTGAGTCGCAGTTGGTACTCCCGCAGCAGCACGCCGGCGTCGGCGTCGTCGATGCTGAAGGTGTCGGTCCAGATCGTCGACCAGGGGTCGCCCTGCCGGTTCACGCTTGTGCGCTTGATGTCGGCGTCACCCGAGGCCCAGCGCCCCATGACGTACCAGGGGGTCTGGTCGCCGGTGTTGTAGGTGCCCTGCATCTCGACCTGGATCCAGGTGCCGGCCGGGGTCTGCGCGTTCCAGGAGGCGATCAGCTCGGTGGCGTCGAACCCGACCCGGGTCAGCGGCGAGGTCCAGGTCGCGTACTCCCAGGTGCGGGTGGTCCCGGTGTGCGGGTCGGTGTACGCGGTGGTCCCGGCCGGGCGGGCGAGGGTCAGGCCGGGGCGGGCACCGGGCACCGCCCGGGTACCGGCGTGGGTGCCGCGACGCCAGTCGGGGTAGCGGGACCATTCATGGAAGGTGATCTGTTCGTCGTGGACGACCGGCCGGCCGGCCGGTGCCGCGAGGGGCGCCGCGCCGGCGGGCGCCGTCGTGCCGAGGAGGGCGAGAGCGGTGAGGCCGGCGAGGGCGGCCCCGCCGAGACGTCGTCTGTGCATCGGTACTCCACGGGAGAGGTGGGGCATCGTCGCCGGTCAGTCTCTCGTCTGGAAGGAAGTTTCGCCATAGGTCGGCGGATGGAAAATCCTTGCCGATGTGAGGATCAGGCTGGCATGGAAAGTAGGAATGGATGGATGTTGATATGACCATGTGACGGGTGGTGGAGTTTGCCCACCACGCGGGAACGATCTCCCGCGCCGCCCAGGAGGTTGTCCATGGCCTTCCGCTCTCCCACCCTCCGCCGTCGCCTCGCGCTCGCCTGCGCCGCGGGGCTCGGCATTCTCACCCTCGTCGCCGCACCGGTCTCCGCGCAGCCGAGCCCGGACCGCTCCGGCGAACCCGCCGCCGCCCAGTACCGGGTGCTCGGCCCGCGTACGGTGGCCGACCGCACCGCGGTCGCCCGCACCGGCGCGTCGATCGACTACTCCGAGCACGGCGTCCTGCACGTCTCCGCCACCAGCGCCGAGGCCGCCGCCATCACCCGGCTGGGCTTCCGGCTCGAGGCGGTCGCCGCGTCGCCCACCGATCGGGGCCACGACCACGCCGACGGTGAGATGGGCACCCTCGACTTCCCGCCCGCCGACTCCGCCTACCACAACTACGCCGAGCTGACGGCCGCGGTGAACAAGGTGGTCGCCGACCACCCGTCCATCGCCCGGAAGATCAGCATCGGCAGCTCGTACGAGGGCCGGGACCTGATGGCGGTGAAGATCTCCGACAACGTCGCCACCGACGAGAACGAGCCGGAGATCCTCTTCAACGCCCAGCAGCATGCCCGGGAGCACCTGACCGTCGAGATGGCGGTCTACCTGCTCAACCTCTTCACCGACAACTACGGCTCGGACTCCCGGATCACGAACATCGTCAACAGCCGGGAGATCTGGATCGTGCCGACGGTCAACCCGGACGGCAGCGAGTACGACATCGCCACCGGCTCGTACCGCTCCTGGCGGAAGAACCGGCAGCCGAACAGCGGCTCGTCGTACGTCGGCACCGACCTCAACCGCAACTGGTCCTACCAGTGGGGCTGCTGCGGCGGCTCGTCCGGCTCGACCTCGTCGGACACCTACCGGGGCCCGTCGGCGTTCTCCGCCCCGGAGACGCAGGCGCTGCGCAACTTCGTCAACAGCCGGGTCGTCGGCGGCGTGCAGCAGATCAAAGCCAACATCGACTTCCACACCTACTCCCAGCTGGTGCTCTGGCCGTTCGGCTACACGTACAACAACACCGCGCCGGGAATGAGCGCCGACCAGTACAACACCTTCGCCACCATCGGCCAGCAGATGGCGGCCACCAACGGGTACACCCCCGAGCAGTCCAGTGACCTCTACATCGCCGACGGCACCAGCATCGACTGGATGTGGGGGCAGCACGGCATCTGGGCGTACACCTTCGAGATGTACCCGGGCTCGGCCAGCGGTGGCGGCTTCTACCCGCCCGACGAGGTCATCCCGCGCGAGACCTCGCGCAACCGCGACGCGGTGCTGATCCTGGCCGAGTACGCCGACTGCCCGTACCGGGCGATCGGCAAGGACGGCCAGTACTGCGGCGGCGGTGGCGGCGGCACGACGGTGTGGTCGGACACCTTCGAGACCGCGACCGGCTGGACGATCAACCCGAACGGCACCGACACCGCGACGACCGGGGCGTGGGAGCGGGGCGCCGCCCAGGCGACCAACTCCAGCGGCGCCAAGCAGCTCACCCCGTACGCCGGCAGCAACGACCTGGTCACCGGCCGGCTCGCCGGGACCGGAGCGGGTGACTACGACATCGACGGTGGCGTGACAAGCGCCCGCTCCCCGGCGGTGACCCTGCCGTCGAGCGGCACGCTGACGCTGTCCCTGGCGTGGTACCTGGCCCATGGCTCGAACTCGTCGTCGGCCGACTACCTCCGGGTCAGCGTCGTGCACAGCGGCGGCACCACCACGCTGCTCAACCAGGCGGGCGCGGCCACCAACCGCAACGGTTCCTGGGCGGTGGCGAGCTTGAACCTGAGCCCGTACGCCGGCCAGTCCGTCCGGATCCAGGTCGAGGCGGCGGACGCCTCCGGAGCGAGCCTCGTCGAGGCGGCTGTGGACAACGTCACCATCACCGCCTCCTGAGAACAGGTGGGGCCCCGTCCCGCCCCCCGACGGGGCCCCACCCCACCCACCACCTCGGTGGGAACGGTCCGAGCGTGCGCTACCGTCTTACCGACCATCCCGCAGCGAAGCCGGTGCGAAACCGGCGCTGTCCCGCAACTGTGATGCCCCGATCATCGGGGACGAGCCAGGTCGCCTGCGGTCGGTCGCGATTCGCGCTCTCGAGGAAGGGCGCCTCGCGGACGGGCGCCCCGGGCTCCCTGTCGGCGAAGCACCACGATCCTCGACCGACAGGAGGACCGATGTCCAGACGTACCCCCCGGCTCTTCGCCGCGACCCTCGCGGTGGCGGCGCTCGCCCTCGGCGCCTGCGCCGAGAAGACCTCCGACACCCCCGCGACCGGCGGCAGCGCGTCGGCCGCCGCGACCTTCCCGGTCACCGTCGGCCCGGTGACCCTCGAAAAGCGGCCGGAGAAGATCATCTCGCTGTCGCCGACGACCACCGAGATGCTCTTCGCGATCGGCGCCGGCAAGCAGGTGACCGCCGTCGACGACAACTCGAACTACCCGCCCGAGGCGCCCAAGAGCGACCTCTCCGGCTTCCAGCCGAACGCGGAGGCGATCGCCGCCCGGAACCCGGACCTGGTGGTGCTCTCCGACGACCGCAACAAGGTCGTGGAGCAGCTCGGCAAGCTGAAGATCCCGGTGGTCATCACCCCGGCCGCGACCACGCTCGACGACACCTACCGGCAGATCACCGACCTGGGCACGCTGACCGGGCACCCGGCCGAGGCCGCCGACGTGGTGCAGCGGATGAAGGACGACATCGCCAAGCTGGTCGCCGACCTGCCGCAGCGGTCGGAGAAGCTGACCTACTTCCACGAGCTGGGTCCCGAGCTGTACACGGCCACCAGCAAGACCTTCATCGGCTCGCTGTACACGCTCGCCGGCCTGGAGAACATCGCCGACGCGGCCGACGCGGACGGCAAGAGCGGCGGCTACCCGCAGCTCTCCCAGGAGGTCATCGTCAAGGCCAACCCGGACTTCGTCTTCCTCGCCGACACCAAGTGCTGCCAGCAGAGCGCGGACACGGTCAAGGCCCGGGCCGGCTGGGCGGGGATCACCGCGGTCAAGAACAACCAGGTCGTGGCGCTCGACGACGACATCGCCTCGCGCTGGGGCCCGCGCGTCGTCGACCTGCTCCGCACGATCATCGACGCGGTCGCCAAGGTGCCGGCGTGACGCTCGCCGTCGCCGGGCGTTAACAGGGGACCCTTTCCATGCAGCAGGCGTTAAAAAGGGGCCCTTCCTTCCCGCCGGCCCGGGCGCCGCAGGTGCCCCGGCCGGCGGGCCTCCGCCCACGCTGGCTGGCCGCCGGCCTGGCCGCGGTGCTCGTCGCCCTGGTCGCGGGCGTGTCGCTCGGCCCGGTCAGCCTGCCGCCGGGCAGCGTCGCGGTGGAGCTGCTGAACCTCCTTCCCGGAGTACGCCTCGACAGCGGGCTGACCGAACGGGAGATCGCCATCGTGACCGAGCTACGGCTGCCCCGTGCCGTGCTCGGTCTGCTGGTCGGCGGGCTGCTCGCCCTCGCCGGCGGCGCGTACCAGGGCGTGTTCCGCAACCCGCTGGCCGATCCGTACCTGCTCGGCGTCGCCGCCGGGGCCGGGCTGGCGGTCACCGTGGTGATCACCGCCGGGGTGGGCGCGGGAGGCGCGATCACCGGGCTGCCGGTCACCGTCCCGCTGGCCGCGTTCGTCGGCGCGGTCGGCGCGGTCCTCATGACGTACCTGCTCGGCTCCTCCGGCGGCCGGGGCCGCTCCCCGGCGACGCTGATCCTGGCCGGGGTGGCGGTCGCCGCGTTCCTCTCCGCCGGGCAGACCTACCTGCTGCAGCGCAACTCGGACAGCATCCAGCAGGTCTACTCCTGGCTGCTCGGCCGGCTCGCCACCGCCGGCTGGCACGACGTCCGGCTCGTCCTGCCGTACTTCCTGCTCACCGCCGTGGTGGTGCTGCTGCACCGGCGCGAGCTGGACGTGCTGTCCGTCGGTGACGACGAGGCGAGCAGCCTGGGCCTGCACCCGCAACGGTCGCGCTACCTGCTGATCGCCGCCGCCTCGCTCGGCACCGCCGCCGCGGTCTCCGCGTCCGGGCTGATCGGCTTCGTGGGGATCATCGTGCCGCACACCGTACGGCTGCTCGCCGGGTCCAGCTACCGGGTGATCCTGCCGCTGTCGATGCTCTTCGGCGGGGCGTTCCTGGCGCTGACCGATGTCATCGCGCGGACCGCCGCCGCCCCGGAGGAGATCCCGATCGGCGTGGTCACCGCCCTGCTCGGCGGCCCGTTCTTCGTGCTGGTCCTGCGTACCACCCGGCGGGTGCTGGGATGACCGGCCCGGCCGCCGCGCCCGCCGCGCCCGCCGTGGAGGTGCGTGACCTGCACGTCCGGCTGGGCGGGGTACCGATCCTCGCCGGCGTCGACCTGACCGTCGCGGCCGGGGAGTGGGTCACGGTGATCGGCCCGAACGGCGCCGGCAAGTCGACGCTGCTGCGCGCCGTCGGCGGCCTGCTGCCCGCACCGGACGCGGTCAGTCTCTTCGGTACGCCGATCCGGGCGCTGCGCCGCCGGGACCGTGCCCGGGTGGTGGCGACAGTCGCCCAGTCCCCGGTGGTGCCGGCCGGCATGTCGGTGCTGGACTACGTCCTGCTCGGCCGGACCCCGTACATCCCGCCGCTGGGCCGGGAGTCCGCCGCCGACCTGGTCGCCGCGCACGACGTGCTGGACCAGCTGGACCTCACCGGCTTCCACACCCGGGAGCTGGCCACCCTCTCCGGTGGTGAGCGGCAGCGCGTCTTCCTGGCCCGGGCTCTGGCCCAGGGGGCCACCCTGCTGCTCCTCGACGAGCCGACAAGCGCCCTGGACATCGGTCACCAGCAGGAGGTCCTCGAGCTGGTCGACCAGCTCCGCCGCGCGCACGGGCTGACCGTGGTGGCCACCATGCACGACCTGTCGATCGCCGGCGAGTACGCCGACCGCATGGTGCTCCTCGCCGACGGCCGCGTGGCGGCAACCGGCCCCCCTCGCGACGTCCTCACCGAGCAGCTCCTCTCCCGCCACTACCGCGCCACGGTCCGGGTGCTCGAAGGTGAGCACGGCCCCCTGGTCGTCCCCGTCCGCCGCTGACCCTCGCCGATCATGGATGTGTGGTGGGCGAAACATGGCGGTCAGCCCCGCTCGTCGGGCACCGCAACTCCATGATCGGCCGGGAGATCAGGCGGGTGGGGTGAGGGTCTGGAAGAGGGCGCCCTGGGGGTCGCGGAGGGAGGTGTAGCGGCCAGCCGGGACGTCGTGGGGTGGGACCAGGATCTCGCCGCCCAGCGCGGCGGCCCGCGCCGCTGTGGCGTCGACGTCGGCCGCACCGAAGTACACCGACCAGTACGCGGGCGTGTCCGCCGGGAAGTCACCGAGCGGAGTGGACATCCCCGCGACGATCTGGGTGCCGAGGCGCCAACCGGTGTGCCCGCCCGGGTCGGCCGGCGGGTCCTCCGGCTGCCAGCCGAAGACCAGCTCGTAGAAGACCTTCGCGCCCTCCGGGTCGGGGGTGACCAGCTCCGTCCAGGTCAGCGCGCCCGGCACCCCGAAGATCTCGCCGCCCGGCATGGCCATCGGCTGCCACACGCTGAAGGCCGCGCCCGCCGGGTCGCTGAAGACCGCCATCCGCCCCCGGTCGAACACCTCGAAGGGCGGCACCACCACCTGCCCGCCGGCCCGTTCGACCCGTCCCGCCACCAGGTCCGCGTCGTTGGTGGCGAAGTACACCGACCAGATCGGCACCTGGTCGGGGATGGCCGGCGGCCCGGCCCCGGCCACCGCCTGGCCGCCCAGGAGGAAGACGGTGTACCCACCGGCCTCCGGTTCCGGCGCGATCCGGCCGGTCCAGCCGAACAGCTCCGGGTAGAAGCGCCGCGCGTCGGTGAGGTCCGGGGTGGCCAGGTCGGTCCAGCAGGGCGTACCCGCCGGGACGGTGCTCACGTGGGCCCCTCTCGGTCACGGGCCGCCGTAGGGGCGGGCCCTGACCGCATCGTGGCACCGCCGGAGCCCGGTCCGGCGTGCGAACAGGGGAAACATCAACTGAACCGGCGACCCTCGTCCCGGCGGTACGCCCAGCCGGCGAGGGCGGCCAGCCCCACGATCCAGACCCCGAGCATGATCATGGAGAGCGGGTTCAGCGGGTAGTCGTCGACCGCCGCCCACATCAGCTCGACCGCGCCCCGAGTGGGCAGGAACGGCGCCACCGCCTCGATGAAGCCGGGCGCCGCGTCCGGCGCGGTGAGCAGGCCGCCGCCAACGGCGAGCGGAAAGAACACGACCTGCGCCACCACGATCGCCGCGCGGCTGGGCAGCGAGTATCCGATCGCGAGCCCGAGCAGCGTGAACGGCACCGAGACCACGGCGACGGTGGCGGTCGCCAGCAGGAACGCCCCGGCGGTCACCCGCGCCTCGGTCAGCGTCGCGGCGATCAGCACCACGGGCGTCAGGGACAGGTAGGTGATCGCGAGACCGGCCAGGATCCGGCCGGCGAAGCGTGGCGCCGGCCCGGCCGGCAGGGTCCGGGTGTACGGGTCCCAGGGCTGGTCCCGGTCCTCCGCCACACCCACCCCGTACTGGAAGATGTTGGCGCTCAGCACCGAGAAGGTGACCATCGAGGCGGTGGCGAAGGTCGCGGCGACCGGATCCCCGCCGGCGAACGGCACCACGAAGAAGAGCATCGCGGCGGCCGGGAAGAACGCGCTGCCGACCACCGCCACCGGGGTCCGGAGCGTCTCGAGCAACTGGTAGCGGGTGTGGACCAGGGCGAGTTGCACGGCGTCCTCTCAGCGGCTCACGGGTTGTCCGGCGGCGGGCGCCGGACCGGTCGGCGTCGCGGCGGCCGGGCCCTCGGAGGTGGTGATGGCGAGGAACGCCTCTTCCAGCGAGGTCGGCCGCACCTCCAGGTCCCGGAACGGGACCCCGGCGGTGACCAGCGCCCGGACCAGCTCGTCGGCGTCGGCGGTGAACAGGTGTGTGCGCCCGTCGACCCGCTCGGTGCGGACCACGCCGGGCAGCACGGGCAGCGAGCCGTCCACGACGAGGCTGACCCGGCGCACACCGACGATGCCCCGCACCGCGTCGACCGTGTCGTCCGCGAGCACCCGGCCCTGGCCGATCACCACCACCCGCTGGGCGAGGGCCTCGACCTCCTCCAGGTAGTGGCTGCTCAGGAGCACGGCACCCCCGTCGGCGTGGAAGGCTCGGACGGCGTCCCACAGGGTGCGCCGGGCCGCCACGTCCAGGCCGGTGGTCGGCTCGTCCAGCAGGACCAGCCGGGGCCGGCCGGCGAACGCCAGCGCGACGGCCAGCCGTCGCCGCTGCCCGCCGGAGAGCCCGCCGGTCTGCCGCCGCACCAGGTCGCCCAGGCCGAACCGGTCGAGCAGCTCGGCCCGGGGGACCGGATCGGGGTAGTGCGCGGAGACGAAGTCGACCACCTCGCCCACCCGCAGCGTGCGGGGGACGCCGGTCTCCTGCGGGGTGACCCCGATCAGCCGGCGGCTGGCCGGGTTGCGCGGGTCGCCGCCGAACAGCTCGACCCGGCCGGCTGTCGGGCGGCGGACGCCGACCAGCAGGTTGAGCAGCGTGCTCTTGCCGGCGCCGTTGGGGCCGAGCAGCCCGACCAACTCGCCGGAGCGCACCTCCAGGTCGACGCGGTCGAGGGCGAGCACGTCCCCGTAGCGGCGGGTCGCCTGGACGGCACGGGCGAGGATCACGGTGCGCTCCTCGGGGGTGACGGCATCGGGGCCTCTCCAGGTCTACCACCGCCCTGCCACCCGGCACCGCGGAGCGGGACGGCCGGGACGGGGCCGGTCGCCTATGGTGAACATCGCCGGCGGTTGATCCGGCACTCAGCACAGCGGGGGAGGTTCCGTGACGGGCCCGGCCAGGGAGTTGGATGTCCAGCCGGAGGCGCTGACCGCGTTCGCGGCGGCCTCACGGGACCGCGCCGACCGGTTCCGGGAACTGCACCGCGCACTCGGTGACGGGCAGGTCCCGCGACACGCGTTCGGCGTGCTGCCGGCGTCGTTCGGCCTCGCCGCCGCGTACGCGGAGCAGTTCGAGGCGTGCCTGCGGGGGCTGGCGGACGCCGCCGACGTCATGGCGGACATCGCCGAGGGACTGACCGACACGGCCGACGCCTACACCGGCGCCGACGTCGCCAACACCGATCTCTTCGTGCCGGGTCGCCCCGCCGCTCCCGACGTGGTGGCGCCGGCACCGGGCTTCGGCGGCAGGTGAGGGGGCGGGATGAGCACCGAGGCCCTGCAGCGCAACCGGACGTACTTCGAGCAGATCGTGTCCGGCACGCCGGACCCGTTCAAGCCGCTGTCGAACGCCGTGCTCTGGCCGTTCGAGCAGTTGCTGGAGCTGGTGGCCGGTGAGCCCGACGACCTGCTGCGGGCGGCCCAGCTCTGCCTGACCACGGGGGAGGCGGTCCGGGAGATCGCCGGTGAGCAGATCGCCGACCGGGCCCGGCTGCGGGGCGCGTGGAGCGGGGACGCCGCGGAGAGCTTCCACGCCTCGATGCAGTCGGTGGAGGAGGCGATCGAGGAGCTGGCGCGCGGCCTGGAGGGCACCAAGGAGGTGCTGGTCGACGCGGCGAACGCGGCGGTGGACGCGTTCAACCTGCTGGTCGAGTTGATCCTGGAGTTCCTGCTCTGGTTCCTCACCGAGGTCATCATCGCCGCGGTGGCGGCGGTGCTGAGCGCGGGCGTGTCCCTGGCCGCCACGGTGGTCCGCGTACTTGCCCGGCTGGCCGCGACGGTCGGCCGGATGGTCAAGATCGTCGCCCGGCTCGCCGAGGTGCTGACCCGGCTGGCCGCCCGGCTGGCCAAGGTCTCCGGCCAGCTGATGAAGTACGCCAAGGACGTCATGGAGCTGAAGAAGCGGAAGAAGCAGTACAAGATGCTGACCCGCAACGGCTGGACGGCCGAGGGGCGGGCGTTCCAGATCGAACGGTTCACGATGCTGTTCCCGGGAAAGATCGCGATCAACTACGCGTCACCTGTGAACATCCCGGGCTTCGGCGGGGCGGCGCTGGACACCACGGTCGGGCTGCACGACGTCGCCGACGGCACGAAGGACCGCAACTACCTGGTCGACGGCACGTACCGTGAGGACCTCGGCCCGTACACCAAGGGCGTGCAGAACGTCTTCGACAGCATCCTGCCCTGAGAGAGGTACGGACATGGCCTTCCCCGGCCTGGACCGGATCGAGGCGCTGGCCCGCAATCTGGACGGTTGGCAGCGGGAACTGGCGGCGCGGATGAGCGAGATCGAGGAGACCAGCGCGGTGGGGGTCAGCGACTCCGGCCTGGTCCGGGTCACCGCCGCCGCCGACGGCGGGATCCTGTCGTCCGAGTTGGACGCCCGGGCGATGCGGCTCGATTCGTACACCCTCGCCGAGGAGTTCACCACCGCCGCCCGCCGGGCCCAGGAGGCCGCGGCGGCGCAGGTCCGCGAGCTGGTCGGTGAGGTCATCGGCACTCCGGGAGGCGGGCCCACCGGACCCCGCGGCCACGATGACCACTGACCCGGTGGACGGCCGGCGGGAGCGGTACGCGGAGGGCCTGGCCCGGTTGCTCGACCCGGGCGAGCAGCTCCGGGCCCTCGCGCAGGCCCGCGAGGGGATGGGTGCGGGCCCGGCCGATCCGCAGCCGCCGCAGCCGCCCGCCGACGGGGGCGGGCCCGGGTTCCTCGGCGTCGTGCTCAACGTGCTGGGTCCGATCATCACCTTCGGCCGGCTGGACGACGCCGTCACCCGGCTCTTCTTCGGTGTCAGCGGTCGAGGCGGGCCCGGCTCCGCGGCGTCCCTGCTGCGCCACGCACTGACCGTCGGCAAGGTCACCGACCTGCGCGAGAGCGTCCTGGCGGTGACCGACAAGCGGCTGCTGCTCGCCACCACCGGCCGGATGACGCTTACCTCCGGCGCGGCGGCGGACGACCGGGCCCGGTCCGATCTCGAGGTCCGGTTCGCGCTGCCCCGGGCCGCCGTGGCCGGGGCGCGCGTCGGCTGGTACCGGCTCAATCCCCGCCGGCTGCGGATCGACTTCACCGACGGCTCCTGGCTGGCGTTCACCGTGCCGCTCGGCGAGTCGGCCCGGCCGCTGCGGGAGGTCGCCTCAGCCCTGTCCGGCTGAGTCGCCGGTCAGCGGGGCGGGCAGCGGCGCGCTGTGCAGCACCGCCAGCCGGGAGACCGCCCGGGTGAGCACCACGTAGAGGCGGTGCAGGCCGCGCGGCTCGGCCGCCACGATGTCCGCCGGCTCGACCACGACGACATGGTCGTACTCCAGGCCCTTGACCAGCGTCGCGGGCACCACCGTGACGCGCGCCGCGGTGGCCGGGTCGTCGGCGGTCGCGGTCTGGACCCCGCGGCGGCGAGGGTGGCGCGCAACCGGTCGACCGTGCGGTCCGCCGCGATCACGGCCACCGAACCCTCGTGTGCCAGCGCCGCGCGCACCTCGGCCACCGTCGCCGGAACCGGATCCGCGACGGTACGCACGTCCAGCGCGCCGTCGCGGCGCAGCGACTCGGCCGGTGGCACGTCCACGGCGAGCGACGGGAGCAGCCGGTTGGCGAACGCGACCACCGCCGCGGGCACCCGGAAACCGACCGTCAGCGGCACCACCGCCGCGTCCGGCTTGCCGAGGTGGCGCAGCGTCTCGCGCCAGTCCCGGGCGGCCCACGGCGCGGTGCCCTGCGCGAGATCGCCGAGCAGGGTGATGGAGCCGTGCTCGCTGCGCCGGGCGATCGCCCGGCACTGCATCGGCGAGAGGTCCTGCGCCTCGTCCACCACCACGTGCCCGTAGCCGGCCGGCCGCTCGATCAGGCCCGCCCCCTCGTCGAGCAGCACCGCGTCGGCGGCGGTCCAGCGGGTCGCCTTCGGCGTCCGGCCCGGCCTCGTGCCGGCGCCCGGGCTGGTGAGCAGTGCCTGCTCCTCGGTGGTGAGCAGGCCGTCCGCCGCGGCGGCCAGCCGTCGCGGATCGGTGAGCAGCGCGTGGAGCAGACCCTCCGGGTCGAGCGCCGGCCACACCGCGTCGAGGAAGGTGGTCACCGGCTTCGACTTCGCCATCCGGCGCAGCCAGGCGTCGCTCGGCGACTCGGCCCGGCGCGCCTCGGCCTGCCGTTGCAGCAGGCCGACCACCCGCGCCCGGACCCGGTCGCGGCCCACGGCGTACGGCAGCCCTTCCCGGCGGGTCTCCTCGACCACCCGGTGCAGCGGCTCCAGACCGATCCGCCAGCGGAACGACCCGTCGGAGACCGCGATCGGCTCGACCGGTTCGCCGACGTACGCGTCGACGGCCCGGCGCAGCACCTCGGCCATCCGGACGTCGTGCTTGACCGTCGCGACGGCGGGCTCGTCGACCGCGCGCACCGGCACCCGGGCGACCAGGTCCTCCACAGTGGCCTGCTCGACCTCGACCTCGCCGAGCGCCGGCAGGACCGCGGCGATGTACGACAGGAAGGCCCGGTTCGGCCCGACGATCAGCACGCCGGCCCGGCGCAGCCGTTCCCGGTGCAGGTAGAGCAGGTAGGCGGCCCGGTGCAGGCCGACGGCCGTCTTCCCGGTGCCCGGCGCCCCCTGCACGCAGATCGAGTCGGCCAGGTCGGCCCGGACCAGTTCGTCCTGCTCCGGCTGGATGGTGGCGACGATGTCCCGCATCGGCCCGACGCGGGGCCGCTCGATCTCGGCGGTGAGGATCCGGCTGGCCGTCCCCAATTCCTCGCCCCGGTCCAGGTGCTCGTCCTCGAAGCTGGTAAGCGCGCCGTTGTTGAAACCGAAGCGCCGTCGTACCGCGACGCCCTGCGGGTCCCGGGCGCTGGCCCGGTAGAACGAGCGGGACACCGGGGCCCGCCAGTCCAGCACCAGCGGCTCGCCCAGGTCGTCGGTGACGTGGCGGCGCCCCACGTGGTAGCGCCGGCCGGCGTGGTCCGCGTCCTCGTGGCCGAAGTCGAGCCGGCCGAAGAAGAGCGGCGTGGTGGGGTCGTCGGCGAGTTCGGCGACCCGGCGGGCGAGGTGCCGGCCGAGCTGCTCGGCGGTGTACGCGTCCCCGGCCACCGTGTCGCCGGTGGCGAAGAGCGCCTCGGCCCGTTCGCGCATCCGCCGCAGGGCGGCCCGGGAGAGGTCGAGGTGCGCACGTTCCGCGGCGAGGTCGTCGTCCAGAGTGAGGTCGGTTGCGGTCACGCTGATTTCCCCTTGAGGTCATCCGCTGATCGCTCGCGTGTCCGGGCGCGGATGGCCGGCGTCCGGCGCGGGGACGTCCGGTGCGGTGCGAAGCTCACCTCGGCCGTCAAGCGGCCTGCCAGCTTACGCCGAGGTCGCGCGCCCCTCCACCGATTTTCCGGAAGCTGACGCGACTCCGGCGGTGCCGGTCGTCGGGGCGGTTGGCCCGACGGGTCCGGGCGGCGGGATCATGTCGGTATGACCGAGCCGCACACCGAGGCGCGCCGGACGATCAGCGACCCGCAGGTGATGCGGGCGCTGGCCCACCCGGCCCGGATCGCGATCCTGGAGCACCTGAGCACCAACGAGGGCGGTGCGACGGCGACCGACTGCGCCGAGATCGTCGGGTTGTCGCCGAGCGCGACGAGCTACCACCTGCGGGCGCTCGCGAAGTTCGGCCTGGTCGAGGTGGCGCCGAGCCGGGGTGACGCCAGGGAGCGGGTCTGGCGAGCCGTGGGTCGGGGCTTGATGGTCGACCCGGGTCGGGATGCCGGTCCGGAGGCCCGGGCCGCCGAACAGGCCCTCGTCGAGGCGTACGCGGTCCGCGAGCTGGACCGCACCCGGGACTGGTTGCGGCGGGCGGGCGACGAGCCGACCGAGTGGTACGAGGCGGCGCTGTTCAGCGACAGCACCCTGGTGCTGACGGCCGAGGAGTTGGCGGAGCTGAACCGGGCGGTGGCGGAGTTGCTCGACCCGTACCGGAAACGGAACCGGCCGGAGCCGCCGGCCGGCGCCCGCGCGGTCGCGATCCACTACAAGGTCGTGCCGTTGGCGTAGGGCCCGGGGGCTTGAAACGCGAGTTGTGAAGGACTATTTTCGAAATATGTCCTTCACAACTGGTCCGTCGCGCTGGCGCGACGTCTGGCTGGCCACCACGGCCCGCGGCACCACCATCTGCGGCGAGTTCCTCGCGACCACCGCGCTGGCCCTGGCCCTCCAGGCGCGGGGCGCGGACGGGCTGGCCGTCTCGGGGCTGCTCCTCGCGGCGACACTGCCACTCGTGGCGCTGGCACCGCTGACCGGCCGGCTCGCCGACCGGGTCGACAGCCGGGTGCTGCTGGTCACCGTCGGTGCCGCCCAGTCCCTGATCTGCCTTGTGCTCGCGCACACCGAGCACCCGGTGGCGGTCGTCGCGCTGGTGGGCGTGCTCGCCTGCGGGCTCGCGGTGACCCAACCCTGCCTGGCCGCCCTGCTCCCGGCCATGGTGCGCGAGGAGGACCTGCCCCGGGCCAGCGCCATCCAGCAGACCGCCGTCTCCGTGGGCGCGCTCGGCGGCCCGGTGCTCGCCGGGCTCCTGGTCGGGCAGTTCGGCGCCCGCCTACCGCTGCTGCTGAACGCGGCGTGCTATCTCGCGCTTGTCGTCGCCGGGCTGCTGATACGTACCCGACGGGGCGGGCGACGCGGCGTGGTCCCTGGGGGTGCGGCAGCCGCGGCGCCGGCCTGGCGGCTGCGGCGCGACCCGTTGCTGCTGACGATGGTGGTGACGACCGCGGCGGTGATCACCGCCGTCGGCGGCATCAACGTGGTCGAGGTGTTCTTCATCCGGGAGACGCTTGACGGTTCGGCCACCATGTACGGCCTGGTCGGCGCCGCCTGGATGGCCGGCCTGCTGCCGGGCAGCTGGCTCGCGGCCCGACTGTCCCGGCGGCTCACCGACGACGGCGCGCTGCTCGGTGGGGTCCTGCTCGCCCTCGGGGGCTGCGCGCTGATGGTCGCGCTCGCCGCCACCGTCCCCGCGGCGGCGCTGCTGATCCCGCTCTGGCTCCTCGGAGGCGCGGCCAACGGAAGCGACAACGTATTCGCCAACGTGCTGACCGCCCGACGGGTGCCGGAGGCGTCGCGGGCCCGGGCGTACGCCGTCAAGGGCGCGGTGGTGCAGGGCGGCTCGATGGTCGGCTACCTGGTCGGCGGCGTCCTCCTGGCGGTGGTCCCACCGCGCCCGCTGATCGCCGGCCTCGGGCTGGCCGGCCTGCTGGTCGTCGGGGCGTTCGTGCCGTTCGTGGCCCGCGCGGCGCGGCGGAACCGGACCGTCGGACACCCCGTGCCGCGGACCGACCCCGCCGGGACGCGGATCGCTGCGGTATCGGCCACTCCCGCCCGGCCCGGCGAGCCGGCCCAGGTCACGGGGGATACGGTCGGGGCATGGTCGAGCACGTCGCGCGCCCCCGGGTCGGGCACATCCAGTTCCTGAACTGCCTACCGATCTACTGGGGGCTGATGCGCTCGGGCGCCCTGATCGACGTCGACCTGCACAAGGACTCGCCCGACCGGCTGAGCGCCGCCCTGGTCGCCGGTGACCTGGACATCGGCCCGATCACGCTCGTCGAGTACCTGAAGAACGCCGACGACCTGCTGCTCCTGCCCGACCTGGCGGTCGGCAGCGACGGTCCGGTGCTCTCGGTCAACATCGTCTCCACCCGGCCGCTGGCCGAGCTGGACCGGCGCCGGGTGGCGCTCGGCTCGACCTCGCGGACCGGCGTCCTGCTGGCGCAGCTGCTGCTCGCCGACCGGTACGGGGTGCACCCCGAGTACTTCCGCTGCCCGCCGGACCTCACCCAGATGCTGCTGGAGGCGGACGCCGGGGTCCTGATCGGCGACGTGGCGCTGCGCGCCCTCTACGAGGCGCCGCAGCGCGGCCTCACGGTCACCGACCTCGGGCAGGCCTGGCGCGAGTGGAGCGGCCTGCCGATGGTCTTCGCGGTCTGGGCGGTACGCCGGGACTTCGCCGCCGCCCACCCGGGCCTCGTCAAGGAGGTGCACGAGGCGTTCCTGCGCTCGCGGGACCTGTGCCTCGCGGAGCTGGACCAGGTCGCCGAGGCGGCCGCCCGCTGGGAGTCCTTCGACGCGGACACCCTGGCGACGTACTTCCGCACGCTCGACTTCAGCCTCGGCGACCGCCAGGTGGCCGGCCTGCGCGAGTTCGCCGCCCGCGCGGCCGCCGCCGGCGCCGTCCCGGAGCTGCCGGCCGGAGGTCCCGCCTTCTTCGAGGGCTGAGCGCCCGCTCTAGGGGCGGGTGAGCAGGGCTGCGGTGATCTTCTGGCAGCCCTGCATGCCGTACTCGTAGCCCTTCTCGATCGGGTACCGCAGCATCACGCCCATCGTCCAGGTGTCGCCGATCGCGAGGCAGTTGACGTGGTTCTCCTGCTCGCGGGTGCGGTCCACCCACCCGTTCTTGATCGCGATGGTCTTCCGCTCGGCCGCCGGGAACGCCTTGCGGATGCCGAAGTCGCCCGCGCCGCGTACCAGCCGCATCTCGTTGAGCAGCCACTCCGTCCACTCCGGGCCCGCGGCCCGGCCCTCGACGATGCACTGGCCGAGGCGGGCGGTGTCCCGGGGGGACAGGTTGGTGCGGCTCCAGCCGCCGTCGGCCGCGACGCTGCTGTCGGTCAGCTTGCACAGGGACAGCAGCCGCTTGATCGACGCCGAGCCTCCGAGGCTGTTGTAGAACTGCTGCGTCCGGGTGTTGTCGCTGTCCCGGATGATCTTCGTGGCGTCGGCCAGCTTCGCGTCGCTCGGGGTCCTGCCCGCTTCCGCCGTACGGCGCAGGTAGTCGGCGACGATCCAGGACTTGATCAGCGAGGCGGTGGTGCTGGTCTCGGCCATGTTCTCCGAGCCGATGATCTCGCCGGTGCGGCGGTCCAGCACGCTCCACGCGTACCAGCCGTCGAGGTCCAGATCGGTCAGGTCGTCGGCCGCGAAGGGCAGGGGCTCCAGCGAGGGGCTGGGCGACGGCGACGGGCGGACGCTGCGGTCGCTGGGCGCACCGGTGGACCGGTCCGCCGGCCCGGTCGGGGCACCCCAGCGCGCCGCCGCCTCGGACTCGAACGGCGAGCCGGGCAGCAGGCGCAGCGAGACGAGCACGAGTCCGATCAGGATGGCCGCGATGGCGACCGTCCGGACGATCGAGGTGGCGCCGCCCCGCGTACGGCGCTCGCTGGCCATCAGACCTTCCCGGCCGGCTGCTGCGGCACCTTGAGGGCGGCACCGGGCTGCGGGGTGACGAGTTGGGCGGCGACGCTGGCGCAGACCTGCGCGCCGTAGTCGAGGCCGCTCCGCTGCGGGTACCGGAGCATGACCGCGAGACTCCACTTGTCGGTGACCGCCAGGCAGTTGACGTGCCAGTTGCCGTCGTAGTTCAGCGGGGTCCAGCCGTTCTTCATGGCCACCGGGCCCTGACTGATGATCGACTCCGGCAGGCCGTCGATGATTCCCCACCGGCCACCGCCGGAGCGCTGCTTCTGGTCCTTCGCGGCGGTCGTGCCGCGGACCTTGCTCATCTCGTCCAGCAGGTACCCGGTCCACTTCGGGCCGGCGGCCTTGCCGTCGGCGATGCAGTCACCGAGCCGGACCGCGTCCCGGGGTGACATCTGGGTGAAGCTCCACCAGCCGACGTACCCGGGCACGGTGCCCGGTCTGGTGTCGGTGAGGCCGCAGGTGCCGATCATCCGCTTGATGGTGGCCGCCCTGCCGACCGCCCCGTAGAGCGCGTTCGCCGCGTCGTCGTTGCTGTCCCGGATGGCGGTCGTGATGTTCTTCCGCATCGCCGCCGAGGGCGCCTTGTCGCCGAGCTGCCGCAGGTAGTCGGCGGCGAACCAGGCCTTGATCATCGACTCGGTGGAGCTGGTCGCGGAGAGGTTCTTCGCCCCGGAGACCGTGCCGGTCCCGCGGTCCATCAGCGCCCAGGAGAAGAAGTCGCCCTTGAAGGCCACGGACACCGGCGCGGCGGCCAGGGTCGGTGGCGGGGGCGGCGTGGGGGCGGGTGCCGCGACGCTCTCCGCGCCGCCGCCGGCACCCCCACCGTCGCCGTTGGCGAGCCGGGCGTACGCGGTGGGGACGAGCAGGGCGCTACCGAGGAGAACCGCCATGACGGCGAGCACCAGGGTCACGCGGGGTCGCATGAGTGGGTGAGCTCCAGGTGTCAGGGCCGGGGGGGACCGGCTTGCGTTGTCCGGACCGAGCGGCGGGCCGTCGAGGCCGGGGGTGGCCTCAGCTGCATCAACGAGCGTCGGCAGCCGATCGGTATGACGGAGGAAGTCTACGTGCGGATTCGCGCTGCGCCGAGATCCGCGCACCTGGCAACTTGCGGCGAAGGCGGGATATGCCGACGGTTCGCGTCTTCTGGGGGGATTCGCCGCGGCGACGTGATTCACCTCATAGGCCATTCGGTCACTCAGCGTGTTTGACCGGCGGCGGCTTTCCCTGAATTCTGTTACAGCCACTGGAGTTTCGAGTGGGGAGCTGTAACACTTGGGCCATGTATGGCAATGACTTCCCCGCCGAGGACGCGTCCGGCGGCCTCCTCGGTGAGGTCGAGGCGGCCGAGGCGGCCCTGCGGGAGGCCGCCGAGCGCGGGCGGCGTGGCACCGCCGTCGGAGAGGATCTGGCGGCCTACTTCACCGAGGTCATCGACGCCGACCAGAAGGTCGAGCCCCGGGACTGGATGCCGGAGGCGTACCGGAAGACGTTGATCCGGCAGATCGCCCAGCACGCGCACTCCGAGATCATCGGAATGCAGCCGGAGGGCAACTGGATCACCCGCGCACCCTCGCTCAAGCGCAAGGCGATCCTGCTCGCCAAGGTGCAGGACGAGGCCGGCCACGGCCTCTACCTCTACGCCGCCGCCGAGACGCTTGGCGTCAGCCGGGACGAGTTGGTCGACCTGCTGCTCAGCGGCCGGCAGAAGTACAGCTCGATCTTCAACTACCCGACCCTGACCTGGGCGGACATGGGCGCGATCGGGTGGCTGGTCGACGGCGCGGCGATCGTCAACCAGGTGCCCCTGTGCCGCTGCTCGTACGGGCCGTACGCACGGGCCATGATCCGAATCTGCAAGGAGGAGTCGTTCCACCAGCGGCAGGGGTACGAGATCCTCCACACCCTCGCCCACGGCACCCCAGCTCAGAAGGCGATGGCCCAGGACGCGGTGGACCGGTGGTGGTACCCGTCGCTGGCCATGTTCGGCCCGCCGGACTCCGACTCCACCCACTCCGCCCAGTCCATGGCCTGGAAGATCAAGCGCTTCTCCAACGACGAGCTGCGCCAGCGCTTCGTGGACATGTGCGTCAAGCAGGCCGAGGTGCTCGGCCTCACCCTCCCCGACCCGGAGCTGCGCTGGAACGACGAGCGCGGGGCGTACGACTTCACCCAGCCCGACTACGACGAGCTGATGCGGGTGATCAAGGGAGAGGGCCCGTGCAACCGGCAGCGGATGGCGCACCGGCGGCGGGCGCACAGCGAGGGCGCCTGGGTCCGCGAGGCCGCCGCGGCGTACGCGGCCAAGCAGAGCGACAAGGAGAAGGTGGCAGCGTGACCGAGCAGTCCCCCCTCTGGGAGGTCTTCGTGCGGGCCCGCCGCGGGCTGTCCCACACCCACGTGGGCAGCCTCCACGCGCCCGACGCGGAGCTGGCCCTGCGCAACGCGCGGGACCTGTACACCCGGCGGCAGGAGGGCGTGTCGATCTGGGTGGTGCCGGCCAGCGCCATCACCGCCTCCAGCCCCGACGAGAAGGACGCCTTCTTCGACCCGGCGGCCGACAAGGTCTACCGCCACCCCACCTTCTACGAGGTGCCGGACGGGGTGGCGCACCTGTGAGGGGTCCCTTCGACTTCGCCCTCCGGCTCGGCGACGACGCGCTCATCGCGGCGCAGCGGCTGGCCGAGTGGTCCACCCGCGCGCCGGAGATGGAGGAGGACATCGCACTCGCCAACATCGCCCTCGACCAGCTCGGCGCCGCGCGCCTGCTGCTGACGTACGCGGGCGAGCTGGAGGGTGCCGGCCGGGACGAGGACGCGCTGGCCTACCTGCGCGACGACCGGGAGTTCCGCAACTGCCTCCTGGTGGAGCTGCCCAACGGCGACTTCGCGGTGACCATGGCGAAGCTGCTCTTCCTGTCGGCGTACCAGCTGCCGCTCTACACCGCGCTGTCCGGCTGCGCCGACGAGCGGCTGGCCGCGATCGGCGCCAAGGCGCGCAAGGAGTCGGCGTACCACCTCGATCACGCCTCGCTGTGGGTGCGGCGGCTCGGCGACGGCACCGCAGAGTCGCATCGCCGCATGCAGGCCGCCGTCGACGAGATCTGGCCGTACAGCCACGAGGTGTTCACTCCGGACCCGGCCGCGCCGGTCGACCCGGCCACCCTGCGGGCCGATTTCGACGCGACCGTGACCGGGGTGCTCGACGAGGCCACGCTGACCCTTCCGCGGAACGCGTGGGTGCCCTCCGGTGGCCGGGAGGGCGTGCACACCGAGCATCTGTCGTACCTGCTCGCCGAGATGCAGGTGCTGCACCGCGCCCACCCGGGGGCGAAGTGGTGAGTGACCCCAGGGCGGCCGTCGCGTCGGTGGTGGACCCGGAGATCCGGGTGATCACCATCGACGAGCTGGGCATCCTGCGGTCCGTCGACGAGGACCCGGCCACCGGCCGAGTCGTCGTCACCATCACACCCACCTACACCGGCTGCCCGGCGATGGACGTGATCCGCGCCGACATCCGTCGGGCCCTGGCCGCCGCTGGGCACCCCGACGCCGAGGTCCGCACGGTCTTCGCGCCGGCGTGGAGCACCGACTGGATCTCCGCGACCGGACGCGCCAAGCTCGCCGCCGCCGGGATCGCCCCGCCGGGTCCGGCGCGCCACGACGGTGCGGTGCCGCTGACCCTGGCCGTCCGCTGTCCGCGCTGCGGCTCACCGGAGACCGAGCAGGTCAGCCGGTTCGGCTCCACCGCGTGCAAGGCGCTCTGGCGCTGCCGTTCCTGCTCCGAACCCTTCGACCATCTGAAGGCGCTGTGACTGTCACGATCACCCGGCCGGTCCGCCGCCGGCCGGTCTTCCACCCGCTGCCCGTCGCCGCCGTCGACCGGCTCACCGCCGACGCCGTGGCGGTCGCCTTCGCCGTGCCCGAGGAGTTGCGCGGGACCTTCGCGTTCTCCGCCGGCCAGCACCTGACCGTGCGCCGGGTGACCGACGAGGGGGAGGAGGTGCGACGCTCATACTCGATCTGCTCGACCCCGGAGGAGCTGGCCCGGCACGGCCGGCTGCGGATCGGGGTCCGGGAGATTCCGGGCGGGGCCTTCTCCGCGTACGCCTGTGGGGCGCTGCGTGGCGGCGACACGGTCGAGGTGCTGCCGCCGTTGGGTCACTTCACCACGGCGTTCGCGCCGGACCGTGTGCGGCGGTACGGCGCGGTGGTCGCCGGCTCCGGCATCACCCCGGTGCTCTCGCTTGTCGCGACGGCGCTGGCCGTCGAGCCGGCCAGCACCTTCACCCTGGTGTACGGCAACCGCACGGCGAACACGGTGATGTTCGCCGAGGAGTTGGCGGACCTGAAGGACCGGTACCCGACCCGGCTGCACCTGGTGCACGTGCTCTCCCGTGAGCAGGGCGAGTCGCCGCTGCTGTCCGGGCGGATCGACGCCGAACGCCTGAGCCGGCTGCTGGACACCGTCGTGCCCGGTGACGCGATCGAGGAGTGGTTCCTCTGCGGCCCGTACGGGATGGTGGTCGACGCCCGGGACGTGCTCACCGGGCGCGGTGTCGCGGAGACGGCGGTGCACACGGAGTTGTTCCACGTCGACGCCCCGCCGGAGCCGGTACGCCGCCCGGGCGACGAGCCCGGCGCCGGCGCCGAGGTCACGATCGTGCTGGAGGGGCGTTCCTCGACGTTCACGATGGGCCGCGAGGAGCGGGTGCTGGACGCGGCGCTGAAGGTGCGTGCCGAGCTGCCGTACGCCTGCAAGGGCGGGGTCTGCTCGACCTGCCGGGCGAAGGTCGTCGACGGCGAGGTCACCATGGCCCGCAACTACGCCCTGGAACCCGACGAGCTGGCGGCGGGCTACGTCCTGACCTGTCAGTCCAGCCCCACCACGGACCGGCTGACGGTCGACTACGACGCCTGAGCAGCCCGCCCGCCCGCGCCCGCCCGCCCGACCGGCGCCGAGCGTGCGGTGCGTGCGCGGTTTGGCGTCACTCTCGGTCAGACCGTCGTCGTGACGTCAGGACTCCACCCCGTGCCTTTGCTCTGCTTACCCATACGCACAAGGTCGCTGACCAGCAGCTTCCTTCCAAGCGGGCCGACGGCGGTGGGGGGCGCATGGTCGCGGTGCGTGACCGTTGCGGACAGGTAAGCAGAGCAAAGGGGCGGAGTGGTCTGCCGGCGGGGGCAGAGCGGGCGCCGGCGGGGCAGTGGGCCGGGCGATCGGACGATCGAAACCGTCGGGGCGGGCCGGGCTGAGGGCGGGCCGGCCGGTGGGTGAGGTCCGGGCGTGGCCGGGCGTGGAGAGCCGGGGAGGTCACATCCGGGTGGCCGCTCGTCGCCGGGCGAGGGAGCCCGACGTAGGCTCGAGGGCGTGACGGTGAGCCGGGAGATCGACGACATCCTGCAGCGCGGCGCGGACGGCGGGCGGATCACGCCCGAGGAGGCCCTGCTGCTCTACACCGACGCGCCCTTCCACGCGCTGGGCGAGGCGGCCGACGCGGTACGCCGGCGGCGGTACCCGGACAACATCGTCACGTACCTGATCGACCGCAACATCAACTACACGAACGTCTGCGTGACGGCGTGCAAGTTCTGCGCCTTCTACCGCGCGCCGAAGCACAAGGAGGGCTGGACCCACTCGACGGAGGAGATCCTGCGCCGGTGCGGCGAGGCCGTCGAGCTGGGCGCCACCCAGGTCATGCTGCAGGGCGGGCACCACCCGGACTACGGCGTCGAGTACTACGAGGAGCTGTTCTCCTCGGTGAAGAAGGCGTACCCCCAACTCGCGATCCACTCGATCGGCCCCAGCGAGATCCTGCACATGGCGAAGGTCTCCGGAGTGAGCCTGGACGAGGCCATCGCGCGGATCAAGGCGGCGGGCCTGGACTCGATCGCCGGCGCCGGCGCCGAGATGCTGCCGGAGCGGCCGCGGAAGGCGATCGCACCGCTGAAGGAGTCCGGAGAGCGTTGGCTCGAGGTGATGGAGCTGGCCCACCGGCAGGGCGTCGAGTCGACCGCGACCATGATGATGGGCACCGGTGAAACCGCGGCCGAGCGGATCGAGCACCTGCGGATGATCCGCGACGTGCAGGACCGGACGCGGGGCTTCCGGGCGTTCATCCCGTGGACGTACCAGCCGGAGAACAACCACCTCAAGGGGCGTACGCAGGCCACCACGCTGGAGTACCTGCGGCTCGTCGCGGTGGCGCGGCTCTTCTTCGAGACCGTGCCGCACCTCCAGGCGTCGTGGCTCACCACCGGCAAGGACGTCGGGCAGCTCGCCCTGCACATGGGCGTCGACGACCTCGGCTCGATCATGCTTGAGGAGAACGTCATCTCCTCGGCGGGCGCACGCCACCGATCCAACCTGCACGAGCTGATCGGGATGATCCGCTCGGCCGACCGGATCCCCGCCCAGCGCGACACCCTCTACAACCGACTCGCGGTGCACCGGACACCGGCGGACGACCCGAGCGACGACCGGGTGGTCTCGCACTTCTCCTCCATCGCCCTCCCGGGCGGTGGCGCCGGCAGGACGCTCCCGCTCGTCGACGCTCGCTGACGCGCCCGCCCGCCCGGACGGTCGATCACCGTCCGGGCACGGCCGGTGACGAGTTTCGACTGGCCAAACGGCCGGTGCCGGTGGGTCGTAGATATCGATTCGGTGACCATTCCGTTGAGCGACGGGCACGTCGACGGATGACAACCCCGATCAATCCGGACAATCCTTAAGCCCCTCTTAGGTGGGCTGGCCAGGAGGCACGTCGACGGGGCTGGCGAGGATGATCGCCACCCGCTAACGTCCCCGCCCGTATGTTTCCTTCACCCCACGGGGGGACGCTTCCATGATCTTCCGTAACCGGTCGCTGGCGCGGCTCGGCGCGGCGGCACTGCTGGCCACCGGCGGGCTCGCCGTGACGGCGACGCCGGCGTACGCCGAGGACACCAAGGCCGACCTCGAGGTGACCGTCGCCGGCACCACGCTGGCCGAGGGCGCCACCGAGAAGGTCGGCTGGCTCAAGGTCAAGAACAACGGCCCGGGTACGCCGGCCGCGCTGAAGGTCGGTGTCGACCTCGCCGGCGTCTACGACGAGCGGATCTTCTCGGTTCCGCTGGGCCAGGACTGCGAGCTCGAGGACGCCGCCAAGTTCGTCTGCGCGGTGCCGGCGGATGCGATCCCGGGCCCGGGCGAGACGCTCGAGTACCCCGTGCTCACCATCAAGGACGTCGAGGGCACCGACGGCGGGGAGAGCAAGGTCCGCTTCTTCCTCGCCTCGGCCGACGACACCACGCCGGACAACAACCACAAGGACATCACCCTCCAGTTCGAGGGTGAGCCCGGCGTCGACCTCGGCGTCGTGGTGCCCGACGTGAAGACCCGGCCCGACGGTTCGCCGCTCTACGCCGGTGACGACGCCCTCGTCTTCGGTGAGATCATCAACCAGGGCGACACGATCGCCAAGGGCGTCGAGTTCAAGCTCCAGCTGCCGAAGGACGTCGCCTTCACCGAGCAGTACGAGGGCTGCGAGTACTCGGCCGACGCGGGCACCGCCACCTGCCGTGACGAGGCGATCGTCGTGGATCCGCAGACGATCCTGCTGATCCAGTTCCCGGTGAAGGTCGGTGCCGGGGTCCAGGCCCCGGTCACGCTGCCGGCCGGCTCGCTCGCCGCCGACGCGCTCGGCGTGGCGGAGCCCGGCTCCCCGGAGGCCCGCGGCGCCCGCACGACCACCCTTGAGAACGCCCGCCTGGTGAACAAGGGCGAGCGGATCACCGACGTGGACCCGACGGACAACATGGACGACTTCGCGGTCGTCGTCGCTGCCAAGGGCGGCGCCGGCGGTGGCGGCGAGGGTGACGGCGACGGCGACGGCCCCGGCCTGCCGGTGACCGGCCCGCAGGCCGGCCTGATGGGCGGAATCGGCGTCGCGGTGCTGCTCGCGGGTGGTGTGATGTTCCTGGTCGCGCGGCGTCGCCGGATCGTCCTGGTCAGCCCGGGTGACGAGAAGCCGACCGCCTGACGGTCCTCCATCGACCCGCGAGGGTCGTTCACATAACGCAGGGCAGTGCGGGCGGGATGGTCACATCCCGCCCGCACTGTCCCATCCGGACCGGTACCCGGCGGCGCGCGCCGGGAACTGGCATTACCGGATCCGAGTCAGATAACGTCCGCTCGTTCCGCAACCCTGCCCATCAGCCGTCCCTGACCCCCGGGGGATCGATGACACTTCTCCGCTTGCTGGCCCGAGCCGGGGCGGTCGCCCTGCTCGCGGCGACCGGCATCACCGGCGTGGCCGCTCCGGCGCACGCCGCCGACCAGGCCGACCTGGCCCTCACCCCGCTCAGCTACGAGCTGGCCAAGGGCGTGAAGGAGGCCAAGGCCAAGCCGTTCAAGTTCCAGGTCGACAACACCCGCGGCGACGTCGACGCGACGGCCGTCCGGGTGACCGTCGAGACGAAGCACCTGAAGGCCCGCAAGGTGGGCGTGGTCGTACCGGAGGGCTGCGAGGTCGACGGCACGTCGTTCAGCTGCCTCCTCGGTGACCTGCCGGCCGGCACCACCGAGGACTTCGGCATCCCGCTCTTCTCCACCGGCGGCCGCGGTGACGCCGGCACGCTGGTCGTGACGATCACGTCCGCGACGCCGGATCCGCACGCCGAGGACAACACCGTCGAGCACGACATCACCGTCGCCAAGCGCGGCTACGACCTGACCACCTGGGTGCAGGACGTCTACGCCGACGTGGACGTCGACGGCGACGACGAGGGCGAGGCCAAGCTCGCGGCGGTGAAGCCCGGCGACACCGCTCCGCTGGACTGGGCGGTCTACAACCACGGCAGCCGCCGGGCCACCGGCATCGCGTACGGGATCTCCCTGCCGGCCGGCGTGACCTTCGCCGAGCTGCCGGAGGGCTGCGTCGAACAGGAACTCGGCGGCGTCGCGGCGGCGTACTGCGAGGATTCCGGCGCGGTGCTCAAGCCGGGCCAGTTCTACACGGCGGACGTACGGGTGACGGTGGGCGCGGACGTGACCGAGCCGGTGCTCCGCCCGGGCTTCCTGTTCGCCGCCGGCCTCGACGCCGCGCAGGGCGAGCCGGAGGCGGAGCCCCGGGTCGCCAGCGACGCCCAGCGTCGGACGTTCACCGAGGTCGACCCGGTCGACAACACGGCACAGTTCGACGTGTTCGTGGACCTGAGCGCCGGGCCGACGCCGACGCCCACCCCGACCGGTGAGCCGACCGCCACGCCGACCCCGACCGCCGTCCCCACGACCACTCCGACGCCGGGTGACGGCTCCGGCGAGGGCGGCGGGCTGCCGGTCACCGGTGTGCAGGTCGGTTTGATCGCCGGCATCGGCGCGGCCGTGCTGGTGGCCGGCGGCGCCCTGCTGCTGCTCTCGCGGCGGCGGAAGGTCGTCCTGGTCAGCGACGACTCGTCGACCGACTGATCGGTCCGGGCCCTGGCGGGGGCGGGACGGCCACGGGCCGTCCCGCCCCCGTTTCGCGTCGGGCGTGGTGTTAACAAGGGACCCTTCCTCTACCGCAGGCGTTAAGAAGGGGCCCTTCCTTCAGCTCTGGTGGGGGCTGGCAGAGTGGAGGGGTGAGTCGCACTCCCCAGGGCCAGCGCGCCAGCCTGGACAAGCAGCCGCACGAGGTCGCCGCGATGTTCGACGGTGTGGCGGCCCGGTACGACCTGACCAACACGGTCCTCTCCTTCGGGCAGGACCGGTCCTGGCGGCGGGCGACCCGGGCCGCGCTCGGCCTGCGGCCGGGCGAGCGGGTGCTGGACGTGGGCGCGGGCACCGGTGTCTCGACCGAGGAGCTGGCCCACTCGGGGGCGTACGCGGTCGGCGCCGACCTCTCCCTCGGCATGCTGTACGCGGGCAAGCGGACCCGTCCCGGCGTGCCGCTGCTGGCCGGGGACGCGCTGCGGCTGCCCTTCGCCGACGCGAGCTTCGACGCGGTGACCATCTCCTTCGCGCTGCGCAACGTCAACGACACCGGCGCGGCGCTCCGCGAGTTGGCACGGGTGACCCGGCCGGGCGGCCGGCTGGTGGTCTGCGAGTTCAGCACCCCGGTGAACCCCGCGTTCCGCACGGTCTACCTGTCGTACCTCATGCGCTCGCTGCCGGCCGTGGCGCGGGCGGTCGCCAGCAACCCGGACGCGTACGTCTACCTGGCGGAGTCGATCCGTGCCTGGCCGGACCAGGCGGCGCTGGCGGCGCGGATCGGTGCGGCCGGCTGGGGTCGGGTGGCCTGGCGGAACCTGACCGGCGGTGTGGTGGCGCTGCACCGCGCGGTCCGGAGCTGACCGACCAACCAGTTTTCAGTGAATATCCGTATTTAGTCCAATTTGCCCCGTAGGCTCGCCCCATGACGGGACCCGACCGGGGAGATTTCACGGCACCCACCGACGACGACGCGACGGAACTCGTCGCCCAGCTCAAGGAGCTGGCCGGCGCCGATCCCGCCGACGTCCGCCAGGTCGTGGCCGAGGTGCTCGCCGCACTGGACCGGGCCGCCGGCGGGGCGCTGCGCGAGCACCTGCCGGCGACGATCCGCGCCGAAGCCGGCCTCGACGCCGCCCCGGCCCGCAACTGACCCGCCCGCCCGTCCGACTCGCCACCGAAAGGGCCCCGACGCCCGGCTCGGCCCGCCACTGAGCGGGCTGTTTCCGGCAAGTTAGGTTCCCCTCACCAGGCAGCGGTGTTACGCCGGTCATAGACTCCTCAGCGTCTGGCTTGTGAAGCATTTCACGAGCACGCGGGAGGAGGCGCGGATGACCACGGTGGAGAACGACGCCGACGTGATCGTCGTGGGCGCCGGTCCCGGTGGATCGGCGACCGCGTACCACCTGGCTCGGCACGGTGTCCGGGTGCTGCTGCTGGAGAAGACCGAGTTCCCCAGGGAGAAGGTCTGCGGCGACGGGCTCACCCCGCGCGCGGTGCGCCAACTGATCCGCATGGGCGTGGACACCTCGACCGAGGCCGGCTGGCTGCACAACCGCGGCCTGCGCGTCATCGGCGGCGGGATCCGGCTCGAACTCGACTGGCCCGACCTGGCCAGCTTCCCCAACCACGGTCTGGTGCGCACCCGGCTGGACTTCGACGACCTGCTCGCCCAGCGGGCCGTCGCGGCCGGTGCCAAGCTGCGCACCAGCGTGAACGTCGTCGGGCCGGTGCTCGACGGCGACGGCCGGGTGGTCGGTGTCGAGGCCGAGGTCGGCCCGGAGCAGGAGCCGGCCACCTTCCGGGCGCCCCTGGTGGTCGCGGCGGACGGCGTCTCCGGCCGCTTCCCACTCGCGCTCGGCCTGGCCAAGCGGGAGGACCGGCCGATCGGCGTGGCCGTACGGCGGTACTACCGCTGCGCGGCGAAGCACGACGACGACTACCTGGAGTCCTGGCTGGAGCTGCGCAGCAAGGGCAGCGACGCGCTCCTGCCCGGCTACGGCTGGATCTTCGGCCTGGGCGACGGCCGGGTGAACGTCGGCCTGGGCGTGCTCAACTCCTCGTCGGCCTTCGGGAAGACGAACTACCGCCGCCTGCTCACCGACTGGCTCGCGAACACCCCCGAGGAGTGGGGGATGACCGACGAGACCAACGCGGAGGGCCCGATCCTCGGCGCGGCGCTGCCGATGGGCTTCAACCGGGTACCGCACTACACCCGCGGGGTCATGCTGGTCGGCGACTCCGGCGGCATGGTCAACCCGTTCAACGGCGAGGGCATCGCGTACGCGATGGAGTCGGGTGAGCTGGCCGCGGAGATCGCGGTGCAGGCCCTCGCCCGGCCGGCCGGCGCGGAGCGGGAGCGCGCTCTGGCGGCGTACCCGACGGAACTGAAGGCGCGGTTCGGCGGCTACTACCGGCTCGGCGGCATCTTCGTGAAGCTGATCGGCCGGCCCGAGGTCATGCGGGCCGCCACCAGGTACGGCATGCCGCACCCGACGTTGATGCGCTTCGTGCTCAAGCTGCTGGCCAACCTGACCGACCCCCGTGACGGGGACGCGATGGACCGGGTCATCAACGCGATGACGAAGGTGGCGCCGGCCGTGTGAACCGCTCGTGGTGACCCGCGCACGTTGAGTGCAAAAGGCCAGGTCCGGGGCTTGTCACGGCCGCCGGACGGGGACCGGGACGACCCCCCGCTGGCAGCCGCCGGCCGGGACGTGAATAGTGTGATTTTCCTCAAGCACCGAGGGCAGGGAAGGACGAGCAGGAGAAACGATGTCGCTCTCGCCTTACGTACCGATCATCGGGCTGTTCGCCCTCGCCGCGGCGTTCGCGCTGTTCTCCGTGGCGGCCGCCCGTCTCACCGGCCCTCGTCGCTTCAACAAGGCCAAGCTCGAGGCGTACGAGTGCGGGATCGAGCCCAGCCCGCAGCCGGTCGGCGGCAGCCGGTTCCCGATCAAGTTCTATCTGACGGCGATGCTCTTCATCGTCTTCGACATCGAGATCATCTTCCTCTACCCCTGGGCGGTCTCGTTCGACGCCCTGCCGATCTTCGGCTTCGTGGAGATGGTCCTGTTCATCGTCGCGGTCTTCGTCGCGTACGCCTACGTGTGGCGGCGCGGCGGCCTGGACTGGGACTGAGGGAGGAACCTCAATGGGTATCGAGGAGAAGCTCCCCGCCGGCGTCCTGCTCACCTCGGTGGAGAAGCTGGTCAACTGGTCGCGGAAGACGTCGACGTGGGGGGCCACCTTCGGCCTCGCCTGCTGCGCCATCGAGATGATGGCGGCCGGCGGTCCCCACTACGACCTGGGCCGCTGGGGCATGGAGGTCTTCCGGGCCTCGCCACGGCAGGCGGACCTGATGATCGTGGCCGGCCGGGTGAGCCAGAAGATGGCCCCGGTGCTCCGCCAGATCTACGACCAGATGGCCGAGCCCCGCTGGGTGCTCTCGATGGGCGTCTGCGCCAGCAGCGGCGGCATGTTCAACAACTACGCGATCGTCCAGGGCGTCGATCACGTGGTCCCGGTGGACATGTACCTGCCCGGGTGCCCGCCCCGGCCGGAGATGCTCATCGACGCGATCCTCAAGCTCCGCGAGAAGATCATGCACGAGCCGCTCGGCCCCAACGGCCGCAAGATGCTCGAGGCCCGCGAGGCCCGCGGCGACGTGCCGGTCGTGCCGTACGGCTCGATGCCGTCCTCGTACCGCAGTGACAAGGCCCGGCGGGCCGAGTGGACGAAGGCCGTCCAGGAGGGCCGCGAGGAGCAGCTGCGGATCGAGAAGTGGATGGAGTCCCAGAACCACCTGCGCGAGTACGGGGGACTGAAGAAGTGACCGCTCCTCACGACAAGCCGAACGACGGCGGGGTTCCGGTACCGGTGACCCCGGCCGGGGCCAGCAGCGGGGCGCCGGCCGAGTACCCGCCGTCCAGCCCCGCCGGGCGCGGCATGTTCGGCAACCAGGGCACCGGCGACGTCTCCGGCTACGGCGGCCTGGTCCGGCAGCGCCGGCCGATCGAGGAGGCGTCGCGGCCGTACGGCGGCTACTTCGACGACGTGACCGACGCGCTGGAGGAGGCGTACCCGGCCTTCGGCGACGCCATCGAGAAGGTCGTGGTCGACCGGGGTGAGCTGACCCTGCACGTACGCCCCGAGCGGATCGCCGAGGTCTGCCAGGTGATGCGGGACGACCTCGCGCTCCGGTTCGAGCTGTGCTCCTCGGTGTCCGGCGTGGACTACCTCGGCGCCGACGCTCGCCGGCTGCACGTGGTCTACCAGCTCACCTCGATGACGTACCGGCGCCGGGTCCGGCTGGAGGCCGCGGTCTCCGTGGAGGACCCGCACCTGCCCAGCGTGACAAGCGTCTACCCGACCGCCGACTGGCAGGAGCGGGAGGCGTACGACATGTTCGGCATCGTCTTCGACGGTCACCCGGCCCTGACCCGGATCCTCATGCCGGACGACTGGGAGGGCCACCCGCAGCGCAAGGACTACCCGCTCGGCGGTGTGCCCGTCGAGTACAAGGGCGCCGAGATCCCGCCGCCGGACCGGAGGAGGTCGTACCAGTGAGTGCGACGAGTGAGCTTGCGAGCCCCGCAGTCGCGAACGGAAGGCCTGCGCAGTGAGCACCTCTAACTACGCCACCGAGCGTGAGACCACCGAGGGCAGGGTCTTCACCGTCACCGGTGGGGACTGGGACGACGTCGTCTCCGGCGCCGACCCGATCAACGACGACCGGCTCGTCGTGAACATGGGTCCGCAGCACCCGTCCACGCACGGCGTGCTCCGGCTGATCCTGGAGCTGGAGGGCGAGACGGTCCGCGAGCTCCGCTCGGTCGTCGGCTACCTGCACACCGGCATCGAGAAGAACCTGGAGTTCCGCAACTGGGTCCAGGGCTCGACCTTCGTGACCCGGATGGACTACCTGTCGCCGCTGTTCAACGAGACGGCGTACGCGCTGGCGGTGGAGAAGCTGCTCGGCATCGAGGAGCAGGTCACCGAGCGGGCGACCACCATCCGGGTCCTGATGATGGAGCTGAACCGGATCTCCTCGCACCTGGTCTGGGTGGCCACGACGGCCATGGAGCTGGGCGCGGTCAACATGATGCTGTACGGCTTCCGCGAGCGGGAGTACATCCTCGAGATCTTCGAGCTCGTCACCGGCCTGCGGATGAACCACGCGTACGTCCGGCCGGGCGGCGTGGCGCAGGACGTGCCGGACGAGGCGATCGTCAAGATCCGCGAGTTCCTGAAGCTGATGCCGAAGCGGCTCAAGGAGTACGAGGACCTGCTCTCCGGCCAGCCGATCTGGCTGGAGCGGACGCAGAACGTGGCGGTGCTCGACGTGACCGGCTGCGTCGCGCTCGGCGTCACCGGCCCGGTGCTGCGCTCCGCCGGTCTCGCCTGGGACCTGCGCAAGACCATGCCGTACTGCGGTTACGAGACGTACGAGTTCGACGTGCCGACGCACACCGACGGCGACGTGTGGGGCCGCTACCTGGTCCGGATGGCCGAGATCCGGGAGTCGCTGAAGCTTGTCGAGCAGGCGCTGGACCGGCTGAGGCCGGGCCCGGTGATGGTTGCCGACAAGAAGATCGCGTGGCCGGCGCAGCTCGCCATCGGCGTCGACGGCATGGGCAACTCGCTGGAGCACGTCGCGAAGATCATGGGTCAGTCCATGGAGTCACTGATCCACCACTTCAAGCTCGTCACCGAGGGTTTCCGGGTCCCACCGGGCCAGGTGTACGTCGCGGTCGAGTCGCCGCGTGGCGAAATGGGCGTGCACGCGGTCTCCGACGGCGGCACCCGGCCCTACCGGGTGCACTACCGGGAGCCGAGCTTCATCAACCTCCAGGCCCTGCCGGCGATGGCCGAGGGCGGCCTGATCGCCGATGTGATCGCCGGCGGCGCCTCGCTGGACCCCGTCATGGGCGGATGTGACCGGTGAGTGCGAGGAGTGAGGTTGCCAGCCCCGCAGTCGCGAACGGAAAGGCGACTCCGATGACCACGACTTTCAGTGACGAGACCCGGGCCCGGGCGCGGGAGATCATCGCCCGGTACCCGGCCGACCGGTCCCGCTCGGCGCTGTTGCCGCTGCTGCACCTGGTGCAGTCCGTCGAGGGGTACGTCTCCCCGGCCGGCATCGCGTTCTGCGCCGAGGTGCTTGGGCTGAACAAGGCGCAGGTCGGGGCGGTCGCCTCCTTCTACACGATGTACAAGCGCCGGCCGACCGGTGACTGGCTGGTGAGCGTCTGCACCAACACCATGTGCAACGTCCTCGGCGGCCAGAAGGTCTACGACACCCTCGCCGAGCACCTCGGGGTGGGCCACGACGAGACCACGGCGGACGGGACGATCACCCTGGAACACGCCGAGTGCCTGGCCGCGTGCGACTACGGGCCGGTGCTGACGGTCAACTACGACTTCTTCGACAACGTGGACCCGCAGACGGCCGTCGACGTGGTCGACGAGCTGCGCGCCGGTGGCCGGCCGACGCCGAGCCGCGGCGCCCGCCTCTGCACGCTGAAGGAGATGTCGGTGCAGCTCGCCGGCTTCGCCGACGAGCGTGAGGGCGCGGTCGCCGACGGCGTGCCGGGCGAGCCGACCCTGCGCGGGCTGCGCCTCGCGCAGGAGCACGGCGTCTCGGTCCCCGGCTTCGACCCGAGCACCCCGATCCGCAGCAAGGCCGAGGCCGACAAGGCGGCCGCCGAGGCGAAGGCGAAGGCCGAGGCCGCGAAGCCGGCGCAGCCGGAGGCGGCCGCGAAGCCCGCGGTCAACGCCGGCACGGGTGAGCCGGTCGCGCCGGCGCAGGCGGCCGGCAGCACCACCCGGGACGTGAAGGCGCCGGACGACAAGTCGCCCGAGGTGCGGGCGGCGGAGACCCGGCAGCCGGACGCGCGGACGCCGGTTCCCGACGCGCCGGGCACGAAGGTGCCGGTGGACGGCGCACCCCCGGCGCCACGCGAGGCCCGGGCGGCCGAGGAGTCCGGCGCGGCGGCGAACCCGCCGGCCGGTGACGGCAAGCCCGCCGGCGACGACGCCGGCGCGCAGGAGCGCTCGCTCAAGGATGCCGAGGCAGCCGCGAGTGCGAGGAGTGAGCTTGCGAGCCCCGCAGTCGGGAGCGAAGGGGGAAACCAGAAGTGACCACTCCTCGGCCGGAGACGCTGGCCAAGCTCACGCCGGTGCTCACCAAGCGCTGGCTCTCGCCGGACGCCTGGCAGCTCGACACCTACGAGAAGCTCGACGGGTACGCGGCGCTGCGCAAGGCGCTCAAGGCCCACCCGGACGACCTGATCCAGCTGATCAAAGACTCCGGTCTGCGCGGCCGCGGCGGCGCGGGCTTCCCGACCGGTCTCAAGTGGGGGTTCATCCCGCAGGGCGACGGCAAGCCGCACTACCTGGTGGTCAACGCCGACGAGGGCGAGCCGGGCACCTGCAAGGACCTGCCGCTGATGACGCACGATCCACACTCGCTGGTCGAGGGCGTGATCATCGCGTCGTACGCGATCCGGGCCAGCCGCGCCTACATCTACATCCGGGGTGAGGCGGTGCACGCCGCACGGCGGCTGCGCAGCGCGGTGCGGGAGGCCTACGCCAAGGGCTACCTCGGGAAGGACATCCTGCGCAGCGGGTTCGACCTGGACCTGGTGGTGCACTCGGGCGCCGGGGCGTACATCTGCGGCGAGGAGACCGCGCTGCTGGACTCGCTGGAGGGCTTCCGGGGCCAGCCCCGGCTCCGGCCGCCGTTCCCCGCGACGCACGGCCTGTACGCGAGCCCGACGGTGGTGAACAACGTCGGCACGATCGCGTCGGTCCCGTACATCGTGCTGGGCGGCGCGGACTGGTGGCGGAGCATGGGCACCGAGAAGTCGTCCGGCCCGATGATCTACTCGCTCTCCGGCCGGGTCGCGAACCCCGGCCAGTACGAGTGCTCGATGGGGATCACGCTCCGCGAGCTGATCGAGCTGGCCGGCGGCATGCAGCCGGGTCACAACCTGCGGTTCTGGACGCCGGGTGGCTCGTCGACGCCGCTGCTCACCGCCGAGCACCTGGACGTGCCGCTGGACTTCGAGGGGGTGGCGGCGGCCGGGTCGATCCTGGGCACCACGGCGACGCAGATCTTCTCCGACCAGGACTGCCCGGTGTACGCGACGTACCGGTGGCTGGAGTTCTACCACCACGAGTCGTGCGGCAAGTGCACGCCGTGCCGCGAGGGCAACTACTGGATGGTCCGCGTCTACCGCCGGATCCTCTCCGGTCAGGGCACCCACGACGACCTGGACACTCTGCTGGACACCTGCGACAACATCCTCGGCCGCTCGTTCTGCGGTCTGGGTGACGGCGCGACCAGCCCGGTGACCTCCTCGCTGAAGTACTTCAAGCAGGACTACCTCGACTACATCGAGGGACGTACCGCTCCGAAGCTCTCCGACAAGCAGCTGGTGGGAGCCCACTGATGACGGACGTAGCCAAGCAGACCGAGACGGTCACGCTCACCATTGACGGCATCGAGGTCACCGCGCCGAAGGGGGCGCTGCTGATCCGGGTCGCCGAGCAGATGGGCATCGAGATCCCACGGTTCTGCGACCACCCGCTGCTGGCCCCGGCCGGCGCCTGCCGCCAGTGCCTGGTCGACGTGGAGGGGCAGCGCAAGCCGGTCGCCTCCTGCACCCAGACCGTGGCCGACGGCATGGTCGTGAAGACCCAGCTCACCTCCCCGGTCGCCAAGAAGGCGCAGGAGGGGATCATGGAGCTGCTGCTGGTGAACCACCCGCTCGACTGCCCGATGTGCGACAAGGGCGGCGAGTGCCCGCTGCAGAACCAGGCGATGTCGACCGGCCGTACCGACTCGCGGTTCCACGAGCACAAGCGTGAGTACGAGAAGCCGCTGGAGATCAGCACCCAGGTGCTGCTCGACCGGGAGCGCTGCGTGCTCTGCCAGCGGTGCACCCGGTTCTCCGAGGAGATCGCCGGCGACAAGTTCATCGACCTGATGAACCGCTCGTCCGCCGAGGAGATCAACATCTACCGGGACGAGGCGTACGGCGGGGAGGAGGGCGAGGACGGCGACGTGCCGTTCAACTCGTACTTCTCCGGCAACACGGTCCAGATCTGCCCGGTCGGTGCGCTGACCGGTGCGCAGTACCGGTTCCGGGCCCGCCCGTTCGACCTGGTCTCCACCCCCAGCGTCTGCGAGCACTGCTCGGCCGGCTGCGCCCAGCGCACCGACTGGCGGCGCGGCAAGGTGCTGCGGCGGCTGGCCGGCGACGACCCGGCGGTCAACGAGGAGTGGAACTGCGACAAGGGGCGCTGGGGTTTCCAGTACGCCCGCGCGTTCGACCGGCTGACCACCCCGCTGGTGCGCGACGAGCAGACCGGTGAGCTGCGTGAGGCGTCGTGGAGCGAGGCCCTGACCGTGGCCGCCGAGGGGCTGCGCGCGGCGCGGGACGGCGGGCGGGGCGCGGCGGTGCTCACCGGCGGCCGGCTGACCGTCGAGGACGCCTACGCGTACGCCAAGTTCGCCCGCGTCGCGCTGCACACCAACGACATCGACTTCCGGGCCCGGCCGGTCTCCCGCGAGGAGGCCGACTTCCTGGCCAGCTCGGTGGCCGGGGTCACCGAGGTCACCTACGCCGACGTCGAGAAGGCACCGGCGGTGGTGCTGGTCGGCCTGGAGCCGGAGGAGGAGTGCCCCATCCTCTTCCTGCGGCTGCGCAAGGCGTACCTGAAGAAGACCCTGACGTTGTACGCGATCGCCCCGTTCGCGACCCGCGGCCTGGAGAAGCTCGGCGCCAAGCTGGCCCGGGTGGTGCCGGGCGAGGAGGCCAGCGTGCTCGCCGAGCACGCCACGGTCGCCGAGGCGCTGAGCCAGCCGGGGGCGATCCTCGTCGTCGGCGAGCGGCTGGGCGCGGTGCCGGGCGGTCTCTCCGCCGCGGCGGACGTGGCCCGGCGTACCGGGGCCAAGCTGGCCTGGGTGCCGCGGCGGGCGGGTGACCGGGGTGCGGTCGACGCGGGCTGCCTTCCGAACCTGCTCCCCGGTGGTCGCCTGGTCACCGAGCCCGCCGCCCGCGCCGAGCTGGGCGAGGCGTGGGACATCCCGGCCGGGGTCATCCCCAGCCAGGCCGGCCGGGACACCGACGGCATCCTCGCCGCGGCGGCCGCCGGGCAGCTCGGCGCGCTTGTCGTGGCCGGCGTCGACCCGGCGGACCTGGCCGACCCCCGGCTGGCCGAGGAGGCGCTGGAGTCGGTGCCCTTCCTGGTCAGCCTCGAACTGCGCAACAGCGCGGTGGCCCGCCGGGCGGACGTGGTCCTCCCGGTCGCGCCGGTGGTGGAGAAGGCGGGCAGCTTCCTGGACTGGGAGGGGCGGCTGCGTCCCTTCGAGGCCGTCCTGCAGACCGCCGCGATGACCGACGGCCGGGTGCTGGACGCGTTGGCCGCGCAACTCGACGTGCGGCTCGGCACCGCCGACGTGCCGAGCGTCCGCCGCGAACTGGGCGGGCTGCCGCGCACCCGTACCACTCGGCCGGCGGCGCCGACCGTGGAGCCGGCGGCCGCGCCACAGCCGGGCGCCGGTGAGGCGGTGCTGGCCACCTGGCACCAGCTGATCGACCTGGGCAGCCTGACCGACGGCGACGAGCACCTCGCCGGCACGGCCCGCCCGCCGGTGGTCCGGCTGGGCAAGGGCACCGCCGAGGCCATCGGTGTCGCCGACGGCGACGCGGTCACGGTCGGCACCGACCGGGGCGCTATCACCCTGCCGGCGGCGGTGACCGAGATGCCGGACGGCGTCGTGTGGCTGCCGACCAACTCGCCGGGCTCGACGGTCCGCCGCAGCCTCGGCGCCACGGCCGGAGCGATCGTGCGGGTCTCCGCCGCCGCGATCCCACCGGCCGTTCCCCAGCAGGCCGACGCGCCGGTCGCCGCCGACGCGGCCGGTCGCCCGGGCCCGCTCCTCAACTCCGGGGGTGCCGCATGACCTTCCTCGCCCAGGAGCCGACGCTTGCCGACTTCGGTCAGGACACGTGGTGGCTGATCCTGATCAAGATCGTCTTCGCGTTCGCGTTCGGCCTGCTGGCCACGCTGCTCGGCGTGTGGTTCGAGCGCCGGGTCGTCGCCCGGATGGCGGTCCGGCCCGGCCCCAACCAGGCCGGCCCGTTCGGTCTGCTGCAGACGCTCGCCGACGGCCTGAAGATGGCCTTCAAGGAGGACATCCTCCCGCGGGCCGCGGACAAGGTCGTCTATTTCTTCGCCCCGGTCATCTCGGTGGTCTGCGCGGTCACCGCCCTGTCGGTGATGCCGTTCGGCCCGATGGTCAGCATCTTCGGGCACCGGACGCCGCTGCAGGTCACCGACGTGCCGGTGGCGGTGCTGCTGGTCCTGGCCTGCTCCTCGATGGCGGTGTACGGCGTCGTGCTCGCCGGGTGGGCCTCCGGGTCCACCTACCCGCTGCTCGGTGGTCTCCGGTCCACCGCTCAGCTGATCTCGTACGAGGTCGCCCTCGGGCTCTCCGTCGTGGCGGTCTTCATGCTCTCGGGGACGATGTCGACAAGCGGCATCGTCGCCGCCCAGGGTGAGCGGCCGCGCCTGGAACTGTTCGGCGCGGACATCGCGGCACCGGGCTGGTACGCGATCCTGCTCTTCCCGAGCTTCGTCATCTTCTTCATCGCGATCGTCGGTGAGACCAACCGCGCTCCGTTCGACCTGCCCGAGGCGGAGTCCGAGCTGGTCGCCGGCTTCATGACGGAGTACAGCTCGCTGAAGTTCGCGCTCATCATGCTCTCCGAGTACGTGGCGATGGTCACCATGTCGGCGTTCACCGTGACGCTGTTCCTCGGCGGCTGGCGGGCTCCCTGGCCGCTGAGCATCTGGGACGGGGCGAACGCGGGCTGGTGGCCGATGCTGTGGTTCTTCCTCAAGGTCGTCGCCCTGGTCTTCGTCTTCATCTGGCTGCGGGGCACGCTGCCCCGGCTGCGCTACGACCAGTTCATGCGCCTCGGCTGGAAGGTCCTGCTCCCGATCAACCTGGTCTGGATCCTGGTGCTGGCCGGCTGGTTGAAGACCCAGGGTTGGGAGCGCGCCGACCGGCTGATCGTGTACGGGGCTGTCGCCGGTGTGGTGCTGCTCGCCACGCTGTTCTGGCCGAGCCGCAAGCCCACGGCCAAGCCGACGCTCGCCGAGCAGGTCGGCAACCGTCCACCGGGCAGCTTCCCGCTGCCCCCGATGGACCTTCAGGTACCACCGAGCCCGCGGACCCGGCGCGTCGTCGCCGAGCGGGAGCCGGCCAACCTCGCCGCCGGCACGGACTCCAGGGAGGTGTGACGTGGGCGCGATCACCGGAACGTTCAAGGGCTTCGGGGTCACCTTCTCGCACATGTTCAAGAAGGTCGTCACCACCGACTACCCGTCCAAGCCGCCGGTCTCGGCGCCGCGCTACCACGGGCGGCACATCCTCAACCGGCACCCGGACGGCCTGGAGAAGTGCATCGGCTGCGAGCTGTGCGCGTGGGCCTGCCCCGCGGACGCGATCTACGTGGAGGGTGGCGACAACACCGAGGAGCAGCGCTTCTCCCCGGGTGAGCGGTACGCCAGCATCTACCAGATCAACTACGCCCGCTGCATCTTCTGCGGGCTGTGCATCGAGGCCTGCCCGACCCGCTCGCTCACCATGAGCAACGAGTACGAGCTGGCCCGGGACAACCGGCAGGACCTCATCTTCACGAAGGAGCAGCTGTTGGCGCCGCTGCTGCCGGGCATGGAGCAGCCACCGCACCCGATGCGGTTGGGTGACAGCGAGAAGGACTACTACGTCGGCGCGCTGGAGAACCCGGGCACCTCGGCCGGTGCGGAGCGCTCGCCGATGGGCCCCGGCCGCTACCAGCTCGACGATCACCCCGGGGTGACCTTCCCGGGTGCCGAGCAGGCCGCGCAGCGGGCCGGCAAGGGAGACGGAGCATGACCACGCAGACGGTGCTCGCCGCGGCGGGCTCGGTGTCCGGTGGCGAAGCGGTCACCTTCTGGATCCTCGCCCCGCTGGCGCTGCTCGGCGCGATCGGCATGGTCGTCGCCCGCAACGCCGTGCACTCGGCGCTGTGGCTGGTGCTGACGATGCTCTGCCTGGGCGTGTTCTACGTGCTCCAGGCCGGGCCGTTCATCGGCATGGTGCAGATCATCGTCTACACCGGCGCGATCATGATGCTCTTCCTGTTCGTGCTGATGCTGGTCGGCCGGGACGCGTCCGACTCGCTGATCGAGACGCTGCGCGGCCAGCGGATCGCGGCGATCGTCCTCGGGCTGGGCTTCGCCGGCCTGGTCGGCACCGGCGTCTACCGGGCGCTGGCCGGCGGCGACGCCGCCGGCCTGGCGGTGGCCAACGCCGAGGGCAACGTGCAAGGCATCGCGCGGCTGCTGTTCACCAAGTACGTCTTCGCGTTCGAGCTGACCTCCGCGCTGCTCATCACGGCGGCGGTCGGCGCGATGGTGCTGGCGCACATCGAGCGGCGCAAGGAGGACCGGATGGACCAGGTCGCCACCATGAAGGCGCGGTTCCGCCCCGGCAACTACCCCGGCCCGAAGCCCGGTCCGGGCGTGTTCGCCACCTCGTCCTCGGTGGCCACGCCGGCCCGGCTGCCGGACGGGCGGCTGACCGAGCGCAGCACCCCCGACATCCTGCCGGTGCGCGAGCTGGGCGCCGAGGAGACCACGCTGAAGGGGACCGACAGGTGAACGAGTTCTTCTCGGTGGAACCGAACTACTACCTGGTCCTCGCCGCGGTGCTGTTCACCATCGGCGCCGCCGGGGTGCTCGTCCGGCGCAACGCGCTCGTGCTGTTCATGTGCGTCGAGCTGATGCTCAACGCGGCCAACCTGACCCTGGTCACCTTCAGCCGGATCAACGGTGACCTCAACGGCCAGATCATGGCGTTCTTCGTGATGGTGGTGGCCGCGGCAGAGGTCGTGGTCGGGCTCGCGATCATCATGGCGATCTTCCGGACCCGGCGCTCGGCGAGCGTCGACGACGCCAACCTTCTGAAGTACTGAGGGGCCTGCGGTGATGGAGATTCTGGCGAACGCTCCGGTCGAGCCGGTGGGCGCCGTCACGTACGCGGCGGCCGACGGGCTGCTCGGCAGCGTCTGGCTGCTGGTCGCGATCCCGCTGGTCAGCGCGGCGATCCTGCTGCTGCTGGGCCGCCGGGCGGACCGGTGGGGGCACTGGCTGGGCGTGGCGTCGATCGGCGTCGCGTTCGTGCTCGGCCTGACCTACTTCCTCCAGCTCCGCGGGCTGGAGAACCGGTCCGTCGAACTGAGCCTGTGGGAGTTCATCGCGGTCGGCGACCTGCGCGTGGACTTCGGCCTGCTCTTCGACCCGCTGGCCGCGGTCTTCGTCCTGCTGATCACCGGGGTGGGCTTCCTGATCCACCTGTACGCCGTGGAGTACATGGCGCACGACCCGGGTCGCCGGCGGTTCTTCGGCTACTTCAACCTGTTCGTCGCCGCCATGCTCCTGCTGGTGCTCGGCAACAACTACGTGATGCTCTACTTCGGCTGGGAGGGCGTCGGCCTGGCGTCGTACCTGCTGATCTCCTTCTGGTACGAGCGGCCGAGCGCCGCCACGGCCGGCAAGAAGGCGTTCCTGATGAACCGCGTCGGTGACGCCGGCCTGGCCATCGGCATCTTCATCATGTTCGCCACCCTCGGCACCACGCAGTACGACGAGGTGTTCTCGGGCGTCGGCTCGCTCACCGCCACCACGGTCCTGGTGCTCGGCCTGCTCCTGCTGCTCGGCGCGACCGGCAAGTCCGGCCAGTTCCCGTTGCAGGCGTGGCTCCCGGACGCGATGGAGGGCCCGACCCCGGTGTCGGCCCTGATCCACGCGGCCACCATGGTCACCGCGGGCGTCTACCTGATCGCCCGGTCGAACCCGATCTTCTCGGCCAACTCGACCCTCCAGCTGGTGGTGGTCAGCGTCGGTGCGCTGACCCTGCTGATCGGCTGCGTCATCGGCGCGGCCAAGGACGACATCAAGCGGGTGCTCGCCTGGTCGACGGTCAGCCAGATCGGTTACATGTTCCTCGGCGTCGGTCTCGGTGGCGCGGCGTACGCGCTGGCCATCGTGCACCTGCTGGCGCACGGCTTCTTCAAGGCCAACATGTTCCTCGGCGCCGGCTCGGTCATGCACGGGATGAAGGACCAGGTGGACATCCGCCGCTTCGGCGGGCTGGCCAAGTACATGAAGATCACCTGGCTGACCTTCATGACGGGCTGGCTGGCGATCATCGGCCTGCCCCCGTTCTCCGGCTTCTTCTCGAAGGAGCCGATCATCGTGGCCGCGTTCGAGCGGGAGGGCTGGACGGCCTGGCTCTTCGGCACGGCGGCCCTGCTCGGCGCCGGGCTGACCGCGTTCTACATGACCCGGCTGTTCGTGCTCACGTTCCACGGCCCGGCCCGCTGGACGGAGGACATCGAGCACCCGCACGAGTCGCCGAAGCTGATGACCATCCCGCTGATCCTGCTCGCCGTCGGGTCGGTCGCCGCCGGTGCGTTCATGGCCGGGCCGGTCCCCGAGTGGCTGGAGGCCACGGCCGGGCTGGGCGGTCAGACCGAGGCGCACGAGGCGGTGCTGTCGCACCTCGCGATCACTATCCTGTCGATCCTGGTCACGGTGGCCGGCGCCGGGCTCGCCTGGTTCCTGTTCCGGGCCGGCACGGCCACCGAGCCGCAGCCGGCGGGCGTGCTGGTCACCGCCGCCCGGAAGAACCTCTACACCGACTCCTTCAACGAGGCGGTCTTCGAGAAGCCGGGCATCTTCCTCACCCGGGCGCTGGTCTACCTCGACAACCGCGGCATCGACGGGCTGGTCAACGGTCTCGCCGCCGGGGTGGGCGGCGGTTCGGGCCGGCTCCGGCGGCTGCAGACCGGCTTCGTCCGGTCGTACGCCACCTCGATCCTGGCCGGTGCCCTGCTGGTGGTGGCGGCCTTCCTGGCCGTCGAGGCGGGGTGGTTGGCGTGATCGGACTTCAGGCGGCCGTCACCGACGGACCGCGCAGCGACGACGGAGGTAAGGCCGCGTAATGTCCGACTTCCCGTTCCTCTCGGTGCTCACCGTGGCGCCGCTGGTCGGTGCCCTCGTGGTGGCCCTCCTGCCCCGCCGGCGGCCGGAGCTGGCCAAGCGGGTGGCGCTCGGCTGGTCGCTGCTGGTGCTGGCGCTCTCGGTGGTCATGTGGGTGACCTGGCAGACCGGCGGCGAGCGGTTCCAGTTCCGCGAGTCGTACCCGTGGATCCCGAACTGGGGCGTCAACTTCACCTTCGCCGCCGACGGCATCGCGCTCGTCATGTTGATGCTGATCGCGGTGCTGGTGCCGCTGGTCATCCTGGCGTCCTGGCACGACGCCGAGTCCTCGAAGCGGTCGGTGCCGGTCTACTTCGCGCTGCTGCTGGTCCTCGAGTGCACGATGATCGGCGTCTTCGCCGCCGCCGACGTCTTCCTGTTCTACGTGTTCTTCGAGGTCATGCTCGTGCCGATGTACTTCCTCATCGGCAGCTACGGCGGCCACCAGCGGCAGTACGCGGCGGTGAAGTTCTTCCTCTACTCGCTGGTCGGCGGTCTGTTCATGCTCGCCGCGGTGATCGGCCTGTGGGTGGTCGGCGGGAAGACCTTCGACTGGCAGGCGCTGTCGCAGGTGGACATCTCCACCGGCACCGAGCGTTGGCTGTTCCTCGGCTTCTTCCTCGCGTTCGCGATCAAGGCGCCGTTCTTCCCGTTCCACACCTGGCTGCCGGACGCCGGTGGTGCGGCCCCGGCCGGCGCCGCCGCGCTGCTGGTCGGCGTGCTCGACAAGGTCGGCACCTTCGGCATCCTGCGCTACTGCCTGCCGCTGTTCCCGGACGCGGCGAAGTGGTTCGCGCCGTGGGCGCTGGCGCTGGGCCTGATCGGCATCGTCTACGCGGCGCTGCTCGCCGTCGGGCAGAACGACCTGAAGCGGCTGGTGTCGTACACCTCGATCGCGCACTTCGGCTTCATCGGGGTCGGCATCTTCGCGTTCACCAGCCAGGCGGCGACCGGCGCGGTGCTCTACATGGTCAACCACGGGCTCGCCACCGGCCTGCTCTTCCTGGTGGTCGGCATGCTGATCGCCCGGCGCGGTTCCGCGCTGATCAGCGACTTCGGCGGTGCCGGCAAGCTGGTTCCGCTGCTGGCCGGGGTGCTGTTCTTCGCCGGTCTCGCCTCGCTGGCGCTGCCCGGCACGGCGCCGTTCATCTCCGAGTTCCTGGTGCTGATCGGCACGTTCACGGTGAACAAGCCGGTCGCGGTGATCGCCACGCTCGGCATCATCCTGGCGGCCGCGTACGTGCTCTGGATGATCCAGCGCACCACCCAGGGCACCCTCAACCCGGCGCTGACCGAGGTCGACGGCATGAAGCGCGACCTCAACCTGCGCGAGAAGGTCGTGGTGGCTCCGCTGATCGCCCTGATCGTGCTGCTCGGCTTCTACCCGAAGCCGGTGACCGACGTGATCAACCCCGCCGTCCAAGCCACCATGCAGGACATCGGTAGGACCGACCCGGCCCCGTCGGTGGGCACCGTCCAGGAGGCGGCCAAATGAGTGAGCTGAAGCTTCCCTCGATCGAGTACGCGGCGCTCGCGCCGATACTCATCATGCTGGGCGCCGCGCTCGTCGGTGTGCTGGTCGAGGCGTTCGTGCCGAGGCGGCTGCGGAACCTGGTGCAGCTTGCGGTGGCGCTGCTCGCGGTCCTGTCCGCGCTGACCATGGTCGTGCTGAACGCCGACGAGCGCCTCATCACCATCGGCGGGGCGATCGCGGTGGACGGGCCGGCCCTCTTCCTCCAGGGCGCGATCCTGGTCCTGGCCGCGATGGCGCTGCTGCTGATCGGCGAGCGTACGGTCGAGCGGGGCGGGGCGTTCGTGGCCCAGGCGGCGGTCACCGCCGAGTCGGCCGACGACCGCCGGCAGGCCGAGGGCACGAACGGCCTCACCGAGGTCTACCCGCTGACCACGTTCGCGGTCGGCGGCATGCTGATCTTCGTGGCGGCGAACGACCTGCTGACCATGTTCATCGCGCTGGAGGTCTTCTCCCTGCCGCTCTACCTGCTCTGCGCGCTGGCCCGCCGCCGGCGCCTGCTGAGCCAGGAGGCGTCGTTGAAGTACTTCATGCTCGGCGCGTACGCCTCGGCGTTCTTCCTGTTCGGCGTCGCCCTGGTGTACGGCTTCACCGCCGGCATCCCGGGCCGGCCGGCCGGGGTCGACTTCGCCACCGTCCACGCGGCCGTCGCCGAGAGCCCGGCAAGCCCGCTGCTGCTCTTCGCCGGCATGGCGCTGCTCGCCATCGGCCTGCTGTTCAAGGCCGCCGCGGCGCCGTTCCACGTCTGGACGCCGGACGTCTACCAGGGCGCACCGACGCCGGTCACCGGCTTCATGGCGGCGTGCACGAAGGTGGCCGCGTTCGGCGCCCTGCTGCGGGTCTTCCACGTGGCGTTCGAGGGCGCGCGGTGGGACTTCACCCCGGTGCTCGGCGTGGTCGCGGTGCTGACGATGCTCGTCGGTGCGGTCCTGGCGGTCACCCAGACCGACATCAAGCGGCTGCTCGCGTACTCGTCGATCGCGAACGCCGGTTACCTGCTGGTCGGCGTGCTCGCGCCGAGCAGCGAGGGCATCTCCGGGACGATGTTCTACCTGGTGGCGTACGGCTTCTCGGTGCTTGCCGCGTTCGCTGTGGTCACCCTGGTCCGCGACGCGGACGGGGAGGCCACCCACCTGTCCCGGTGGGCGGGTCTCGGGCGGCGCTCCCCGTTCTACGCCGCGCTGTTCACCTTCATCCTGCTCGCCTTCGCCGGCATCCCGCTGACCAGTGGCTTCACCAGCAAGTTCGCGGTCTTCGGCCCGGCCCTGGACGGTGGACAGGCCTGGCTGGTGATCGCCGGTGTCCTGACCAGCATGGTGCTCGCCTTCCCGTACCTGCGGGTGGTCGTGCTGATGTGGCTCTCCGAGCCCGGCGAGTCCACCCCGACCGTGACCGTGCCGGGCGGGCTGACCTCGGCGGCGCTGATGATCGGCGTGGTCGCCACGCTGGTCCTCGGTGTCGTTCCGGCGCCGCTGCTCGACCTCGCCACCGGAGCGGCGGAGTTCGTCCGCTGACACCTGTCGCCCGGGGCCGGTACGCGGACGCGTACCGGCCCCGCGCCGTTCCCGGAGCCGGTCCGCGTGCCCGCCGACGGTCCGGCCATCCCCGGCCCGGGGCTGGTCGGGGGCGTGTGGCATGGTTGGAGACGTGGTGAATCCGGCTGGCGAGCGTTCAGGTGCCACCGGCGCGGGCGGCCGCCCGGGCCGGGAGAGCACGGGTCAGTTCGGCGCGCTCGGTCTGCACCTCGCCGATTCCCGCGTCGAGGAATCGGTGCTGCGGGTGCTGGAGGGCGTCGAGGCCGAGCTGCGGTCCAGCGTCGCGAGCGCCGACCCGTTCGTCACCGAGGCGGCCCGGCACCTCGTGGAGGCCGGCGGCAAGCGGTTCCGTCCCCTGCTGGTGGCGCTCGGCGCGCAGTTCGGTGACCCGACGGACCGGCAGGTCGTGCCCGCGGCCGTGGTGATGGAGCTCACTCACCTGGCGACGCTCTACCACGACGACGTCATGGACGAGGCCCCGGTGCGTCGTGGTGCCCCGAGCGCCAACTCCCGGTGGACGAACTCGGTCGCCATCCTGGTCGGTGACTACCTCTTCGCCCGGGCCGCGGACATCGCGGCCGAGCTGGGCACCGAGGCCGTACGCCTGCAGGCCCGCACGTTCGCGCGGCTGGTGCACGGCCAGATCGCGGAGACGGTCGGACCGCGCGCCGGCGACGACCCGGTGGCGCACTACCTGAGCGTCATCGCCGAGAAGACCGGCTCGCTGATCGCCACGTCGGCGCGTTTCGGTGGCATGTTCGGCGGGGCCAGCGCCGAGCACATCGAGGCGCTCGCCGGCTACGGGGAGACGATCGGGGTGGCCTTCCAGCTCTCCGACGACCTCCTGGACATCGCCAGCGAGTCGATGCAGTCCGGCAAGACACCCGGCACCGACCTGCGCGAGGGCGTCCCGACCCTGCCGGTGCTGTACGCGCTCGCGTCCGACGACGCCGACGCCGCGTCGGTGCGGCTGCGGGAGATCCTGGCGACCGGTCCGCTCACCGACGACGACCTGCACGCCGAGGCACTCGGCCTGCTCCGCGAGAGCCCGGCCCTCAAGCGGGCCCGCGAGACGGTCCGCAGCTACGCCGAGGACGCCCGTGCCCAGCTCGCCCCGCTCCCGCCGGGCCCGGCCCGCCGGGCCCTCGAGTCCCTCTGCGACCACATCGCCGACCGCACCAGCTAACCCCCCGGCCCTACCGAGCGGGCCGGGCGGGACAGGAGGCGGCTGCCGGTCAGCATCAGGGCGGCCGCCAGGAGCATCGAGACCGCCGCGGTCGTCCACATGGTCGGATAGCCCAGATGGGCGGCCAGCGGGCCGAGGGTGAGCGGGCCCAGGCAGCCGCCCGCGTACACCCCGGTCTGGGTGATCGAGGTGGCCGCGGCCGGCGCCTGCGGGTGGAGCCGCACCACGGCGAAGTTCATCAGCCCCGGCCAGGCCCAGCCCAGCCCGAAGCCGAGCACCACGCCGGCCACCAGCGGCACCGGGCCGGCGACGGCGAGCAGGGCGAGCCCACCGGCGCCGACGACAAGCATCCCGGCGATGACCGTCACGTGCCCGCTCGGCCGCCGGTCGCCGAGCCAGCCGGCGCTCACCCGCGCGACGACGCACACGGCGCTGCCCAGGGTCAGTGTCAGCCCGGCCAGACCGGGTGCCAGGCCCCGCGCGGCGGCGGAGTCCACGGCGAACGTGCCGAGCGCGTTCGCGGAGGCGGCGGCGAGGGCCGCGGCGACGCCCACCACGACCAGCGCCCCGGTCGCCCGGCCTCCGCGGGCGGCGGCCTTCCGCGCCGGCCGTGGCTCCCGCGCCGACACGACCGGCAGCACCGCCAGGGCGGCGCCGGCGGCCGCCACGAACGCCCACCGCCAACCGACGGTGAGCGCCACGGTCGGCACCGCCACGCCGGCCAGCAGCGTGGAGACCGGGATGGCCGCCTGCTTCACGCCGAACGAGAGCCCCTGCCTCCGGACCGGTACGTGCCGGGCCAGCGCGGCGTTGCTCGCGAGCTGGCCCAGGGCGTTGGCGGTGCCGGCCAGCGCCAGCAGCCCGACAAGCACCGGGTAGGTCCGGGCGAGCCCGGCGACGCCGAGCATGCTGGTGGCGGAGATCAGGATGCCGGCGCGGGCGACCACGGCGGGGCCGTACCGCTCGGCGAGCGCGCCGGACGGCACCGACGCCAGCGCGCCGACCCCGAAGTAGATCGCCACGACGAGACCGAGGCCGGCCGGGGAGAAGCTCAGGTCGGCACCCATCTGAACGGCGAGCCCGCCAACCAGGAAGACCGGCAGGACGCAGGCGATGGTGACGGCGACGGCCCCGGCGGCGGCGCGTACCGGCCGGGTCGGAGCGTCGGCGGGCTGCAGCGCGGTGTCGGCCATGATCTGAACAACCTACGCGAGTCGCCGTCAGGTAACCGTGCGTGTCCGGGCCGGTGCGGCCAGTGGATGACGATCTGGCATCCTCCACCCGAACAGGCATTTCGCGCCGGGCACGTTTTTCATATGGTGTAAGTCCCCGGCTGCGGAGGTGGTTGTGCGCGACCCCTTGGCGGAACCTTCGGACCTGATCCGGAGCGTGTCCCGCGCGCTGCGAGTGCTCGAGTCGGTCGGTCGCGCCCCGAAAGGGCTGACCGTCAAGCAGATCGCGCGACGGTGCGAGCTGACCGTCGCCACCACCTACCACCTCGTCCGCACCCTGGCCTACGAGGGCTACGTCATCCGCCGCGAGGACGGCACGTACATCGTGGGGCTTGAGGTGGCCGACCGATACCGCGAGCTGGTCACGGCCTTCCGGGGGCCGCCCGCGGTCGGGGAGTGCCTGCGGCGTGCCGCCGCCGACACCGGCTACAGCCACTATCTGGGCAAGTTCGTCGGCGGCCAGGTCGCGATCACGGCCGTGGCCGAGGGTCCGCGCTCGCCGTACCTGGAGGACCTGGTCCCCGGCTTCGACGAGGGCGCGCACGCCACCGCGCTGGGCAAGGCGCTGCTGGCGACCCTCACGGCCGAGCAGCGGTTCCGCTACCTGCGCGAGTACGGCATGCGCCCGTTCACCACCGCCACGCTGACCACTGTCGAGGCCTTCGAGGCCGACCTGGCGGCGGGCGACCGGCGGGGGATGCAGATGGAGCTGGGGCAGTACCGGCAGGGCGTGGCGTGCGCGGCGGTGCTGGTGAGCCCCGACAAGGACATGGAGCGCCGGGTCGTGCTCGCCTGCGCCCTGCCGGCCAGCGAGATGATGACCTCCGCGCGGGTGGTCCGGGCGAAGCTGCTCACCGCCGCCCGGGGCATCGCGGACTCCCTCACCGCCGAGAACTGACGCCGGCCGGGCCGGGACGGTGTCCGCGGCCCGCCGAGCCAGCCGGTGCCGCCGGACGCGAAGGGCCCTCCCCCCGGCTGGGAGAGGGCCCTTCCCGGCGGTCCAGCGCCGAACCGCCCGGAGGAGGTCAGCTGCCGATCGGGCCACCGTCGAGGCGCCAGGTGACCACGACGCCCGGCTTGGCGTAGTCGCCGTCCGGCCAGTTGGAGGCCGGGTTCTCGACCGACGCCCCGGAGATCTCACCGGGGTGCTGCACGGCCACGAAGACCGAGCGGTTGTCGCCGGTGATGAACGGCCCGCAGGCCTCCGCGCCGACCGGCACGGTCAGGAACTGCTTCAGGTGGCCCCGCTCCGGGCCCTCCACCGGCGTGGCGAAGAGGCCGTCGTTGCTGCCCAGCGCGTTGCCGTCGGTGGAGATCCAGAGGTTGCCGGTGGCATCGAACGCGACGTTGTCCGGGCAGGAGATCGGGGACACCCTGGTCTTGTCGTACCCGGCGAAGTAGGTCGACGGGTCGGCCGGGTCGCCGGCCACGATCGGCACCGACCAGGCAAAGGTCTCCGCCGAGTTCTCGCCCCGGTCCTCCACGATCTCCAGCACGTGGCCGTGCTTGTTGGCGGTGCGCGGGTTCGCCTCGTCCGCCTTCGGGTTGCTGCCGACGCCCCGGTTGCTGTTGTTGGTCAGCGCCACGTACACCTTGCCGGTGAGCAGGCTCGGCTCCACGTCCTCGGGCCGGTCCATCTTGGTCGCGCCGACCTTGTCCCCGGCGAGCCGGGTGAAGGTGAGCACCTCCGCGGCGGTCATGCCCTCGACGTGCGAGCGGTTGCCGCTGACCAGCTTGATCCACCGGCCGCGCCCGTTGAAGGCGCCGTCCGACGGCAGCGTGCCGGAGCCGTCGATCTCGGCGGCGCTGGTCTCCTCCAGCTTGGCGACGTAGAGGCTGCCCGACTCCAGCAGGGTCAGGTTGTGCCGGCGGGCGACCCAGGAGTCGCCCTTCATGAACTTCTTGTCCGACACGAACTTGTAGAGGTAGTCGAACCGCTCGTCGTCGCCCATGTACGCGACCACGTGGCCGCTCTTGGCGACGATGACGTTCGCGCCCTCGTGCTTGAACCGACCGAGCGCGGTGTGCTTGCGCGGCCGGCTGTCCGGGTCGTACGGGTCGATCTCGACGACCCAGCCGTGCCGGTGCGCCTCGTTGGGGTGCCGGGCCAGGTCGAACCGCTCGTCCGCCCGGTCCCACTTGCGGCTGCCGCTGGGGTAGCGGCTGGTGGTGCTGATGCCGTAGCGCGCCAGCTTCGGCTTCAGCTCCGCCGGCGCGCCGTCGCCGCCGACGAAGTACTGGTTGAAGTTCTCCTCACCGGAGAGCACGGTGCCCCACGGGGTCACGCCGCCGGCGCAGTTGTTGAGCGTGCCGACGACCGTACGACCCTTGGGGTCGGCGGCGGTCTTCAGCCAGGCCGAGCCGGCAGCCGGGCCGGTCAGCTCGAACCGGGTCGTGTTGGCGGTGATCCGCCGGTTGAACTGCCGCCGGCCGGAGCGGACCGGACGCCACTCGCCGGTGCCGCCGACGCGTTCCAGCTCGACCACCGACATGCCGTGCGCGGCCATCGCGACCTTCAGCTGCTCCACGGTCAGCGCGTCCATGCCGCTGAAGCCGGGGAACATCAGGTCCTCGTTCGTGTACTCGTGGTTGACCACGAGCAGGGCGCGGTTGCGGCCGAGCGGCAGCACGCCGACGAAGTCGTTGTTGTGGCCGAACTGCTCAGCCTGCGCGGCGGCGGTCTGCCGGTGCAGGTCGAACTCGGGGGCACCGGGCACGACCTCGTCGCCCCACCGGATGACCACCGAGTGGTCGTAGCCGTTCGGGACGACGAAGCTGTCCAGGGTGTTCGGCGGGACCGGCTTGAAGGTCAGCGCGCCGTTGCCGACACCGCCGCGCGGGCGGCCGAAGCCGGCGGCGTCCGGCACCGCCGGGGCGGCCGGGGCGGCCGAAGCGGCGCCGGCCCCGGCCAGCGCTCCGGCGGCCGCGCCACCGAAGCCCAGGACCAGCGCGCCGACGGCGCCCGCGCGGACCACGCCACGGCGGGACACCTCGGCGTCGACCAGGTCGCCGAAGTACGTGTTGTCAGAGGTGTTGGGCACCGGGTGATCGCAGGCGTTGCCGCACCGGTAGAGACAGGTCATGGCGTCGCGGCTGCCGTGGCGGGTGGAGCCCAGCAGCGGGAGCAGCCGAGGACGGTCGCTCATGTGGAGGAGCCTCCTGGAGGGGGACGGCGCACGCCGGGTCAGCGGGTGGCGTGCGTACCCGCCGGACGCTAGGAGGGGCCGGTGGCCGCCGGTCGGCTCCGATGTGAACCGGGCATGAACACCTTGACCGGAGCAACCATGATGACCTGCGGCTGAACCGATCGGGACGGGCGTACGTATGTCCCTGCGAAGGCCTGCCGGACCTAGGCCGTGTGTCGACGTCCCGCCGTGGCTCGTGCCGGGGCGGCGACCCACGGGCTGCTCGCCGAGAGCGAGGAACCGCCATCAGCGACGACGACGCCCAACTGCTCCGCGCCCTGCACGACGAGCACGCGGAGGCGCTGTACGCGCACGCCCTGCGCCTGGTCAACGGTGACCGGCAGCGGGCCGAGGACCTGGTGCAGGAGACCCTGCTGCGGGCCTGGCGGCACCCGGAGTCGCTCGACCCGCGTCGCGGATCGGTGCGTGGCTGGCTCTTCACCACCGCCCGGAACCTCGCGATCGACGCCTGGCGTCGCCGCTCCACCCGGGTCGGCGAGGTCTACACCGACGAACTGCCCGAGCCGCCGGAGACGGTCGACGAGGCGGAACGCGCGGTGGAGGCGTGGACCGTCGCCGAGGCGTTGAACCGACTCAGCCCCACCCATCGTGACGTCTTAGTGGAGTGCTTCTACCAGGGACGGTCGGTGGCCGAGGCCGCTGCGCGGCTCGGGGTGCCGCCGGGCACGGTCAAGTCCCGGACGCACTACGCGCTGCGCTCACTGCGGTTGGTCCTGGCCGAGATGGGGGTGACGGGATGACCCGGTGCGAGTTCGCGCACGACGACGGCGCGTACGTGCTGGGTGCGCTCGCCCCCGCCGAGCGGGCGGCGTACGAGCGGCACCTCACCGGCTGCGCCGAGTGCCGGCAGGCGGTCGCCGAGATCGCCGTGCTCCCCGGGCTGCTGGGGCGGCTGGACCCGGCCGACCTGGACCACTTTCTGCCGCCGCCGGAGGACTCCCGGCTGCCTGACCTCCTCGCCGTCGCGCGGCAGCGGCGGCGCCGGGAACGGCTCGCCACCCGGCGCCGGTACACCCTCACCGCGCTCGCGGCCGCGGCGCTGGCCCTTGTCGTCGGTCTCGGCACGGCCGCCGTCCTGCCCGGTACGTCGCCCGACCCGACGCGGGGCGTGCAGATGGTCGCCATGCAGCCGGTCGCCGGCACGGTGCCGGTGCACGCCGAGATCGGGCTGGCCGGCACCGAGTGGGGGACGGCGGTCACGATGCGCTGCGGGTACGACGCGAAGGTGGGCTACGGCAAGGCGCACGCCTTCCGGCTGGTGGCGCACGGTCCGGACGGTGCGACCGAGCAGATCGGCTCGTGGCTCGCCGCACCCGGGGACGACCTGCGGATCAGCGGCGCGACCAGGTTCACCGACGCGGAGCTGGTCCGGCTGGAACTGGTCCGCGCCGACGGCACCCCCGTCCTTGCCTACGAGCTTCCCTGAACCCCCTTCACACGCGATCTTGCACTTCTGGCCCCGGCGAAGGGTGCGTTCCGGGCGAAGCGAGGGCCGAAACTGCAAGATCGCGGTGTGCCGTGGCGGCGGCGCGGGCAGTGCGGCGTGCGCGGCCGGTCGCCCGGAGGGCGTCGACCGTGAAGATCGTCAGGGCCAGCCAGACCAGGGCGAAGCCGGCCAGGCGGGCCGGGGGCATCGGCTCGTGGAAGATGAGTACCCCGCAGCCGAGTTGGAGGATCGGGGCCAGGTACTGCAGCATCCCGAGGCTGCTCAGCGGTAGGCGGTTGGCCGCACCGGCGAACATCAGCAGCGGGATCGCCGTCACCACGCCCGCCATCACGAGCAGCGCGGTGTGGCCGGGGGAGACCGCTCCGAAGGTGGCGTCGCCCCGGGCTGTCAGCCACCAGAGGTACGCCAGGGCGGGCAGCGCGAGCGCCGCCGACTCCACGAACAGCCCTTCCGCGGCGGGCAGGCCGAGGCGCTTCTTGACCAGCCCGTACCCGCCGAAGCTGAACGCCAGGGTCAACGCGAGGTACGGCAACCGTCCGTAGTCGACCGTCAGCACCGCGACCGCCACCCCGCCCACGCCGAGCGCCGCCCACTGCGCGGGCCGCAGCCGCTCCCGCAGCACGAAGACCCCGAGCAGTACGACGACGAGCGGGTTGATGAAGTACCCGAGCGCGGTCTCCACCACCCGGTCGGAGTTGACCCCGTGGATGTAGGTGCCCCAGTTGACGCCGATCAGCACGGCGGCCGCGCCGACGCCGGCCAGGGCCCGCGGGCGGCGCGCCAGTGCCCGCAGGAATCCGATGTTGCGTAGCGCTGCCAGCACCAGCGCGACGAAGACCACCGACCAGACGATCCGGTGGGCCAGGATCTCCACCGGACCGGAGGGCTGGAGGAGCTTCAGGTAGAGCGGGAAGAAACCCCAGAGCAGGTACGCGCCGATGCCGTAGAGGTAGCCGAGCCGCGTCGGTGTCACGCCTCCACGGTAAGGGGCGTAGAGGTGTTTGACTCATTGCCGGTGAGCGGGGTCACCCGCTGGTCGAGCTGCATCCAGAGGCTCGCGTCGGGCAGCGGCGTGAAGCCCGCCCTCGCGTAGACCTCGTGCGCGTCGTTGGTGGCCAGCAGGATCCGGCGTACGCCGAACTCCGCCAGGTGGTCCCGGACCGCGCCGGCGAGCCAGGTGCCCAGCCGTCGACCCCGCTCGGCCGGGTCGACGTACACGTCGCAGAGCCAGGCGAAGGTGGCCCGGTCGGTCACCACCCGGGCCACCGCCACCTGCCGCCGGTCGTCCGGTCGGTAGACGCCGAAGCCGATCGAGCCCGCGAAGGCGCGCTCCACCGTCGCCCGGTCCCGCCCCAGGGCCCAGTACGCGTCGGTGGCGAGCCAGCGGTGCACCCGCTCGAGATCGAGACGCTCCGGATCGGTGCTGAGCAGGTAGCCGTCGTCGCGGGTCAACGTGAACACCCGTCCGACGTTAGTCGCCGGCCGTCGCCGCCTCGGCGGCCAATTCCCGGGATCTGGTCGGTCAGTCCCGGTCGAGGATGGCGCCGAGGATCCAGGTGACCACGCCGACGAAGAGCGCGCCGAGCACGGCGGCCGGCCAGAACCCGTCAACGTGGAACGGCAGCCCCGCTTCGCCGGCGATCCAGCTGGTCAGCAGGAACAGCAGTCCGTTGACGACAAGCGCGATCAGCCCGAGGGTCAGCAGGTAGAAGCCGCAGCCCACGGTCTTGATGATCGGCTGGAGCACCGCGTTGACGACACCGAAGATGACGGCGACCAGGACCAGCGTGGTGACGGTCTCGGTGGCCGAGTTCGAATCGAGCGTGATGCCCGGGATCAGCAGCGTGGCCAGCCAGAAGGCGACCGCCGTGATGGCCAGGCGGATCAGGAGCCCTTTCAGGAAACCCATGGCGCAAGATGCTGCCACGGTCTGATCACCTACGGAACCCTCCGGACCGGGCCGGTATCGCCGGCGCGGCTCCGGCACCGCTCAGTGGCGGCCGGGCCCGCCGATCAGTTGCGCCTCGATCGGCGACGGCGTCAGACGCGCCCACCGCAGCGCACGCCGGTTGACCACGGCCACCATGTCCTCCCGGATCCGGGTCAGCCATTCGGCCGACTCGCCGAGCCCCAGCGCGCTTCCCGCAAGCGTCGCCTCGGCGCGGCCGAGCGGCTGGAGCAGGGCCAGATCGGCGCGGCCGAGCGCCGCGACGTCGGTCACGGTCAGCTCGTCCCGGAGGAGAACCGTGGCCTGCCACGGCGGATCCGGCTCCGGCGCCGGACCGACCGGCCCGGTGTCGACCACCAGCAAGAGGGGCCGCAGCGGCGAGCCCGGTTCGCCGCCGACCGGCCGCCCCGGCGGCAGCAGCGGAATGGTCCCGCCGGGTGTGCCGACCCCTCGTACGAACGGCTCCCAGGCGCGCGGGCGGGCGGTCTGCACCACCACGCGGGCGCCGAGCGCCATCGCCCGCAGAGAGATCATCTGACCGGCGCCGAGCCCGCCGACGAGCACGACCCGGGTGCCCTCCGGGCGGAACAGCCGAACGGTCACCGCGGCGCCGTGCCGGTTGGCGCCCAGCAGCAGACCCGCTCCACCGATGACCAGCTCGGGTGCGGCCGGCCCGGGCGGCCCGCCGTCGGGCAGGGCCAGGGGGACGGTGGCGGCCAGCCCGGCGAGATGCTCGCCGTCGAGCCGCCGCACCTCGCCGCCGGACCCGTCCACCGTGCGGTGCAGGGCCTGCACGGCCGTCGCCAGCTCGCCCGGCGTCGCGGCGGCCAGCCGCACGGTCAGCCCGGACGGCGGCGACGTGGTGTCGTGGGTGGACGGCCCGGCGCTGAGCGCGACGGTAACGGCGGTGGCCGGCAGGGCGAGCAGGCGGGACACCAGCCGCCGCCCACCCTCGGCGCGCGGGTCCGGCCAGCGGTCGAGCCGGAAGCCCGCCTGGAGCAGGCTTCCGCTGCGCAGGGCCGACCAGGACTCCCGAGCCGGGCCGGCCTCGTGATGAGCCAGCTCCGCGATGACGCGCAGCGCCGCGTGCTCACCCAGCGGCCGGACCGACGCCGGACCGGCCCGGCGGACGATCCGCCGCAGCGTGCCGGCCAGGGCGTGCCGCAGCTCGACCGGGGTGGCGCCGTCGACGCGGAGCACCCGGACGGCGAGCACCGCCCGCTCGCGGCCGGGCAACCGCCCGTCGGTCAGCTGCCGGTAGGACGTGGCGACCGCCCCACCGCCGAGCGCGACGGCCGGGGCGGCCACGGCGGCCAGCACGAGCTGGACCCGGACCGGCGGACCACCCGGGGTGGCCGCCGACAGCAGCGCGGCCGGCGGCGGTAGCGCGCGGGAGCCGTCGCCGATCAGCTCGCCCGGCTCGAGGATCTCCAGCAGCGCCACCATGCCGGCGGCGTCGTCCAGCACCGCCGCCGGCGTGCCGGCCAGCTCGGCGGACCGCACGACGGCTCCCGGGTCGACCAGGTCCAGCAGGTCGGCGGGGCCGGCCTCGGCGGGCAGGGCACGCCGTCGGGCGACGTACGCCAGGGCGGTGCCGAGCCACTCGAAGAGCCAGCGCCCTCGCACCCGCGCGCCGGCCAGCGCCAGCAGCAGCGCGGCGACCGCCACGCCCCCCAGCACCGCCGATGCTCCCCGACCCAGGGCGGCGAGAAGGACCGCCCCGGCCACCTGGAGGACGACCACCTGGCCGGCTCGGACGCCGCCGGACGGCCGGCCGCGCGCACTCCACTGTGGGGGCAGGACGGCGGTGGGCGGGTCGCCCGGCGCGGGACCGGGTCGGGCCCGCCCAGGTGCGCGGTGCTCCGCCCGCTGCCTCGGTATCCGCGACGACGTGCCGGTTTGTGCGATCGGCGCCCGGCTCGTCGGGATGGTCGCCGGCACCCGCACCTCCTCCACCGGTCACGCGCTGCGATGCGAACGCCGCCCATCGTAACGGCCCGGGCGTCGGTCGTGGGGGTCGCCGTTGTCCACAGGGGAGCGGGAGGGGTAGCAGAACCGCGATCGTACGGCTACCGTCAGCGACGAGTTTCGCTGACCCACGTCGCCGTGCCCGCCGGATCCCCAGCGGGCCGCGCCCCCGAACGGGTGCGCCGGCGGCCAGCCACGACCCACGAGACGAGGTGACGTCCGTAGTGTCCGAGACCCAGGCGGAAGCCGCGGTGATGCAGCAGACCGCCGCGAAGTTCGAGCAGGTCGACCAGTCGTTGCAGTCCATGCTGAGCAGCCTCATGGCCGAGCTGGAGGTGTTGCAGCAGGCCTGGCGCGGCGCTGGTGGACGGTCGTTCGAGCAGGTCAAGCAGCAGTGGGCGCAGGACCAGGCGGCGCTGCAGCGGGCGCTGCGGGAGACCGCCACCGCCATCCGCACCGCCGGCCAGCAGTACGACGTGTCGGACACCGAGGCCGCCGGCCGGGTGGCCACGACCAATCGCGGCGGCATTCAGCTGCCGCTGTAGACCCGGAACCGGGGGAGGAGACAAGGCATGGAGCACGGTGTGCTGGTCGTCAACTTCGCCGCGCTGCAGCAGGCCGGCGCGGACATCCAGAGGGCGCTGACCACGCTCGACGCGCAGCTCGGTCAGCTCGAAAGGGACGCCGCCCCGCTGGTCGCGAGCTGGTCCGGCGAGGCCCGCGCGGCGTACGAGCAGCGGCAGGCCCGCTGGCGTTCCGCCTCGCAGGACCTCCAGGCGATGCTCCGCGACATCAAGCTCGCGGTCGACGACTCCGCGGCCGACTACCTCGACACGGAGAAGCGGAACGCCAACCTGTTCCAGTGACGCGAGGCGCCGGTCGCGCCGACCCGAGCGGGTCGGCGCGGCCGGTGTGCGGTCGGGCGGTCCGACATCCGGGTCGGGCGGTCCGACATCCGGTCGGGCCGCGGGCAGTGCGCTCGGCCATGGGCAGTGCGCTCGGGCGGGCGGCCCTCGGCATCCAGCGCCGGCGCCGGTCAGTCCGCGTCGGGCGGCCGCCACCGGCGGCGGACGCCGTGCGGCAGCACCACTGCCAGCAGCACGGCGGCCGTGACCACGGCCGAGCCCACGCCGGCCACGAGCAGAGCCTGGTCCCGCGCCGAGTCCCGGCGGGCCCGCTCAGCGAGCCGGGCCGGATCGTCGCGGTCGTCGAGCAGCGCCGCGGCCGGCCGGGCCCGCACCGACCCGCCGCCGCTCTCGGTGAGCGCCCGGTACGGGTTCAGTACGCCCGCCCCGTACCCGGCGCCGGGGGCGGGATCGGTGGTGGCCAGGATCCGTTCCGCCACCTCCGCCCCGTCCAGCTCGGGCCGGTACTGACGCAGCAGGGCGGCGGTGGCCGCCACGAAGGGCACCGCGTAGCTGGTGCCCTCGGCCCGGTGGTGCCCCCGCCCGGGGGCCGCCGTCACCACGTCGCCGCCCGGCGCCACCAGGTCGACGTAGGGGCCGGTCTGGGAGAAGGAGGAGCGCACCCCGTCCGCACCGATCGCGCCCACACCGAGCACCCCGTCGTACGCGGCCGGGTACGGACGGGGGTCGCCACTGTCGTGCAGGTTGCCGGCGGCGGCCACCACGATCACGTCCCGGGCGAGCGCATGACCGACGGCCGCCCGCACAGCGGGATCGTCCCGGTACAGCACGACGGAGAGATTGAGCACGTCGGCGCCGTTGTCGACCGCCCAGCGGATCGCCCCGGCGAAGTCGCGGGCGCTCACCGTGCGCCCCGACTCCCGGCCGTCCACCACCTGCTGCTCGCTGACGCGTACCGGCAGGATCCGCGCGTCCGGCGCCAGGCCGTGGAAGGCCACGCCGTCCTGCCGGGCGGCGGCGATGATGCTCGCGACGCCGGTGCCGTGGCCGGCGCAGTCCCGGGTGCCGTCCCCACCCCGGTCGAGCAGGTCGGTGCCGGTGGCCACCCGTCCCGCGAGCTGCGGGTGCGTGTGATCCACCCCGGAGTCGACCACCGCCACGGTCACCCCCGCTCCAGTGGCGAGCGGGGCCAGCCGTTCCGGTGCGTACCGCTGCTGCGGCCACGGCACCGTGGTGATCGGTCGGGCCGGCGCGAGCGGTGTCGCGCACCGGGGCGCGGCATGCGCGGGGACGACGGTCAGCATCGCCACCACCACCGCCGACGTGGCGAGCAGCGGGCGCAGCGCACTCCGGAACATCGACCGCCTCCGTATCGTGTCGACTCCGGAACGCGATGTTATCGCCTGGGCCGGTCCGGCGCGGCCAGCCATTGTGATCTTGCTAGCACCTTGTAGGTTGTACGCGATACCTGTGGCCTGTTGCCGGGGAGGAGGGGTGGCCGTGACCGAATGGGAGCCGGCCACCGAGGCGGAAGCCGCGATGCGCGACGCGTTACGCGCCAACGACCAGCAACTTTACTTCCGCATCCTGTCGCGGACGGATCTGCTCCTTCCCATCTCCGCGCAGGCGCTCGCCGGCCAGGCCCCGATGAACTGGGGCACCTGGACCACCGGTGGCCGGACGCACGTGCTGGCGTTCACCTCCCCCGCCGCGATGCGCGCGTGCCTCGGCGAGCACGCCGGCGCGAGCCGTCGGGCCGCGTACGGTGAGCTGGCCGACCACTGGCCCAACCACGAGTGGTGGCTCGCCGTGAACCCCGGCCTGCCCATCGAGGGGTACCTGCCGGCCTGGTACGTCGCCCAGCTCTCCCGCGGCGACGTCCGCCTGCCCGGCCGCACGATGGGGGCGCGGGCCCGCCTGGAGCGGGCGGAGACGCTCGTCCGGGGCCGTGCCACCGGGACGGCGGGCGGGGACGGTCAGCCGGCCACCGGGCCCCAGGGCCGGGTGCCGCAGGCCGGTCCGGCTCCGGACAGCGGTGCGCCGCTGGGCCCGGCGCCGCCGCCCGTGCCACCGCCGGGAACGCCGCTGCGGAGCCCGGCCGAGTTGCGTGCGGCCGCCCTCCGTCGGCCACTGATGGATACCGGACGCGGTTCACCGACCCCGGCCGACCGATGGCCGCCACCGCCCGTCGTGGACCGTCCCGGCCAGCGGCCCGCCGACCCGGACGCGCCGACGAACGGACGCCCGCCCGGGGACGCCGACCGGCCCAACCACCGCTCGTTCTTCGAGCCGGCCTCCAGCCAGGCGAGCCGGGAGGAGCGGGCGGTGCCGCCACCGCGCTTCGCCCGCGGTGGCCAGCCGTTCCCGCGTCGCCGGCCGCTCACCGATCCCCCGGCGGAGGCTTCGACGCAGGCCTTTCCCGCCGGAGACGCCTCGCGTGCCGGGCCGGCCCGGGCGTTCGCGGCCCCCGCCGAGGAGACCTCGCGCGCGCCGCAGCGGGCCACCGTCGAGGAGGCCCGGACCGTCCGCTTCCCGGTGCCCGACCCGGCGACCCTCCAGGCGTACGCCCGCCGCACGCCGGACGGCGACCCGACGCAGGCCCTGCCCCGGCGCCGCCCAGCCCCGCCACCCGCTGACCCGGAGCCCGCCTCGGTCGCCGAGCCGGTCTCCGGCCCGCCCGCGCCCCGCCGTGGCTTCACCCCGATCGTCATCGAGGGCACGATCGTCGAGTCGCGGGACCTGACCGTCCCGCCGGTCCCCGGGCCGCCCGGGGAGGTGAGAGAGGGCGCGCAGCGTCCAGTGGCCGAGCCGGGGTGGCTCGCCGGGGACGGGATCGTCCCGCCGCCCGAGGTCGCCGAGCCGGTCGTGCCGCCGCCTGCGGCTTACCCGCGGCCGGCTGCTCCACCGGGGCCCGGAGAGGTGTCGCCAGCGGCCGTCGAGCCGGTCGCACCGCCGCCCGCGGCCTACCAGCGGCCGGCTACTCCGCCGGGGCCCGGAGGGGTGTCGCCGGCGGCCGTCGAGCCGGTCGTGCCGTCGCCCGCGGCCTACCAGCGGCCGGCAGCCCGGCCAGCCGCCGAACCGGCGGTGCCGGCGGCGGCCGGACCGGTCACCCCGCCCGACGGCGAACCCTCCGCCGGGCCCGACCGGCAGGCCGTCTCGGGGCCGGCCGGCGCGGCGCCGGATCTTCCGGCCGCCGCTCCCGCCACGGCGGGCCCCGCCAGCGCACCTACCGGCGAGGGCCCGGTAGACGACGCCTCGGCGCCGACGCTCGCCGACCCCGCCGCCGCCCCGACCTCGGCGGCCCCGATCCCGGTGGCCCCGACCCAGGCGGCCCCGATCCCGGCCGCCCAGACCGACCCGGCCAGCCCCGACCCCGTCGCAGCGGCACCGACGACTGCGGACCCAGCCGACGTCGCGGTGCCGGCGCCCGCCGACGTCGTGGCCGCTCCGGCCACCGCGGGTCCGATGGACGCCGCCGGTCCGCCGGTGACGGCCCGCACCGGGCCCCTGGACAGCGTCTCCGGCGCGCCGCCGGTCGGCGTGCCGGCCGACTTCGAGCCGGCGAACGAGGTCGAGGAGGACCTGGTCGACGCGACCGGCAGCGGAAGCACCGACACGTTCCTGTCCACCCTGCTGCTCGCCCGGGTGCTGCTGCCGGTGGCCCCCGACTCGGCTCCCGGCAGCCGGCCGGGCGAACCGGGGTTCGTGTGGCGTACGGAGGAGTTGGACGGGGAGAAGTTCGTCGTCGTCTACACCTCGCCGGAGCGGCTCGCCGACCACACCGACGCGGCCCTCGAGACCGTCCGGATCCGCTTCGTGCAGCTCATCCACCGCTGGCCGGACCGGTCGTGGTCGTTCGCCGTCAATCCCGGCACGCCGATCGGGGCGAAGCTGCCCGGCGAGCAGATCGTCGGCCTCGCCAACTGGGCGGCGGAGGTGGGTCTCCGCGACGACGCGGGCCCCGAGCCCGAGGCGCCGGCCGCCGCGACGGCACCGGCCGAGCGACCACGCTACGAGCCGTCCGCCGCCGACCCCACCCGTCCGGTCGTCATGCAGAAGGCCGTGGCACCCAGCCAGCTCGCCTACTACCTCGAGCGCGGCTACGACCGGGTCTCCGGCTTCGTGCACCGCGCCGGCGAGCTGGCCCACCTGACCACGCCGGCCCAGCTGTACGAGGCGCTCGGGCTCGGTTACCCCGACTCCCCGTTCGACCGGGCGGCCGAGGAGATCTACGTGCTGCGCTGGCCGGCGCACCGGCCGAGCCTCTACCGCATCCCTTACGGCGGGCAGAACGAGCCCGCGATGCGGGCGATGGAGGGCTGGGTCATCGAGCGGCCGCCGTTCCGCGGCAACGGCTTCGCACCGGGCGAGGGCAGCGACGTGGTGGCCGAGTTCAAGGTGGACAGTGCGCGGCTGCCGCACGGGGCGCAGCTGTGGCGGATCGGCGCGGACGGCACCGAGCGGGTGGTCGCCACCCTCGACGCCGACGCGCTGCTGTGGCGAACGGTGGGTGACGAGTGACCCGCGACGGTTTCGTGGCGCGCTGGCAGGGCCGCGAGTACCAGGCCAGCCCGGACGGCGACGGCGTGCGGCTCTACCGGCCCGACGAGGGCGACGGCTTCACCGAGGTCCGGCCCGGCCGGTACGTGCGCGTGGTGCCGGCCGCCGAGGTCGACGACCTCGTGTACGTCCGGACCACCTGCACCTGGAAGGGGCAGCCGTTCATCGTGCTGGGCGAGCACGACGGCTGGCTGCGCGTGGAGTACACGGGTGGCCGGTGGCCGGTGGCCGAGGCGCTGGGCCTCGAGGTGTTCGACTTCGGCGTCTACCAGGGGTGGGCACCGGCGGCCGAGGTCAGTGACCTGAGCGAGCTGCGCGTCTAGGGCGGGGGCGTCGACCCCTCGCCGTACGGCTCGACGGGCCTTTCACGACTTCGTCCAGCGCAGGATCTCACCGAGCACGACGTCCCGCGCCTCGACGTGCGGGAAGTGCCCCACGTGGTCGAGCAGGCGCCACTCGTAGGGGGCCATCACGTACCGGCCGGAGCCCTGGGCGGTACGCGGCAGGGAGGCCCGGTCGAGCGCGCCGTGCAGCTGGAGGGTCGGCGTGACGAGCGGCTTCTGCATGAGCCGCACGAAGCGGTAGCCGTGCAGCCGCAGCACCGAGCGGAACGCCCAGCGGTAGCCCTCCAGGGCGCAGAAGGCGGCCTGCGGGATGCGCATCGCCTCCCGGCACCGGGCGGCGTACGCGGCGAAGTCCGGTCCGTGCACCCAGCGCGGTCCGCCCCAGCGACGCAGTGTCTCCTCCACCGCCGCCGCGTCGTCCCGGGTCAGCACGTGCTCGTAGCGGGGAAGCTGGAACTTCAGGGCCGGCGTGGACGCGGCGAACTGGCCACGCGGGTCGGCGAAGATGGCGGCCCGCAACCGCAGCGGGTGCGGCGCACCGAGCACCACCAACCGGCGGACCAGCGACGGGTGGAACGAAGCCGCCGTCCAGCCGATCAGGCCGCCGGCGCCGGAGCCGACCACGGTCGCCGACCGCTCGCCCAGGGCCCGGATCAGCCCGGCGACGTCGGCGGCGAGGGTGTACCCGTCGTACCCCCGGGGTGGCTTGTCGCTCGCCCCGTAGCCGCGCAGATCGACCGCCACGGCCCGGAATCCGGCGTCGGCGACGGCCGGCAGCATCTCGTGCCAGGCCCACCAGTGCTCGGGGAAGCCGTGCAGGAAGAGCACCATCGGCCCGGTTCCCGCCTCCACCACGTGGAACCGGCTGCCGTTGGCACCGACGAACCGGTGCGTCCACGGCCCCTCGGTGAGGACGCAGGACTCGTCGACGGGCCCGCCACGCTGCTCGGTCATGTGTCACAGCCTAGGGCAGGCCCCGGAGCCGACCGGGTGGCCGCGGCCCGCGCACGCCGGGGATCAGGGGTTTCTCCGGGGAGCGCCCGGCCGCCGGTAGGGGCGGCACCACCGTCAGCCGACCCGCTCGATCTTCAGCAACGCGGCTGGCCGGCCGGGGCCGCAGTCCACTCCCTCCGGCGCCGGTCCCGATCATGGCCCGGACCCAGGTGCCGGTGGGGAAGGTGCCCATGCCCGGCCCGTGCAGCGCGTACTCCCGGCCGTCGTCGGTGACGAGCCCGTAGCACGGGCCGTCGCCACCACGGGTTATCCGTCCGGCGAGGAGCCCGGGTTTGCGCACGTCGGTCGGGTGTCGGGGTGGCCCGGTCGGCGGTCGCAGCGTCGGCAGGTCCGTCGACGGGGGCGGCGTCCGGCCGGACGGCGGCACGGGCGTTGCGGCGGCCGGCGGCTCCGATGCCGCCGCGGGGGTGTCGCCGGACGGGGGTCCCTGTGTCGCGGGCACGTCGTCTCCGTTCTCGCTCGGCGCGCAGCCGAGCAGCACGAGGGCCAGTACGAGGGCCGGTACGAGGCGGGGACCGAGGGTGGGCACGTCGGTCAGACGCGGCCACCGTGGGCCCGGTTCCCGGGTCGAGCGCGGGAGCTGGCCCCGGGGGTGTCGGGCCGGCCGGGGCCGGAGACGGGCGATGCCCGGGCAGAGGATCTGCCCGGGCATCGCGTCGTGTCGCCGTGTGATCAGCGCATCAGGAGATGCGGATCTTCATCGAGGTGCCCTTCTGCTCCAGCACCTTGATCTTGACACCGACGGCCGGGAGCTTGACGCCGTGGTTCGGCAGCTCCGCGTACCAGTACTTCTTGGTGTCGTCGAACAGCGGCTGCGCAGCCTGGCCCCGGATGTAGTGCGGCTGGCTGTTGATGTGCAGGGTGAAGGAGTCCGCCTTCTTCAGGCTGAACGGCGCGTCGTACACCTGGACGCGGGCCCGCCACGGCTGGCCGGTCAGGTTGTAGATCGGCCGCGGGTGCGCGTCGATGTAGAGGTTGCGCCCCTCACCCGGGTGTTCGAAGGTGTCGTTGTCCGCGTACCGGGTGTTCCAGTACGAGATCAGCAGACCCTCCTGGTACGCGTAGTGGTCCACCCAGTCCGGGCGGGTGTTCGCGTACCCGAAGTAGTACGGGCCGGTCTTCAGGTACTTGTCGTACGAGACGTACGAGCGGTTGCCGGCGATGTAGAAGTTGGCGAAGTTCCGCTTGTAGGTCTCCTCGACGACCGTCCAGCCGCCGAGCGTCCAGCCGGCCGCACCGGACTCGGCGCCGTCGCTGAGCAGGGTCTGCCCGTCGGCGGTCACCGTGATCGCGTCACCGAAGAAGCCGCCCTCGGAGACACCACCGTCGGTCTGGTAGCGGAGTCGGATCTGCGCCGCCTGGCCGGCGATCGCGTCCAGCGGGATGTTGATGTCGACCCACTGGCCCTCGCTGGAGCCGTCGAGGGCGAAGCGTCCGGGCGAGATCTCCTTGAGCGGCTGCCCGTTCGCGGTGCCCGGCAGCGTGGTCCAGGTCTGGCCACCGTCGGTGGACGCCTCGAAGAAGAGGTAGTCGTAGTCCGCCTCGATGCTGTAACGGCCCTTGAGCGACAGCGCAGCGCTGCTCTTCCCGGTGAGGTCGACGGCCCGCGTCATCGAGTTGTTCAGGTCGTCTTCGTTGCCGGAGAAGAACTGCTTGGTGCCTTCGAACGGCTTGCCGTTGTCGAACGTGTACTCCCGCTCCGGCAGCACGACCACCACGCCCTGCGCCTTGTCGGAGTTGTACTCCTGCGGGCCCAGGTTGAGGGTGCGCTTCTGCCCCGCGACGACCACCTCGTAGTCGAGCCAGCCGAGCTGGAGCTTGTTCCACGCGCCCAGGTCGCCACCGCGCTCGCCGATGCCACCGTCGTTCTTGGCGCCGAGCCGGCTCTGGGCCATCAGGGTCCAGTGCTCGTTGTTGTTGTCGCCGCCGTTGATGTTGTTGTAGTCGTCCGGCAGGCCGAGGTCGTGGGCGTACTCGTGGTAGAAGACGCTCCGACCGCCGTTCTCCGGCTGGATGGTGTAGTCACCGATCCAGATGCCGGTGTCGCCGATCTGGGTGCCGCCGGCCGGGAAGTTGGCCGGACCGGTGCGACCCTGGTCGCTGGCGAAGGCGTACCAGCGGTGGCTCCAGATGGCGTCCTCGCCCTGCCACGGGTCACCGTCGGCCTCGTCGCCGCCGGCGTGGACGATCTGGAAGTGGTCGATGTAACCGTCGGGCTCGTTGAAGTTGCCGTCGCTGTCGTGGTCGTAGCGGTCCCACTGGTCCATGGCCTTGACGTCGGCGGCGATCTGCTCGTCCGTCCGGCCCTGGGCCTTCTGGTCGGCGACCCACTGGTTGGCGGCGTCCCGGACCAGCGCCCAGGTGTTGGTGCAGACGTTGGAGCCGCACGGGTAGCCGCCGGACCTGCCGTACCGGGCCTCGTTGTACTGGACCTTGACCCAGTCGGTGACCGTGCCCTCGACGCTGTAGCGGCCCGAGGACTGCGCCTCGTAGTACTGCTTCACCGACTCGTCGCCAGGGGCCGTACCGAAGTACAGCTTGCGGAAGTAGTCGGCGCTGTAGTCGGCCTGCCAGACGGTGGAGTTGTCCACCGCGCGGTTCGGCTCGGGGATCTCGTTGTGCAGCGGCCCGTCGAACCGGGCCGGGCCCGGCGTGTCCGGGTCGGTGTCCTGGTCGGGGTAGTTCGGGTGCCGCTCGTTGCCGAACTCGGCGAGGATCACGAAGATGCGGTCGGTCTTCTCGCGCGACAGCTCGACGTACTGGTCCTTGACCGGGCCCTTGCCGGTCTTGGTGCTCTTGGCGGAACGGCCCGCCTGAGCGCCTTCGACGGCCTGCTCGCCGACCTTGACGACCGTGCTGCCGTTGATCTTCTGCGCCTTCGCCTTGCCGGTGAGGACCTCGCTCAGGCCCTCCTGGCGCAGCGCCCGCCGCTTCTCCTCAAGCGGGTTGGGCAGATCGTGGTCAACGTGGGCGGGCTCGGCGACCGACGGAGCGGGCGCCGGCAGCTTGGGCTTCGGGGCGGCGCTGGCGGACGGTCCGACCGCCAGTCCCGTCGCCGTCAGCGAGAGCCCGAGCAGACCCACTGCGACTTTGCGCACGTGGTACCTCCGGGTGTGAGGGAACCGGCCCCACGGGGGTACGGGCCGGTGAAGAGTCGATCCCCACTAGTGGGACCAATGGTGAACATAGACATCTGTGTGACGGGTGGGAAGACTGCCACGTGAATTTGTTGCAAGATGTTGTTGGGAATGCTTTTCACTGTCACATCCTCTGCTCTCGTAAGAAGGGCGCTGAGCAGGGGTTACGTCAGGGAAGCGCGAACAGGAAGCGGGGCCCGGCGGAGCCGTTTCGCTCCGTCCGGGCCCCGCTGATCGGGGACGGTTGTCAGGTCAGGGAGTCGCGGGGGTCACGTACACCGTGGCGTACGAGTTGTCCTTCGCGGCCCGCTTGATGGTGATCGAGACGCCGTACGCGGCGCCCGCGTCACCGGGGTTGCCCGAGCCCAGGACGGTGAACCCGAGGTCCGTGCCGTACAGGGCGGTGGCCGGGCTGCCGTCCGGGTTGGTGATCCGGGTGGTGTAGGGCAGGTGGTCCTTGGACGGGATCACCACCGACGCGTCGGCGTCCCGGGCGTACAGGGACGAGCCGCGCACCTCGATGCCCGGGTACCAGCCCCTGGCGTCGGTGAACGCCGGGACCGCCGGCAGGGCGCCGAAGTCCGTGCAGTACTCGCTGTACGGCTCACCCGTCGCCTCCAGGCACTCCTTGAAGGGGTACGTGGGGTTGAGCGAGAAGGCCGCGTTCGAGGACTGCGGACGGCTGGGCAGGTTGTCCAGCACCGACGGGTCCTTGTCGGCCGCCGCGCCCTGGCGGCGGAGCGGGTCGAAGTGCGAGTCCACGATCAGCAGCCCGCCCTTGGCGCCGTAGCTCGGCAGCGCCGTCGCCTGGGCGGTCACGTGGTTGACGTCGCCGAGCGCGGTGTCCCGGTACCAGACCAGCATGCCGGGGGCGTTGTAGGCGACCTTGTCGACCTTCCAGGCGTCCCGCGAGTAGACCGTGTCGTACGCGTACTTCAGGCCCTCGTCGAAGCCGTCGAAGTTGCGCCACTCCGCCAGGTAGTAGTGCACCTGTACGGAGGTGCCACCGTCGATGTGCCAGCCGGCCCCGGTGGAGTCGACGAACGTACCGCCGGTGGCGGTCCAGCCCGCCGTGCCGTTCTCGACGTCGTCGCTCCACGTGGTGGCGCCACCACCGGTGACCGAGAAGTCGTCGGCGAACCAGCCCCGCTCGACGAACGCCTCGTCGGTGGCGTAGCGGAGGCGGATCTGGATGGTCGTGCCGGCGTACGCCGACAGGTCGACGTAGTCGTGCCGCCAGCCGTGGGTGTCACCGCTGAGCCCGTACTTCTTGTTGCCGAAGTCGACCATGCGGCCGTTCGGGTCGGCGTAGCCGTCATCGGTGGAGACCAGCTTGCCGGTCGAGTCGTAGACCTTCTGCTCGGCCCAGGTCGCGCCGCCGTCGGTGGAGATCTCGACGAAGCCGAAGTCCCAGTCCGCCTCGATGACGTAGTTGTTCCACATCCAGAACTTCGCGTCCGCCGCCGCCGGCACCGCGACCTCGCGGGCGATCTTGACGTCCGCCCAGTCCTGGTCGGCGCCGGAGTACCACATGTTCTCGCCGCTGTGCGGCTCCGCGAGGGTGATCACCTTGTCCGGCAGGTTGATCTTGATGCCGTCCTTGGTGCCCTTCGGCGTCCGCGAGGTCTGGCCCAGCTGCACGGCCCGCGGGTCGTCACCCGGGTTGACCTCCAGCGGGTCGGCCCAGCCGAGCACCCACTTGTCCCAGAGACCCATGTGGGTCGGCAGCGCCTGGAAGATCTCGCCGGAGTGCGAGCCCGAGGCCATCAGATCCCAGAAGTCGACGTCCGAGTCGGCGTTGCCGGAGGTGTCGTAGAGGTCCGGCAGGCCGAGGTCGTGGCCGTACTCGTGGGCGAACACCCCGAGGCCGGCGTCCTCCGGCTGCACGATGTAGTTCGACACCTTGAGCTGGGTGCCCGGGATCGTGTAGCCGCCGGGAACCGACGACGAGTGCGCCCAGACGGCGTACGTGCCCTGCGCGCCGCCGCCGCTGGACTTGCCCTTGCCGGCGTGCACCAGCACCAGGTGGTCGATCACGCCGTCCGGCTCGAAGAAGTTGCCGTCGCCGTCCCGGTCGCCCTGGTCCTCGATGTCGTAGTCGGCCCACGGGAAGTCCGGGTCCATCGCCGCGAGGGCGTCGATCGCGTCGGTGGCCAGCCGCCCGGCGCCCTGCGGGTTGTCCGGGTGACCGTTCATCGCCTGCTGCCGCCCGGCCACCCAGGCGCCGTTCTCGTCCTGGAAGCACCGCGAGGCCGCGTACCAGCCCTCCGAGTGCGGCACCTTGATCCACGGGCTGGCCTGCCCGTCGACCGTGTACGCGCCCTTGGACATCTCCAGGTACATGTTGCGCATCGTCCGGCCGGCCAGGCTGATGCCCGGCTTGCCGTCCGGTCCGGTCAGGTCGGTGCGGACCCGTTCGGTGATGCCCTCGGAGGTGTAGAGCATCTTGTTGTAGTGCTCGGGCGAGAAGTCCGGCACCCACATCGTGTTGTTGTCCTCGCGGGGCAGGTCCGCGGGGTTGGGCAGGTTGTTGTGCAGCGGTCCGTTCTGCACGGTGCCGAGGACACAGCTCCGGTCCTCGAAGACCGTCTTGGGGACGTACACGTCGGTGAAGTCGTCGTTGGCGTTCTCGTTGAACTCCACAAGCAGGGTCAGCAGCCTGGCGGTCTGCGTACCCTCGGCCTGCTTGATCTGCCGGGGGCTCTTCCCCGTCTTGATCGCCTTGGCCTCGGTCTTCGCCAGCTGGCGGGCGGCCACCGGGTTGCCGCGGGCGAACTTGCGGTCGTACGCCCGCGCCTTGTCGACGGCCGGAGCGTGCACGCCGCCCTTGCCCTTGACCTCGCGACCCTCGGTGTCCGGCTGCACCGCCGGCTCTGCGTAGTTGATGTAGAACTCGTCCGCCCCGATGGTGGCCGGGGCCGGACCGGACTGTGCCGACGCCGACCCGCCAGTCACGGTCAGTGACGTGGCGGCGAGGGCGAGGGCGGGCAGCGCGACGAGTAGGCGTCGACGCGACCCGGATTGCGATTTTCTGTTCATGCCGCTCCGTTTCTCGGGCATGGGCGAGGAGGAAGTCGGGCGCTGCTCGTCATCGATGTGACGGCCTTCGAACCGGCCCGACCTGCGTGAAACTAAATCAGAAGGAAGATGAACGACAGGGCTGGGACCAGCCTGTGTCCGTTCAGCTTCTCCTGCCTCCCCCGACCGACCGATGTGACGCCGGGCGACACGGTGTAGTGGGTGGGCGTCAGATACGACGACGGGGTGACGGTCCGCGAGGACCGTCACCCCGTCACGGGGGTACGCCTGCCGTCAGTCCTCGTCGGACTTGCCGCCGCCCATGCCCGCGGAGATCAGGTCCATCACCGACGAGTCCTGCAAAGTGGTGACGTCGCCGAGCGACCGGTGCTCCGCCACGTCCCGCAGCAGCCGCCGCATGATCTTGCCGGACCGGGTCTTCGGCAGCTCCGGAACGAGCATGATCTGCCGCGGCTTGGCGATCGGCCCGAGCGTGCGCGCCACGTGGTTGCGCAGGTCGGCGATGAGCTGCTCACCCGCCTCGCCGGAGGTGTCCGTGCTGCCGCGCGGGATCGCGAACGCGACGATGGCCTGCCCGGTGGTCGGGTCGGTCGCGCCGACGACCGCCGCCTCGGCCACCGACGGGTGCGACACGAGTGCCGACTCCACCTCGGTGGTGGAGATGTTGTGGCCGGACACCAGCATCACGTCGTCCACCCGGCCGAGCAGCCAGATGTGCCCGTCGTCGTCCTTCTTGGCGCCGTCACCGGCGAAGTAGACCCAGTCGTCCCCGGTGTTGGCGCCCGCGCCGAAGCGCGACCAGTACGTCTCGATGAACCGGTTGTCGTCGCCCCAGATCGTCCGGAGCATCGACGGCCACGGCTCCTTGAGCACCAGGTATCCCCCGCCACCGTTCGGCACCGACTGGCCCTGGTCGTCCACCACGTCGGCGCTGATCCCCGGCAGCGCGGTCATCGCCGAGCCCGGCTTGGCGTGCGTCACGCCGGGCAGCGGGGAGATCATGATGCCGCCGGTCTCGGTCTGCCACCAGGTGTCCACGATGGGCAGCGCGCCGTGGCCGACATGCTGCCGGTACCACATCCACGCCTCGGGGTTGATCGGCTCGCCGACGCTGCCCAGCAGCCGCAGCGACGACAGGTCGAAGCCGGCGGGGATGTCCTCGCCCCACTTCATCATCGTCCGGATCAGCGTGGGCGCGGTGTAGAGGGTGGTGACCCGGTACTTGTCGACGATCTCCCAGAACCGGCCCTTGTGCGGGGTGTCCGGGGTGCCCTCGTACATGACCTGGGTGGCGCCGTTGGAGAGCGGACCGTAGACGATGTACGAGTGACCGGTCACCCAGCCGATGTCGGCGGTGCACCAGTAGACGTCCGTGTCCGGCTTGAGGTCGAAGACCGCGTGCGTCGTGTACGACACCTGGGTCAGGTAGCCGCCCGTGGTGTGCAGGATGCCCTTCGGGCGGGCCGTGGTGCCGCTTGTGTAGAGGATGAACAGCGGGTGCTCGGCGTCGAACGGCTGGGCGACGTGCTCCGCCGACGCGGTCTCCACCGTCTCGTGCCACCAGTGGTCCTTCTCCGACCAGGCGACCTCCTCGCCGGTGCGGCGCAGCACGAGCACGTGCTCGACCGACGGGCACTTCGCCACCGCCTCGTCGACCGTGGGCTTGAGCGCCGAGGGCTTCCCCCGCCGGTAGCCGCCGTCGGCGGTGATGACCACCTTCGCGCTGGCGTCCTGGATCCGGTTGGTCAACGCGTCGGCGGAGAAGCCGCCGAAGACCACGCTGTGCGTGGCGCCGATGCGGGCGCAGGCCAGCATCGCCACCGCCGCCTCCGGGACCATCGGCAGGTAGATCGCCACCCGGTCGCCGGCGGTGACCCCAAGGTCGGTCAGCGCGTTCGCCGCCTGGCAGGTGAGGCGGTGCAGCTCCGCGTACGTGATCGTGCGGGTGTCGCCCGGCTCGCCCTCCCAGTGGATGGCGACCTTGTCGCCGCGGCCGGCCTCGACGTGCCGGTCCAGGCAGTTGTACGCCACGTTGAGCTGGCCGCCGACGAACCACTTGGCGAACGGCGGCCTCGACCAGTCGAGCACCTCGTCCCACCGCTTCGCCCAGGCCAACCGGTCCGCCTGCCGTTCCCAGAAAGCCAGCCGGTCGGCGTCCGCCTCGCCGTACGCGGCGGCGGTGACGTTGGCGTTCGCGGCGAGTTCGGCCGGCGGCGGGAACTGGCGTGTCTCGTTCAGCAGATTGGCCAATGCCTCGCTCATGCCGTACTCCCTCGTCGCTCGGGGTGACCTGCGTCTCTCGCTGGAGAGGTTAGCGGTGCGACCGTGCGCAGGCGACCGTCGGCGGCGAACCGTCGCGCCGAGCGGCCCCTGACGCGCGCCAGGCGGCGGCTGATGCAAGGAAGGGCCCCCTGTTAACGCCTGCGGTAGAGGAAGGGCCCCTTGTTAACACCCGCGAGTGGCGACCGTCGCGTTCCGGCGGCTCGCCCGCTGGCCGTACCCGCCGGTCGATAGCGTGGCGGGGTGACCGACGACCCGCTCGCCCCGCTGCTCGCGCTCGCCGACGTCGCTCCCGCCGTGCAGCGGGCCCGCGAGCGCTTCGACGAGGCGCTGCGGCACCGCGCCCTGCGCCGGCACGGCGGCCAGGTCGCGGCCGAGGTCAGCCTCCGGTCCGCGGTGGCCAGCGCCGCCCTCGAGGGGTACGCGCACGAGCGCGAGGAGGTCCGGGCCGGCACCGTCACGGAACCCGTGCTCCAGGGGACGCTGCGGGTCGCCGGGGCGCTGCCGGGGCTGAGCGACCTGTGGCCGAAGGCCCCCCGCCAGGCCCTCGCGAAGCTGCACGTGCTCGCCGCGCGGGACGTCGTACCCGAGGCCGACCTCGGCCGCCCGGTCAACGACGCCGTCGTGGCCGCGCGGCTGGACGGGTTGGCCGCCCTGGCGGCCGGCGGCACGAAGGTGCCGCCGCTGGTGCTCGCCGCCGTCGTCCACGGTGAGCTGCTGAACCTGCGGCCCTTCGCGGGGCCGTCCGGAGTGGTGGCCCGGGGTGCCGCGCGGCTGGTGCTGCTGTCCAGCGGCTTCGACCCGCGTGGCCTGCTCGCCGTGGATGTCGGCCACCGGGAGCGGGAGCCCGAGTACGTCGGCTCGGCCGGTGCGTTCGCCACCGGTACCCCGGACGGGCTGCGCTCGTGGCTGCGGCACTACATGAGCGCCGTCGAGGTGGGTGCCGACCAACTCACCGCCATCGGCGACGAGGTGCTGGCCGCCTCCTGACGCGGGTCGTGCCCGCTGGTGGCTGAGCCGCGGCGGGCCGTGCCCGCTAGCGGCGCGCCGCCCGGCTGATCTTGCTCTGGAGGGCGCGCCGGGCGATCGGGCCGAGGTCGTCCACGATCTCGATGAGTACGGCGAGCTGGTCCAGCGCCGCCATCGCCTGGTCGGCGGCGGGCCGGTCGACCCCGTCGTACAGCTCAAGGCCGATGAACGCGGCCGACACGGCGCGGGCCAGTCCCGGCACGTCGGCGACCTCGGCGAACGGCGAGCCGGCCAACAGCCGCCGCAGGACCCACTCGATCTCGTCGACCCACAGTTGCAGTGCCTCGGCGGTCGGAGCGACGAGCCGTTCGTCGGCCTGCGCGCCCGCGAGCATCTGGGCCAGCACCGAGACGTTGCCCAGCGTCCGCTCCTCCTCGTGCAGCGAACGCCCGACGTCGAGGAGCTCGCGCAGCGACCGGACCTTGCGCAGCCGCGGCGACCAGTGCGCCACCCGTTCGGCCGTGCCCGTCCGGCAGGCTGCCGCCAGCAACTCGTCGACGCTGCCGAAGTGGTAGAAGACCAACGCCTGGTTCACCCCGGCTGTGGCGGCGATGGTGCGGGCCGAGACGCCGGCGATGCCGTGCTGCCCGATCGCGGTGATCGTGCCGTCGAGCAGCCGGCGCTTGGTGTCGGACATCGCTCCCCTCCCGCTGGTGGTGGCGGTGCGATCATCGCATCGGTCGCCGGCTGAGCCAGCCAGGTCACCCGCGGCTGGGCCGTCCGACGGAGGACCGACCCAGGTTCAGACGCTCTCAGATCGAGGGCGGCGACGGCCACCCCCCGTTCCGCGTGGCCGTCGCCGCCCCCGGGTTCCGAGGCTCTCCGCTTGAGCGTCTGCTCAATCGGAGGGTAAGGTGATTTGAGCGACCGATCAAGGGGGATGAGACGACGCCGTGGTTCAGCCGGAGGGTGCGTCGGAGCGCGGCACGGTCTGGTCGTCTGGGCTGCGGCGAGGCCGTCAGGCGACGGGGGCGGTGCGGGTGCGCCGGTGGCGGCCGTACCAGGCGATGCCGATCGCGACGCCAACCCCCACACCGAGGGCGGCGGCCGCGACGGGTACGGCGGGCCGATCACGGAGCCGCCGGCCCAGCGGGACCGGATGCCGGAACTCCAGGACCGGCCAGGCGTTCTCCAGGGCGAGTTTGCGCAGCTGGCGGTCCGGGTTGACGGCGGTCGGGTGGCCGACGCACTCCAGCAGCGGGCGGTCGGTGTACGAATCCGAGTAGGCGTACGAGTCGGCCAGGTCGTACCCCCGCTTGAGGGCCAGCTCGCCCACCGCGTCAACCTTGGCCGGGCCGGCCGCGTAGAACTCGATCTCCCCGCTGTAGCGGCCGTCGAGCACACCCATCCGGGTGGCGATCACGTCGGTCACGCCGAGCAGCTCGCCGATCGGCCGGACCATCTCCTCGCCGGACGCCGAGACGAGCACCACGTCCCGGCCGGCCGCCTGGTGCTCCACGATCAGGGCGGCGGCTTCCGCGTACACGTAGGGGTTGATCAGCTCGTGGAGTGTCTCCGCGACGATCTGGCGGACCTGTTCCACCTGCCAGCCCTTGCACAGGGTGGCGAGGTAGTCCCGGGTCCGGGCCATGGTCTGCTCGTCGGAGCCGCCCAGCCGGAACATCAGCTGCGCGTACGCCGACTTGACCACATCACGCCGGGTGATCAGGCCGTCCCGGTAGAACGGCCGACCGAACGCCAGGGCGCTCGACTTGGCGATGACGGTCTTGTCCAGATCGAAAAAAGCGGCACTTCGGCCCACGGCGCGAAAGTCTAGTCCGATGGTCTATGGTCTGCGGGTGCCCGGGGTCCGCCGACCCTCGGACCTGCGGGCCGGCCGACGACCACGTCTGCTCTGCGTGACCGCGATCACACTCTGCGAACAGGATTTCGCAGGGAGTGGAGGCTACACCACTCGACGTAGCCAGGTTCACTCAGGCAGACTGTCGGCACGACGAGCGTTCATGTCTCGGACAACCAGCAGACCCTCGGCGGTTGCACCCCCCGTGACCGCTGAGTTGGTTCGGCTCGACCCCCCGGAGCCGAACCTCCCGACGACCCCCGTCTCCCCCCGGCGGGGGTCGTCCCTATCTGCCACCTTTGCTTCCGCCGCAGGTCACAGGCCCTCCCCATCCTCGTCGGACACGCCTTCCGGGGCTGATTCGCCGGCTGGAGGCAGCGGAGTCGTTGAAGGCGGCCAGGACGCGAACGGGATGGTCGTCCGGGGTGTGCGTATAACGATTCGACGTCGTCGACGCCTGCTCGTGGCCCATGACCCGGCGGTGCAGGCGTGGTCGGCTCGCCAGGGTGTCAGTGAGTCAGCGTCGTCCCGATGCCCTGTTCCTCCAGCCATCGCATGTGCGTCTCCCATGCCGACTGCTTGCTTGTGGCAAGAGCGGCACCGATCTGCGTCCATGAGGCCCCTGTTGAGCGCGCGGTGCGAACGGTCAGTTGGCGACCGTAGCTCGCCTTACGGATGATTACCTCGCCCAGGGCTAGGAGTTCCAGCGCCTCATCCTTGGTCAGCGGGCTGCCCTCTCCGTCGCTGTCAGCTGGGTCCTGGCCCGGGGGTGCCAGGGCGTCGCGCAGGCGAAGCTCCTCGTAGCGAACCACGGCCGTCTGCAGGGTGACCTGTCGTTCCACTTCATCAGGTGTAGGCATGTGGCCAGCATGGCGTCAGGCCGCCCTGACGTCAAGTTGGCCTGACGAATTGCTGACTGAAGGCTCGTGCAAGAGACATCATCACTTGGGCAGCAAGAAGGCAGCCCAAGGTTTGACGTAGGCCGCAAACCGAACACCGGCGGACGTCGCTGAGCGCCGTCGGCGCGGCCGGCCGGACGGTCGATGACTTCCCCCTCATGGCCCGAGTTCTCGATCCCGGGCCGAGGCGGCCGGTCGTCCCGCGCCCACTGCGGTCTTTTTCGCCTCGTGCGTTGAGGACGGGCACCGTCCCCGTTTTGCGTACGCGTGGACCGCGATCCGCTGGCTGACCTCGACATACGGGTGTTCTCACGGCGGCGACGCATAGCAGATCAACTGTCGATGCGGGCGTTGTCCACAGGCGCCTCCGTTGTCCACAGGCAGCGCCGCGGGACCGACGAGCGGCGGACGGGACGGGCAGGGTTCCGAGTCAGCGAATCCGAGCCGACGCCTGGAGGCCGTGATGCCACCCCGCACCTCCGTACCGCCCCCTCGGCGGCTGCCCCTGCTCGTGACGTCCGACGGCGATCTGCTCGACGACCTGCTTCGGCTCGCCGCGGCAGGTGGGGTCGAGGTCGACGTCGCACCGGACCCGGTTGCGGCCCGGTCGCGCTGGTCGCCGGCGCCGCTGGTGCTGGTGGGCAGCGATCAGGCGCAGCCCTGCCTACGGGCGCGGTTGCCGTACCGGCGGCGGTTGGTGCTGGTAGGCCGGTCGGGGCAGCTGGACCCGGGCTGGGAGGTAGCCGACCTGATGGGGGCCGAGCACGTGGCCACCCTGCCCGCCGCGGAGCCCTGGCTGGTGGACCGGTTCGCCGAGTGCGGCCCGGACCAGCCCGTAGCGGGTGGCGCCCGGACCGTGGCCGTGCTCGGCGGGCGCGGCGGAGCCGGCGCGAGTGTGCTCGCCGGAGGCCTCGCCGTCACGGCGGCCCGCTCACGGCTGCGGACGCTCCTCGTCGATGCCGACCCGCTCGGCGGCGGGCTGGACCTCGTGCTCGGCTGGGAGCAGCTCGACGGCCTGCGCTGGCCTGCGCTGACCGACGCCGAGGGACGGGTCGACGCGCCGACGCTGGTGCGGGTCCTGCCGAGCCGGGGCGACCTGGTGGTCCTCTCCTGGGACCGGGGTGACCTCCTGCCGCTGCCGGCTCCGGCGATGGCGGCGGCCCTCGACGCCGCCCGCCGGGATCGGGACGTGGTGGTCGTCGACCTGCCCCGGCATCTGGACGACGCGGCGGTGACCGCCCTGCAGTCGGTCGACCGGGCCTTCGTGGTGGTGCCCGCCGAACTCCGCGCGACGGCGGCGGCCGCCCGCGTGGTCGCCGCCGCCGCTCCACACTGCGCCGACCTCGCCCTGATCGTCCGTGGGCCGGCGCCCGGTCGGCTCAAGGCCGCCGAGGTCGCGCGGGCTCTCGGTCTTCCGCTGGCCGGAACGTTGCGCCCGGAGCCCGCGCTCGGCCGAGGACTGGAACGCGGTACCGCGCCGGCCGCGGACGGGCGTGGATCGCTGGCCGCCCTGTGCCAGCGGCTCGTCGGTGAGCTGACCGGCAGGTCGACGGCGGGTGCGGCGTGACCCCGGACGGAGGCGGCCTCGCCAGACGCGTCCGGCAGCGCATCGCGTCGTCGGCCGAGCCGGTCACCCCGGCCGCGATCGTGTCCGCCGTACGGGCCGAGCCGACCGCCGCCGTGCTCGGCGACACCACGCTCCTTCGCCTGGCCGACCGGGTGCACGACGACCTCGTCGGTGCCGGACCGCTGGCCCCGTTGCTGGCGGACCCCGAGATCACCGACGTCCTCGTCAACGGCGTACGCGTGTGGGTCGACCGGGGGCAGGGCCTCCGGCAGGTGGCGGTACCGATGGGCTCGGTGGACGACGTACGCCGCCTCGCGCAGCGACTCGCGTCCGGCGCCGGCCGGCGGCTGGACGACGGCTGCCCGTACGTCGACGCCCGCCTCGCCGACGGCACCCGGTTGCACGCCGTGCTGCCCCCGGTGGCGACCGACGGCCCGTACCTGTCCCTGCGGACCTTCCGGCAGCGCCCGTTCACGCTCGACGAGTTGGTCGGCCACGGCGCGGTGCCACGTTCGGTCGCCCCGGTGCTGGCCGCGGTGGTGGCGGCCCGGCTCGCGTACCTCGTCGTGGGCGGCACCGGATCCGGCAAGACGACGCTGCTCAACACGCTGCTCGGTCTGGTGCCCGCGACGGAACGCATCGTGCTGGTGGAGGACGCCGCTGAACTCCAACCGGGTCACCCGCATGTCGTGGGTCTGCAGGCCCGGACGGCCAACGTGGAGGGTTCCGGTGCGATCGGGCTGACCGACCTGGTCCGGCAGGCTCTGCGGATGCGCCCGGACCGGCTGGTGGTCGGCGAGTGCCGGGGCCGGGAGGTGGTCGACCTGCTGGCGGCGCTCAACACCGGCCACGAGGGTGGTGTCGGTTCTCACCGAAGGCTGCGGTACCTCAAGATTCTTTTCGGTAGGAGTTTCAGCATTCCGCCCAAGATTTCAGGTCCGAGCCTTGCCTGCTTGGACGTGAGGGGCGGAGCTCTACCGAACCGGCAGCATGTGCCCGCAGGCCCGCACCCTCTCCAGTCAACGGCCGGCGGGATCCTCGGCTTTCCTCTCCCGGGACAGCGTGTCCGGCTCGACTTTCGGAGGCGGTCCGGCCGGGTTCAACCGCTGGGGCACTGACTAGCTGGGTTCGCCGGAGCTTCCGGCCGGGTTGTACGCGGGCTGCAGGTGCCCGTTGGTACGGTGCAGCTCGTCCTCGTTGGCGGCTAGGTCGATGACGGCGGGTATCTCAGCGGGCGGTCCGGGACGGAGGACCACGACAGGCGTTGGTCAGGGAGACCAGCCACTGCCCTGGTCGAATCCTGCGGTCGGGGCAGGCCTCGACCTACAGCCCGCCCAACGAGCGAGCCTCCTCGACCGCGGCTTGGCCCTTTTCGCGCCGCAGCTGGTCCTCGGCTGTGGGTGCGGTGAGGAACTGGTGGATGGCGTCCAGTGCGGGCCGGTCCAGCGCGGTGTCGTTGACGGTGAACAGGGCGGGCATGACCTGTCGGTTCGCCCATCGGTTGTCCCGGTCGCCGACCTTGCCTGTGCGGAAGTTGCGCCGAGGGTCGCGTGCCCGGTCGACCAGCCGGAAGCGGTGTAGCAGCTCGGTTGACCTCCATGTCGCGCGAGTGAGCCGGAAGCGTTCCTCGCGGTCGTCTGCGCGCAGGTAGACGCCCTGCTGCTGGTGTCGGGCGGGGAACTGGTCGCGCAGCATGGCCAGCGCGAGGTACGCGGCGAGCTCGGTGTCGGTGAGGGCGAACACCCAGAGGTTGGTGAAGAACGCCGGCGCGATCCGGAACGCCGTCCGTGGCTCGGGTACGACGTATCGGGGGTGTTCCTCTGCGGTGCTCGATTCGGCGTGCAGCTGCCAACTCGCCCCGTTGGCGTCGGGGTCGTAGCGGCGGCGCGCTCCGTCGGGACGCTGACGAGGTAGCTGCAGCAGGTGCTCGTCCTCCAGGGCGCGCATCGCCTCGGTGATCTGGCGGGCGCGCAGGGCGGCCGCCGTGCGGGCGGTGCCGGTGGTCGGCAGTGTCTCGGAGAGGACGAGCTGCCGCCACGGCTCGTACTCCTCGGCCGGATTCCCGCTGATCCAGCGAACGTTGCGGACGGTGTCGCCCGGCCCGTACCGGCATTGCGCGTCGAACAGCATCAGCAGGAACAGGCGCAGCTGCAACCCGCGTGAGTTGATCAGCCGGGACATCGCCGGCGTCGGCCCGTCGGCCGGTTGCACCACGAACGACTTCCGGATGTAGATCCACTCCGGATTCCTGCCGGGCCCGTTGTCACCCTTGCGGCCGCCGTGCTGCCACAGGTGCCGCAGGTTCGCCCGAACCGCTGTGGCCAGCGGACGGGACGGGTCGGCGTCGTACGCCTCGCGCAGTGCCTTGACCAAGCCCGCCCGGGCACGGTCGGCGGCCGACACCTCCGCCGGCGCGGGCGTGGTCACCGCTCGCCTCGCAGCGCGGTGACGTACCGGGTCAGCGAGGCGAGCACGCGCAGGTAGTGGCGGCGGGTGGCGGGTCGGCGGGCGGTGAGGGCGGCCAGCGCGATCAGGACGACGCCGATCGTCACCGTGGCCACGGGCAGGGCGAGGACGATCACGCTCCACCCGAGCTGGTCAGCGAGTTCGTTCATGTGCGACGCTCCAACTGCTACGGCAAGGGGTCCGCCCCTCGGTGCTTTCCAGGGCGATCGGGGGACGGGCCCCTCGTCTGTCTCGCGCCGGTCGGCGCGACGAGGCCAAGGATGGCTGACTTTTCGCCCGCTGTCGCGCCAGCGATCTTGGAGCGTTTCCCCCCTCAGCGACCACACAGTTGTAATGGTGATACCAGGACTGTGTGGTCGCTGAGAGGTCGTAGCGGAGAGGCGGAAATTCCCCGCGACCACCGCTGTGGCGATGGGCGGAGTGACGCCCGGCGCAGGGCAGTCCGCAGGTGCGCTTGTGGTCGGGGCAGCACAGGTGCTCGTGGTCGACGTTGAGCGGAGCCGGGAGATCGGCGACCGCTGCCGCAGGTGGCGCAGACCCCTCCTGCGTCACGATCTTGCGCCAGGACTCCTCGGAGGCCATGCGGTAGCCGCGCAAAGCGGTGCGGGGTGGCAGGAGGCAGCAGTACGCGCCGTAGGCCGGGCAGATGTAGTCGAGGTGCGGCCCGGTTGTGGTGGCATCGAGCAAGCCGGGCGTGGTCACAGCAGCGTCCCTCGAGGTCTGGGCTGGTCAGCACCCCGGGTAAGAAGCGACGCCGCACGTCGGCGTGGGGGTAGGTGGCGCGGCGACGGCGGTAGGCTCAGTCACCGGACCACGCTGGCCGGCCGGGGCCATGCTCGGTCATTGCCGACCTGGTTCGGCGTCGTGCCGCTCGAGGCGGTGACCGGACGCTCGCACGTGCCGCCGGCGTAGGGCCTCTTGGTCGTCGTGTGCCCACTGTTGGACGTCGGCCCACGACAGGCGCAGCGCTCCCTGGCTGGCGGTGATCCGCTGCCAGAGCCGGCTGTGCGGTCGGCCCGGGTCGTCGTTCGCGTGGTCGGCTACCTGCTGGACCCAGCTTTCCTGAGCCGCCGCGTCCCACTCGCCTAGCGCGCACCGCACGAGGGCCTGGTACAGGGCAGCGGGTGAGTTGCCGCCGTAGCCGAAGGCAAACCGGGGCTCGTCGCCTGGGTTCGGGACCGGTTGCGGAGGCAGCAGCGTTCCATCCGGACCGGGCGTGACGGCGAACAGTCCAGTGGCGGAGTAGGTCTTGTCGGCGGCGATCACGGTCTGTGCCGTCCAGCCGGCTGGTGGCATACAGGTTGGCCACTCGATCAGCAGTTCGTCGGCGAGGTGCGAGGCGCCGGCGGCCAGGTGCGCGACGAGGCGCCCATCGGGGTCGCGGTAGAGGTTGACCAGGCGCTGGCGGGCACGGTCGAGCAACTGGTGGCCGGTGACGACGGTGTCGTGGGCGTCCTCGGTGAGCAGGCGGACCAGTCGGCGGGTGGGGCGGTCCGGGTCGCCGTGGGGCTCCGCGGGGGTGAGGCGGATCAGGTGCCGGCGGTACTCGTCGCAGATCGGGCCGTGGGCGTCGGGCCAGCTGTAGGCGACGGGGAAGGTGTAGACCCGGTCGGGGTGGGTGGCGGCGAGCTTGCCGCGCAGCAGCAGGATCGCCTCGTGCAGTGCGCCGGCGTACGGGTCGTCGGACTTCCAGGGCAGGTCGGCCTCGACCTCGGTGAGCCGGTCGAGCTCGGCGGCGGCGGCGTCCGTGTCAAAGTCGCGGCTCGCTGCGATGGCGGCGCGTTGTTCCACCACGGCGGGCCAGGTTGGCGGTTCGGGAGCTGCAGCCAGGTACCAGCCGTCACCGGTGGTGGGATGGCTCAGGGACGTAGTCACCTCCTGATGTACGGCACGGGTCTGGCGGGCCAGCAGGGCAAAGGCCTGCGGATAGGTGGTGTGCACGGAGCCCTCGAGCGCGGCGACGAGCCGCCTGACGGCGGACGGCCAGTCGGTGATCGTGTCGGGGATGCGCAGCGGGGTCGGCTGGTCGAGCAGCCGGACGGTCCGCACGACCTGCGAGGTAATGGTGCCCGCCCACCACAGGGGCACGGGTCGGCCCAAAACCCGGGCGACCTCAGAGGCGAAGACGCTGCCGGCGTACTCCGGCGTGCCCGGCCGGCGGCGCCTGCCCAGCAAGGGCGCCGGCGGTATCACCGCGACCGGCTCACGGGTGGGCAGCAGTCGACGCAGGAATCCGGGCAGCGGAACGGAGGCTGGCTCTTGAGCCGGTTCGGCCTGCTCGGGCATCCGCCATAGCTCCAGATGGGGATACGGTCCGTCGGATCGGGGGTCGAGCAGATAGGGCTGCACGACGACCGCGCCGGGCCGGCGGTCCGGGTCGAGCTGCGCGATGGCGGCCTCGGCAATGGTGTCGCGGCTGACGTCCTGGCCGGCGTAGCCGACGGCGTAGATGACGGGTTGACCGGCGCCGTCGAAGATGGTGACCGCCGCGGAGTGCCCGCGCGGCAGCGGGATGTCGCCGGTCCAGATGACCTCGGCGGGCTCGGTGGCGTCAGCCCACCCGAACGGCCATACCGCGTCGTCCGGCACCGTCCGGCCCGTGGCGCGCAGCCACCGGTCGATGGTGGCGGCGGTCCACACTTCGTTGCCGTCGGCGTCGACGTCGTCCGGGGCGGGCAGCCGCCGCTCGCCGTGCAGAACCCGCAGCCGCTGCGCGCTCATCCGTGCCCGACGGGCGAACTGCGCGAGGGTGTGTGGCCGGGAACGTGCGACTGTCATTTCTAAACCCTTCTGTTGCGCGAATGGTAACAGTCCAGTAAGGACATGCAAACCCAGCCACGCTGCCGGGCAACGAGGTGCGTTGTGGCTGAGCGTGTCGTCTCCCGTCGGACATCCGCCGCGCTGGGGCAATGGCTATCGAGGTTTCGCAATGCGCCTCGCTGGCCGGCGCTGGCCCGGCGCTGGCCCGGCCTCCCCGCGCGTCGGCCGTGAACGCTCCTCGATTCCACAAGGTGTGGCAGGGAATACCCCGGGGAGCGAAGATCCGCAACAATGGATGCCCTTATGCTGGCGCGCGAGCACTCTGCGAGGCAGGATCACCGTCGTGCTGATCACCCCTGTTCCCGGCGTGAACCGGGAACACCTGCTCGACACGCTCAACAGCTTGCACAACTCACTCGTCTCCATACAGGCCGCTGGTCCGATCTCCGCCGTGCAACGAGCCCAGCGTTACTTGGAATGGACGCATGAGATCCGCCGTATGCTGCGGCGCCAGATCCACCCGGACAGCCTGGAGCACCTGATCCCCGGCAGGAACTATGAGGTCGTGCTGACGGCGGCCGCCGCACTACGCGACGTCAACCTGGCAGCCGCTCAGGATCCGTACGGCGTGGAGTCCTACCCTCAATCTGCATCCAAAGATGGTGCGCGGCAGCTGAACGGGCTGCTCGGGATGCTGATGGACGAGCATGTCGAAGCGTTGAACGCCGCCCGTGAATCTCTGACCAAGGAGATGCAGCGGTTCCAACGCGACGCCGTCCTGGCCGTGCTCGACACAAACATTTACATGGAACACCCGCAGCACATCGAGGACATCGACCTCGCCGCTCTCCTACACGCCGGTTTCGAACCGATCCACATCCTGGTGCCCCTCGTAGTCATCGACGAACTCGACAAGGGCAAGCGGTCCGGCTGGAACGGGTGGAAGGCCGCCTACTCGCTGGCCTACATCGACCGGATCGACCAGCAGGGCGGCCTGATGCGGGAGAAGGACATGAGCCACGACGACACCGCGCGAGGCCAGGTCACTATCGAGGTGGTCCTCGACCCGCCCGGCCACGTCCGGCTGCCGAACAACGATGACGAGATCGTCAGCCGTGCTCTCGCGATAAAGACCCTCGCCGGCAAGCAGGTCCGACTGCTCACCTATGACACGGGCATGGCGATGCGCGGCCGAGCTGCGGGGCTCCAGGTACGTTGGCTGGAGCAGTCGCCGAAGGACAAGAAGCGGCAGGCGCGACGCCGCCCCGGGGGAGAGGCGGACGACGGAGAGCGGCGAGACGAACGGGGCCCGGCAGGCGTCTCCGGCTGACATCCGCGACACCGAATGCTCGGCATCCCGCTGGCAAGGATGTGCAAGATCCAATGAGCGAACCCGGCGAAGAGCGAAGGTCAGTCGAGCCGACCCAACTGCCGGACGTGATCGTTTTCGAGGTGGCCACCGCGCGACGAGTCGGTGCCCAATTGCGCCACGGCCGCGGGCCGCAGCGTCGTGGTGGGCTCAGGCGCCGGGCGGGTAGTGGACGGCGCCGTGGCGTAGTGGCCAGCAACGGGGTAGTCGGCGCCAGGCCGTGCGGCCGATGGTCAGGGCGTGTGGGCGCGCGTCGACGGGACGGCCGCCGGGGGGCCCGAGCCGACGAACCTCCCGCCGAGCTCACTCCCTCGTTCGTCGCTCGCGCTTACGGACGCGCCGGCAGGCTATGAACAGGCGCTCAGTAAGGTCCGGCCAGGCCGGCCAGCCGTCGACATGATGATCGTCGGCGAAGTAACCGAGTTCTGCCAGCCGGACCCACGTTTGGGCAACCGGCCGAGGGTCCTGTTCCGACGGCCAGGAGAGCATGGCGATGAGAGCCTCGGCTACTCGTTCGTCATGTGGGGCTTGCTCGGATAGTGGAAAATTAAGGAAAGCCAAGCCGCAGCGTGCGAGTGTCGCTTTCGCTTCCTCGCTGGTAGTTAGAACGTGTGAGGTCATGAATAGCTCGAGCACCTCGGCGACCAGAGCGGCGGACGTGTCGGAATCCGTTATGAGGCGATCGACCAGTAGGCGGGCAAAGCGAGGCTGCTCATCGTCCTTCAGCACATGGCTTACCGCTATTTTGGCGCAGCGCAGGTAGGTCCGTTGCCGTTCATCGCTGGTCGTCTCGCGGAGTGGCAGTAGCCAGGCGGCCAACAGCGCTTGCGCGGCGGAGCCGTAGCGGTCGTCGCCGAACGCGACGAACGCGTTTACCGTGCTGCCAAGGTGGTCGAACAGCGGCGCGAGGGTATACAGGGCGATGTCGTCCAGGTTCCCGCACTGCAGGTAGCCCTTGCGGGACAGCACCGCCGGGCTGTGCTGCCCGTACACATCGATGCGATTAGTCGCGTTAGCCAATGCATACGTCCAGGCCGGGTCGATCGGTGGCGGCTTGATTTCGCCGGCGGCCAGTTCAAGCTGGATGTCCCGCAGGTCGCCGTCCCAGATCCGGTGCAGCGTGAGGGTATGCCCGATCCCCGACCAATCCTCGCTGCTGAGCTGTGATCGCCAGAGGAGGGCTTCACGGTGCCAGGCGGCCACACGGTCGGTGGTAGCGCCGAATAGTTCTGCCGCGGTCAGTTCTCTGGCCAGGCAGACGGCGAGTAGCACGAGGTTCGCGCTGTACGCCGCGTGCCGGGTGGTTAGGGCCAGGCGGCGGGGTTGGTACTCGGCGTGGCTGCGAGGCGGCCGTGGGTCGTGGGCTGCCCGGAACAGCTGGATCACCACGTCAGTTAGCTTGCTCCGGTCGGCAGCTGGCATTGCGTCTGCTCGCTCGGTGAGGAAGCTAAGGATGGGTGCGCGGCTGGAAAGCGGGGCAAATGAGAGCAGTGCGTGCAGCCGGTCATCGTCGCCCTGATTCGAACCGAGCGCGAACGCCGTCGCGGCTTGCCGAGCGGCAACCTCGTGCAGTGCCAGCCAAACCAGCCAGGCCACCAGGAACTCGCCGAAGGTCGCGTGCAGGAACTCGTACGTCCTCAGCTCGGCACCGTCGCGGGAGGCCCGTGAGCGGTGAATGAAGAAGAACCGGCCGAGCGCACTCTCTGCCGCCCCGAGGGCCGCGCGTAGGTCTCGATGGTCAGCCGTCGGCGCCGGGCCGAACAGGGTCGCCAGGTCGGCCTCCAGTTCCGTTTCGGTGATCCATTGAGTGCCCCGGTTGAACATGGCTAGGCCTACCACCGCTAGTCTGTGCAGCTCCTCGTCTATGGCCCGGTCCAGGTCCCGTTGGCTCAGCGAAGGGCAGTGCTTGGTCACCTCTCGCGCCGCGAAGTTGCGCAGCAGCCGCTCGTATAGCTCTCCACGGCCTAAGTCCCCAGCGAGTCGCTGCAGCGCATTGTCGTCGGCGTCGTACAGGGCGAGCATCAGCAGCAGCAATGGTTGACCGGCCAGGTCTCGGTGCCGCAGGACCGCAGACGCTGGCAGCGGTTTGAGACCACGAGCGGTCAGTTGGTCTGTGTTGGTGGAGTTCCAGGTATTCAGCCACGCCGTTACGCGTTCATCGTCGAACGGCTCCAGCCGCAGCGCTACCGTGTCCTCGGGCGGTCGCGCTCGATCTGCGACGCTGGTGCGGCTGGTCACCACGACCGCCAGCGGCCGGCCCTGGTCGGCCTCCCGGCGTTGGAATCGGGCGATATTCACCAGGTAGTCGGTCTGACTGACTCCGGTTGCCTGGAGCAGTTCGTCGAACCCGTCCAGCATCACCACTGGCAGCGCGTCTGGGGCCGATCGGACCAGTTCCGGCCACTCCACTCGCTCGCCGGTGGCCGACTTAATGGCACGCTCGATTTGGTCCTGCAACTCCGCGTCTGCTGGGACCTCGCGCAGTATCACCCGGATCGGCAGGAAGTCGGCGGCTGGCAGCGTTGCGGCTAGCACCTTGGTCAGCACGGACTTCCCAGACCCGGGCTGGCCGAGGACGAGCAGCGGCGCGAGAGCCGCTTCCGGTGAGGTCAAATGGCCGGTGATGAACTCCTCTAAGTCATCCCGGAGCGGCTGCTGAATCCACCACAGCTCCTCGCTCGCCTGGACATCCGGGTCTACCTTCGCCGCCCGGAATAGGGGCTTCACGTACGCCTGCGCCAGCGTTGGGATCTGTAGCCCTCGGGGAGCGTCGGTGCTGTCCACAATCGGCCGGTCTAGCGCTGCGTGATAGGCGTTGGCCAGGCTGGTCCGGCGCTCGCCGGGCACTCGCCCTGTAGAGATGTCACTAAGCAACCGGTGCAGGGTGGCCAGCGCTGTACCAAGACCGTGTATCTCCGCTCGGGTGGCGGCGTGGTCCCGGCTAGACGACCACAGCGCCACCTCGGGGAAGTCGACCGCGAGCTGGCGGATCAGCTCGGCATACCGCTCAACGGCCAGCTTGGGCAGGCCGCGGAGCACGGCGCCGGCCCGCTGCTCCGCGCTTTCGCTCAGCAAGTCCGCGAGGTACAGGCCCCGTATGAACGCGACCATCCCGGCCGAAAGCTGGCTGTAATAGCGCAACAGACGCTCTCGAAACTGCTCCTCGGGCTCATATGGCCGCGGCAGCGGCACCGGGGAGCCCAAGCCCGACGTGGCAACAGTGCCGATCGTTTCAGTTGCGGCAGCCGCCGCCAACGACTCCTGCTCCGCGCGGGACAGGTCGAGGTCGGCGAAGCGGAACGGCAGGTCCGCTGCCGCCATTGCCTCGAAGTACGCGGTCACCACCAGCACCGAGTGGGCAGCCTCGATCCGCTGAGTCCGGCCGTATCGCGACAGACCGCTACGCCGCTCGGCGAGTCCTCGTACCAGATCCTTTCCGAGCCGGACAAACTCTACCTTTGCGTCGAACCATCCGAGTATCGCCGGAAAGGCCGGCACCGCGGCCAGCATGAGCCCTCCAGTGGCCCGGTCCAACGCGGCGACTACTGGGCTGTCCCGTCCGCCAAGCAGCAACGCGGCGTCGGCGTAACTGAGTGTCTTGGCCATGCGACGGCTCCTGAGGACGAGGGATCGGAGCAATTCATCATTGTGCACACCCGTCAGTCGGGCACAGCTACACACGGCGTATGGCCGGCCTTCTCGCGAGAGCGGGTCCGGGTTGCGTGACGAAGACCGAAGGTGCCGTCGCCAGCGCAAAAACACTGACGCGAACGTTGGTGATCACTAAGGCGGGTGTCGCACGCGTTCCTTACCCTCAGCCTGTGTTACCGCCATGCCCCTGGCTCGCCGTCTCGTTGACTAGGGCCGAACTTGGAGACGTCGCGACGTGGATCGGTTCGATCGCGAATGTCGCCACCCTCGGTCTCGCCCTCGTCGCGGGCATCGTCGGCTTCCAGGTCTACAAGATCGAGTCCGACCGTGACATGCGGGCCGAGGACGAGCGGCGTGAGCGCGCGCTCGATGAGCGACGCGCACAGGCCGAACTGGTGTCGACCTGGTTCGCCAAGGGCGAGCCCTCGGCGCTCCGGACCAGGAGCGGGAGCGGGAGCGGGAGCGGGAGAACCATACTCTGGGGGGACGGGTGGTGGGGTGCCAACATCTTCAACGCCTCCAACCTGCCGATCTACGACGTGGTCGTCTTTTTCCGCCCCAGCGAGATCGCTGGCCACCCGGACCGGGTCGACGAGTACGCCATTCCAAGCGAAGCGATACGGGTAGTGCCCCCGCACCAAGGGGAAGTCATGGTGCCAATGCCGAATGAGCTGCATGAGGCGGTGCCGGCGGAAAACCGGCAGCACATGGTCGACGTCAGCATGGAGTTCCGCGATGCGGCGGGGCAGCGCTGGCTGAGGGACTGGGAGGGCTTCCTGATCGACATCACGCCCAAGGCGGGGGACCTGCGGGGACGCTCCCTGCAGGCCCTCCGCCGCCGGTATTTCAGGTGACCCGGTCGGCCACATCGGCACCGCACGGTGAGCATTGGTCTAGACACCTAGCGCGGTGGTCCGGTTGGCTGTACTTGTGACTGATGCGATGGTCCGACAAGCCAGCCTCTGGCAGGACGCCGTCCGGCTGCTTCTGCTGATCAACGCAGCGGCCAAGCCGGTGGGCGGGGACAGCGAAGCCCCGATAGACGCCGTGGGCGTCGTCCATACACAGGTGCGGCTGCAGAAGCTGGACTTCTGGGTCCGCTATCCGGACTACCTCGCTAACGAGTTGCTCAACGAGTACCAGGCCAACCCCGACTCGCCGGGCCTGCTGGACGAGGCAGAACGCATCTTGTCCTCGCAGGAGCCGGACCTCCGCCGCTTTCCCATGCTGCGCCACCGGTTCGGCGCCTTCGAGCAGTTGGACAACGCCCTGTCCGTTCTCGTCGAGAAGGGACTCGCGCGCAAGCACGACCGCCTCGGCGAGAAGCGGGTCATCCAGCACAACTACTACCTGCTTGAGAAGGGGCAGGCGACGGCGGGGGGCCTGCTGGCGGAGGCGCCCTCGCTGGCCTGGTACAGCGAGCGGACCAACACCGTGGTAGCCCTCGTCGACGGTCTGGGCGGCAGTCACATCAAGGACCGCCAGTACCTGCAGCGCGAGTACGCCGCTACCCCCATCGGCTCGTACATCCCGCCGATTACTGAGCAGGCACGCCGCCGGCTCACCGCGATTCGAGCCACTCTTCCGGCCCAGCCGAGCGTCGGGGAGCTGATCCGATGACCGCCACAGCGAGCACGGCCACGCCAACCTGGACACCGCCCAGCCCCGGCGAGCTGCTGGCCGCCGCAGCGGCGAAGTCCTCAGCGACGGTCGAAGAGGTGGAGACTGTGCTGCGGGAAGCCGGCATTCGGCTCCCCAGCCCGATCCCGCCGCATCGACGTATCAAGGCACTGCGGCTGCGCGTCGACGGCGTCAAGAAGAACGGGGAGCAGATCAAGGTCGACCAGCGTCTGGATACCGGTGTCTGGGCGATCATGCACCCGAGCAACTCCGCCGGTAAGACCAGCTTGCTGGAGTTTCTCGTCTGGGCGCTGCGTGGACGCCCGCGCGATCTCCCTAAGCACGTCAAGGCGTGGGTACGGCGCGTCGCTGTCGATGTCATCGTCAGTGGCCAGTACGTCCGCGTGGTGCTGACTCAGGACGTGTCGACAGGGCGGCCCCACGTGAGCGCGGTGCTGTTGTCGGCAGATACCGAGGATCAGCTGCTCACCGTCGCCGACGACGCGCTGCACACATTGGTCGCCGCCCGTGGCGAGGAGCCGGTGGAGCAGCTCCTCGGGGCCTTCATGCGCGAGTCCCTCGGGTTGGACTACACGGAGCTGTGGGACAAGACCGGAGGGCTCGACGGCGAGGGCGCCGGCCAGGTGCACGGCTGGCCGGCCTACTTCGGCGCGTGCTACCTCAACCCAGGTGGGGACAAGCTCCTATTCGGCGACGTGCAGTCGCTCTCGGCGAAGCTGCTGGAGCTGTTTATCGGCATCCCGTACGCCTCGCTCCTGACTCACCTCTCAGCAGCAAAAAAGCGGTACACGAAGTCGACGAATCAGGCCGCTCATCGGGCAACCCAGGACCGATCGGCACGCCGGGAGGAGCGCGAGCGTTGGCAGCGGGAGCTGGACGATGCTCGCCGCCGGTTGGGCGAAGTGCAGCAGGCTGTGAGCCCCCGAGCGGAGGCGACGCTAGCGGCCGTCGACGCCTCCCTCGCGGACCTACGCGCCGCGAGAGAGGCGCACGCGGCTGCCGAGGACGCGCACCGAGCCGCTGAACAGGTCTGGTTGTTGGCCGAACAGCAGGTGATGGACGCCAAGGAGACGGAGGAGGCTCGGCGCGTGCTGGGCCGGCTGCGACCGACCTGCTGCTCACGCTGCGAGATGCCCTTCGAGGCGGACCGATACGCTGGCGAGCGCCAGGATGCCTCCTGCGCTGTCTGCACCCGTCCGCTGCCATCGGTGGACCCTGAGCTCGCCGCCGCTAGGCTCGCCGAACTTGAGGCGCAGTTGGAAGCCGGCCGGGAGGCGCGCCAGCAGGCCAGGATGAAGCTCGATGCCCACGCCGATGCCTTGGCGCAGGCCCAGCACCGCCACGCAGTCGCCGTCGCCGACCTGAACGAGGTCAGTGTCGGCCGGGCGTATCAGTCGATGCGCGAACTCGAACTCACGGTGGCGCGGCGGGAGGGCCAGCTACAGGCCACTGGGTCGGACTATGACGGCGTGCCGACACCACCGGATCCCGCCGGCAAGATCCTCAACGATGTCCACACCGTGGTGGAAGGCGTGGTCAAGACCGCGGCGCAGCATCTCTTCCCGGACCTGAACCGTCATATCGTCGATCTCGCGCGCAGCTTCGGAGTCGCAGACCTCGACTCGGTGAACGTCCAGCGCAACGGCAACATCAACGCGGTTAAGGACGGTGAGAGAACACCCTTCGATGACTTCAGCCGAGGCGAGCGCCTGCGCATGCGGATCGCCACCGTGATCGCCCTGCTGCGGATCAGCACTCGGCGAGGTGCCGCGTCCCACCCCGGATTGTTGCTCATCGATGCTGTCGGGGCGGAGGAGGTAACGACGGAGCCGGGACGCAAGCTGATAAAGGCACTGGTAGAGCTGGCGGACGAACTGCCCACGCTGCAGATCGTCCTCACGACGGCCACCCCGTCGCTGATCGAGGGTTTGCTGCCCGACGACCGGGTCATTACCACCGACAGCGACCATATGTTTTAGCTGTGGAACATGATTTGCTAAGCCGGGCGCCCGAACCCGACCAGCGCCGTCAACCCGGGGGAGCGTGCGATGAGTATCGTCGAGAACGCCCTCGCAGAGTGGGCTAAAGCAGCCGCCCCCGAGCAGCTAGACCGAGGCCCAACGATCACCGACCTCGGCGGTCTGGGTGTCCTGCTTGACGAGGCGCCGTCCCTGGCACGCGGACCTCACTTGCCTTACCTGCTCCGGGCTGTGGCGCAGGCCCCGACGCAGCTATCTGAGGCCGCGCTCAAGGCGCTGACCGCTGCCATCGAGGCAGGGATCCGCGACCCCTTTGCGGCCTGGGTTCTCGCCGAGGCTCTCGACACCTTGTACCAGCATCCCGACCTGATGAGCCGGTACAGCAAGAACACCGCTGCCGCCCTGGCACGCCATGCAGCCGACGCTCTGCAGGGCAACCGCGACCCGGCGTACGCCCACCCCGCGATCGCCGGGTTGCTGCAGCTGTCCATCAGCGGGCACGCCAACCCTCACCGGGTTCTGCTGGTGCTCACCGAGATCGACGGCACCGAACCCATCGAGGCGTTGGAACGCCTGCCCCTGCTCATCGGGGTGGCGCACGACCACTACGGCGAGGGTCAACTCATCACGGTGTTGCAGACACTTGAGCAGCACCCTGGCCTTCCGCCGGCCGCCCGCAACGACGCTCGGTACGAGCTTGCCGTGGTCGCCCTGCGTGCCGGCCTGCGCTCTGCGGACCGGGCGGAGGTGACACGACTGCTGCGTGACGCCGCGATGCTCATGCACCGCGTCGACGCCGCACAAGAAGCTCGTCTCGACGCGCGAGCCTATGGCCTCGCCCTCGACGCCGTGCTCCTGTTCGCCGGCCTCGACTCAGGCCCCGCGCCGGCCATCCGCGACCGCATCGCCACCAACGCCCACTCCCTCAGCGCCGTGGTCACGCAGCGGGCCGCGTGGTCTTGCCGAATGCACCAACCGCGCTGGCTAGAAGCGCGCGGAAACATCGAGGCAGCTTGGGCTCGGCTCGTGACGACTCTGACGAGCGCCGCGACGCACCTGCACGAGCCTAGCTGGTACCACGCCAGCACCGTGCTCACCGGCGTCCTACAGGTCTACGAAGCCAGTCGGGCCGTCTACAGCCACCCCCCTGAGATGGGTGGCCTCGAAACCCTCGTATCGCCTCCGGTGGAAGCCGCGTTCATCCACGAGCTGGGCCTGCTCCACCACCTGGATCAGGCGCTCGAAGTCGATCCCGACCTGGCGGCGCATCCCGACGCCCGCCGCCTGGCCGACGCCATCAGCGTTCGCCGAGCCGCCCTCGGCACCGGATCACCCGCGGAGCCGCCGGGAAAACCGGCGGCCGAGCAGCCGGTGTTGGAGCTGCTCGCCGCCGTTGAGGACCCAGACCTTCAGCAGCGCCTACGCAAGCAGGTGCTCGACTGGGAGCGCGGGTATGCACTCACCGGCAGCATCACGCTCGATCGACAACTCCAGCGACTTCACGCCGAGCTTAGCCGGAGCTCCGCATGGACCCCACCGGCAAGCATGCACTTCACCGTCCTCCTGACGCACATCCTGCAATTCCTGTACGACCGCTTCGACGCCCAAGCTGACGTGCTGGGCCAGGTGACGGCCTACCTCGGTCCCGCCCCACCAGGAAAACCCTGGAAGGAAAAGGCATTGCAGGACGACTGTCTGCAGTACCTGAAGAGCAGACTGCCGATCGGCACGGTGCAGCGCGAGCTGGTGGATGTGGCATCCGGCCGCACCGACATCACCTACACCCCGGAACCTGGGATGCGATTCGTCGTCGAGGTGAAACGTCACCTCACCGCTTGGACGCCGACCAGCCTGGAGGACAAGTACATCGCCCAGGCGGCCAACTACACAGTCACGGCCGCGCCGTTCAGCATTCTGCTTGTCGGTGACCACAGCAGCCACAACAGCGGCTACCGCGACGTCGAGGACAGTGTGTGGATCCGGCCCTTCGCACGGACGCCCACCGAGACCCCACGCCTGATCATCATCGGCGTACTGCCGATCGGCCGGCCAACTCCCTCTGATCTGCGTGTCGGCAGTACACAGACACTCTCGCGCTGATCGATATCGCCACCTGGCGAACACTTCCTCCTGTGGCCGCTCAACACCTTGTCGGTGGTCGTCATCGCCAACAGAGGCACCACGAGACTTAGTATTCCGCAGTGGCAACGATCTCGGAGAACGCTGACACCTTCTGCAGGATGGTCGAGGCGCGTTCGCGCGAACATCACCAAGCAATGCAGGTCGCCCTAGGAAACGGCTGGTTGGCGATCGCTGGCAGTGTCCTACGCATGGAGTTGGACTCCATGATCCGAGTCATCTACCTCCGCCAGACTCCAAACGCACGGGAGCGCATCCTTGCCTCCTGCATCGCAGGCGAGGGGTTCAAGGATGGCCAAACGCGAATTCCCGATAGAGCGATGGTCGAGGTTGCTACCCGTGTCAACGGGTGGGTCCGAGCGGTGTACGACTTCGGAAACATGTTTGTGCACCTCACCAACATGCACGATTACGCCGCAGTCGACCCGTTTCAGGTGTATGAGTGCCGCGGAGATGTCCTTGGGTTCCTCAACCACTACCATCGCGGCAAAGCCGCCAGCGGGCCGCTCGGCGACAACGCCACGCTTCGCGACGTCGCCGCGTATGCACCGCACGTGTTAGACAAGATCACTTCGAATCTGGTTGGGTACGCGGAGGATCTACGTGCACAGGTCTCACGCTAGTTGTCAGTGCGGTGGCTGGGTCCTTGCTTCGGCTTGTAGGTCGGCCCGCTAGGTCCGGGAGCGTGGCTCTCGGCGCAGCTGCGCAACGGATTGTCAGGGAGGAAGCTTAGCCTCGACGACCGGCGCGCGACGGCCGATCATGTTCCGGCCGTACCCGCTCGGCTACCGGACCGCCCACCGCTTCGTGGTCGGCCAGGACACGTCATGGCGTTCTGGCGCGGACCGTTTGGCGGAGCTCGTCCATTTCGGTCGGTCGATGCGGCTGCAGCGGCACAACTTCGCAGCTTAGAGTTCGACCATGCCCGAATCAGCAGAACGTATGTACGAACCTCCGGACCAGGCTGTCGCGCTTGGTCTCGTGGACGCCTTGATTGGGCGGACGCTCCGGGATCTTGAGGAGCTAGTGCAACTGAGAGCCGAGCTGACGGGCGAGGACCCCTTTGGTGATCGGCATCGGCAGCGCGTTCAACGAGAGGAGGCCTACGCGGATCTTGAGCGCAGGCGGGTTGAGGCCAGGCAGCGAGACCCCGAAGGGTGGGCCGCGGCCAATGCCTGGGCCCGGGAGATGCTGCAGCGCGCTCGTCGGCGCAGGGACAACACGCGTCCCCCAAGCGTTCAGATCGCTACGGATCTGGTAGCCCGCTTGCGTCAAGTGCGTCAAACGGAAACCGACGCGCAGCGGGCGCGGTTGCGGCGTATGCGCTCCGAGACTGGACCGTGAAGGAGATCCACTAGGCCGGTCAACGCATATAATCGCATATTTCGGAGCCGGTGATTATGCGTCTTTATGCGACCGACCTGGCTGGGTACTTTGTCCGGCTCAACCACCTTTGCCAAATTTGAGCGAGACGCTAGAGCTTGCTCGTATCGTCGCATTGGCACGTACGTTTGGCTCTATCGGAGGCAGTGGTGAGGGCTGTCCAAATGAGGCACGGTCGCAGGTTGGCGCCCGCGTTGCGTAGCGGGGACGGCAGCCGCACTGCGGTACTCCGCCGTCGAAGGTTGGCTGCAGTGGTGCTTCCTCAGGACGGTGAGGCATTCGGATCATGGCTTGAGCGCTGCGCCTGCGACCAGGGCGTCCCTGCCGGTATCGCCGCCATCTCGCTCGGCATACCGCTCCGCACTGGCCGCGGCGATGTCTATCCTCGCTTCTTCGGCATCCTCTTGACGGGTCCAGCCCAGACGGAGGCGGCGTTGGCCACGGGACTGTCCGTAGAGACTCTCAGGGCGATGCACCTAGCACGGTTCTCCGGCACCGCCTTGGACCTCGCTGGCCTGAATATCGACGACGAACGCAGCGTGCAGCCGGTGGCTAACCGAGAGTGGGCGTTGTTTCATGCGAGCCGAGCGTGTCCACCGTGCTTGTCCGAGAGCGGCGGCGCATGGAAGTTGTGGTGGCGCCTAGGTTCTGCCGCGGTTTGCCCCGCTCATCGCCTGCTGCTCGTCGACACCTGCGCCGCCTGTGGCATCAGGCTGCGTCGGGGATACCAGGGACGGCCGCGCGGCTTGTCGATGGTTGCTCCGCCCGATCCTCTTGTGTGCGGCAATCACACCAGCGCCGGCCGTTGTTCTCAGCAGTTGGCGGACCTGCCGGCAACTCCTGTGCCACATTCGCTCGTCGCAGCCCAGCTCAGGGTCCTGAACGCCGCGTTTGGACAAGAATGCTCGATCGGCGGCGCCCCAGTTACGCCGGCTACCTGGTTACATACCCTTCGCTACCTGGCCGCGTTCGTCCGGTTCGCCGCCACCGATGAGGAAGTGGCCGACGCCTGCACCGACGATCCCTACATCTTGGAGGAGTTCCTCGCCGAGCGGGAGGCCCGCGAGAAGGTGAGGGCTGGATCGCCGGCGGTCCTGAGCCAAATGCCCGCCACAGCAGGCAGGGCGGCGGCGTTGCTGGCAATGGCGGATCGGGTGCTGAGAGCACCAGACAATCAGGGTGCCCTAGCGTCCCTGCGCCCCCTCGCGCAGGCAGCAGCAAACCGTCGTCGGGCTGACCGCCACAACCCGCTTCGCGCCCTGGCCCCGCCGCGGCTGTTGGCTGGTCTCCTTGCGCAAGTCACTCCGACCGCGTCGCGCGTAGCGGGCAGGGCCGTCCTGGCTACCGCTCAGCGGCCGCGGGACCTGGAGTTCCGACACATCCCACACGTGGTCCCTCTAGGGGACTACCTCTCATTCATCGCCCCTCAGGTCAAACAAGGAGCAGCCATCAAGGGGCAACAGCTGACCGCACTGGCCCTTGCTCGGCTCATCGGGGCAAACAGCTGGGCAGACGCTGCGAGCAGGATCGGCACTAACCGCCGGACTGCGGTAGTTGTTGCCGACCGGGCGGTACGCCGGGTCCTCGATCCCCCAGCCTTCTGGACCGCAGTCCTCGCGCTAGCGCAGGCCATGGCAGACCGTGGGTTGACCGACTATGCCGCCCGCCGAACAGCGCTGGCTGGCATCATGACGGTCCCCGCTCACGTTCTTCAGCTGAGCAGCGGGTGTGTGACGGATGAGCGCCGACGTCATGCTGCCGCCTGGGTCTGGCAGCGGTTGACAGCCGGTGACGTCCGAGAAGCGCCCTCCTACTCGAGCTGGCCGGCTGCGGGCGCCTCTCTGAGGGAGGGCTACCGACGGTTCCTCGGGCGGCTAACACCTGACACAAGCGCTGCTCTCCTTGCCTGGGGTGGGCAACTCCTCGAGGGCGAGCGTAGCCAGTGAATCCGCAGAACTCTCGCCTCCTGCGGCGAGTCAATCGACGCAGCCCGGCGCCAACAATCACCTACCGGGACCAGGGCGGTGTTGAGCGAACCATCTCGATCGCGGAAGCAGCCAATGTGCCGTTCGAAACGTGTCAGCCCATCCGTCGAATTCCCCGCTACGAAAACTCTAGACACACTCCAGGTCGATACTGGTCGGCAACGACTCGTACCCTCATCGGGTACGAAAGCTATTTGGAGTCGAAGTGGATGACCTTGCTGGACTTCGACTCGGAAGTGGCCGCATTCACTGGGCAACCGTTTCGGATCGAAGGCCGCGACCCAGGCGATGTCTGGTCCCATACCCCGGACATATTTTCCCGGAAGGTCGACGGCTCGGTGCAGTTGATCGACGTGAAGAACCCGCACCGGCTAGATGACTCAGACGTTCTGTTGCAAGCGCGCCGCACGACAGCGCTGTGTCAGGGTCTGGGTTGGGAATACCAACTTGTGGGCGATATGGAACCCCAGCGATGGGAGAACATTTACTGGCTATCCGCATTTCGCCGACCTCTACAGGCTTCGGCTGAATTGATCCCCGCTCTCCTCGCGAGAGCAAGCAAGCCCATCTCTATACGGTCCCTACTGGGTCAAATGCCGGTCCCGGACGTGGCCCGACCGGTCATGTTTCATCTGTGCTGGCGCCAGAGCCTGGTCTTCGACCTCGATGAGCCGTTACGTCAAACCACCTTGGTCCACACGTCTGAAGACTGCCAGGAGGTGGCGGAGTGAGTTTGCCGCTTCGTCTGGTCCTAGGAACGTGGATCGAATTCGAAGACGAACGCCACTGTATTGACGGATTCATCGACTGTGGGGTTCGGCTACGCGGTGAAAGCGGGCGCTTCCAGATCATCATCACGGCAACACTCATGTCTCATCCAACCTTCCGCGCGGACGTTGCCCAGCCGCCTCAACTTGAGGATGCAGCAGGACTCGAGGCGCACGCCGTCCTGGATGGGCTTCCTGACAACGAACGCGCACGTGCTTTGGTCCTTGAAGCGCACCTGCAGGAAGTCACAACCGGCTACCGCTCTGGTGATGAGGAAACGAGGCGGCCCGACGAGCCCCGGCCGCCGTACGCGCCGGATCGCAGTCAGAGTGAACGCGTGACAAGCAAGGCGGAGGAGCTAGGCATGACCTCCCGGCGTGTGTGGCAGCTGTTGACCGCTTGGCGTCGCTACGGGCTTTGGGGGCTGGTCGATAAGCGCAAGGTCAGACCCCGCAACCCAATTGCAAACCTGGACGCGCGGGTAGTTGAAGCGGTGCGCCAGCAGGCCGCTGCCGAGATCGAGGACTCTGCGGCGACTATCGGCAAGCGCTTCCGGCGGCGAGTTCAGAACCGGCTTGACGCCATCCATGGCGCGGGAGTGGTTGCCATGCCGCCTGAGAGCACCTTCTACCGAGCCGTCAAGGCCCTACTCAGCCGTCCACCGTCCGGCCCAACTGCCACTCGTCGCACGCAGGCGAACCAGCCCGACCGCACCTTCGGCCACGTAACCGCGCAGCGTGCTGGCGAGGTGGTCATGATGGACACCACGCGTCTCGACGTGATTGCGTACGACCCAGGGGCTGACATCACGGTGTCCGTGGAACTCACCATAGCCCTCGATGTCGCAACCCGATCGATTCTGGCCTGGCGGATCACGCCCATCGGCACGAAGGGCGTGGATATCGGGTTGCTCCTCGCCGACGCGATGATGCCCGAACCGCTGCGGCCCGGATGGCCCGACTCGCTCCGCTTCTCGATGCTGAGGGTGCCGTATCAGCGTTTGCTTGAAATCGACGAGCGACTGAGGGCTGCCGCGGCCCGGCCAGTCATCTTCCCGGAGACCATCCTCATAGACCTCGGCAGGAACTACCAGTCGGACGTTACGATCCGCGCATGTGAGCGGCTCGGCATCAGCGTGCAGGACGCGCGCAAGCTCAAGGCGACCGACAAGCCCGAGGTCGAGAGCTGCTTTAGAACGATCCGGCAGCAGTTCAGCGAACACGTTGCCGGCTACAAGGGCTACGACGTTGCCCATCGAGGTCGCAACGTCGAGGACACGGCACGCTGGAGCATCGCAGAGCTCGAGGAGTTCTTCGCCGAGTACGTCGTGGCGGTCTACCAGCGACGGCACCACAGGGGTCTCGTCGTACCCGGGCATCCAGAGCTACGGCTCTCACCAAACGAGGCCTATGCCCGAGCCGTCGCCAGCACCGGCTACGTCGCCTGCCCCCGCGACCCGAACACCTACTACCACCTGCTTCCGATCGAGTGGCGCACGATCCAGCACTATGGCGTCGAAATCGATCACCTGACCTACGACGGGGACATACTCCTTCGCTATCGCCGTACGGAATCGCCCTACCCCGGCAGGTACGCGGGCAGGTGGCCGATCCGCCACGATCCACGCAATCGGCTGCACGCCTACTTCCATGACCCGGCCGACGGCACCTGGCATCTCCTGCGCTGGACCCACGCGACAGACGACCACCTACCGTTCACGGACCTCAGCCTGCGCGAGGCAAAGCGGCTCCTGGCCTCCCAGGGCCGGAGACCACAAGATCAAGAGGAGGTGGCGGCGGCGCTGCGCGACCTGCAGAACCGAACCGATGCACCGGAGTCGTGGACCCGGACAGACCGACGACGCCAAGTCCGCGACGCCGAGCGCGCCCGCGCCCAGGCTCGTGATCGTGAGCGGGCGGCCGCGACTGTGAACGAGAGGACGCAAAGCGACGCCGCTGTATCCCCCAGTCCAAACGCCGAGGACGTCCTGCAGCTCGATGACCTCGAAGAACTGAACACCTGGAGCCCGCGTGACATTGGGCGGGTGAACTGATGCACCCTGTGGCCCACGCCGAGCCACGAACGAAGGAAGAGTGGCGCCACTACATCGACTCTGCTCCGCCCGCCCGGCCGGACCTCCCGTCTTACAGCGGCTACCGCTCTCTTTCGCCAGCGCGCCGGCGAGCCCTTAATGAAGCACGAGACCTGTACCACAGCGCACTTGTCATCGTGAACACCAAGCCGATGCAGCGCCTGCACGAGGCCATTAATCGAAGACTGCGAACAAATGCCTGTCAGCCGGCCGGCGCCCGCAGAGGGCTCGTAATCGACGGACCGCCGACCGTAGGAAAGTCGACTCTGGTAAAGATCTTTGCCGCCAACTTTGAGGGGGGCTTAAGAAGCGCACACCCCGAGCGCTTCACACCCGAGCACGTCAACGAAGGGTATCTGGTCGACTACGTGCCTGTGGTCTACATCAGCGTGCCGGCGGAGGCAACCCCCAAGGACCTCTCCATCGCGATCGCCGAATGGCTCAACCATCCCGTCCGGCCTGGCGCTACGAAGACCCACATCACGAACATGGTCCTAAAGGCAATGCGACTCTGTGGCACGGAACTCGTGATTATCGATGACGTCCACTTCCTGAAGCTCTCATCTAAGGAAGGGCAGGTCGTGAATGACCATCTCAAGTACCTAACGAACCATGCGACCGCCACCTTCATCTACACCGGCCACGACTTGAGTGAGTCAGGCCTCTTCCTTGAGGGCCGCGCACGGCACCGAGCGACCCAGACGTCCGGACGGAATTCTCTGTACCAACTCCAACCGTTCCAGATATCAACCGCCGAAGAGCGGCGAGAGTGGGCGTCGGTAGTCAAGGCGATGGAGGATGCGCTCCTGCTCTACCGCCATGAGCCTCGATCGCTCGCGCTGAAGCACTGGCGGTATATGCATGAACGGACCGGTGGAAGTATTGCTGGACTTGCGGAACTGATCCGTGAGTCGGCGATTTATGCATGCGATACCGGAGTGGAGGCCGTTACGCCGGAATTGATGAATGACGTGGTCATCAACGAGGATGCCACTAAGCGATACGCAGAGCTTCTTAAGCGCCGGACCGGAGGCGGATCCAGCCCAAGGCGAAAGCGTTAGCGCACTCAGCAGCATCGTTCCTGTATCATCGGTTCACGACGGAAGCAACAAGGCCAGTTGGTCTGACACAAATGTCTCGACAGGCCCATGCGCCACGCATGCTTCAACCTGAGCCAAAGCTGTGGGATCACCGAAGACCCGCGTTTACCTTTGGGTCGTGGCCTTTGTTGACGCTCCTCGTCGAACCGCGAGTGCTCCAGTCCCCATGGAAGGGGAGTCGTTCGCATCCTGGCTTACGCGGACTGCCGCTCACCTGGAACTGCCGCCAGGCATCGTGGCTAAGCTGCTGGGCCTCGATAGGTTGAAGGGCCCAGGCTTCTGGCCCAGGCTTTTCGGAGTCATTCTGACTCCCGCCGCTCGAGCGAGAGCCTCGGCCGCTTCTGGCCTCTCGCATCGGGAACTCGATGAAATGCATCTGAGCTCATATCACGGCAAAGTGCTCGACCTGGGGGGAATTGTCCCCGATGGGCCGCCTGCCTTGCATCGTTTGTTGCCGTTGCCAGGCGGCGGCGGTTTGAGGTTCATTGAATCCGCCGCACCCGTGCGTCGGGGGCACTACGAGTCGTTTCGACGCTCGGACTGGTGGCTACCGAATGGAACACGTGCCTGCCCCCAATGCGTAGAGGAAACCGGAGGCGCTTGGAAGCTCTCTTGGCGGCTAGGTGCTGTATGCGCCTGCCTCACACATAACGTCCTGCTCTTGGATTTATGTCCAAGTTGCCAACAGGGTTTGGGCTGGAGCGACGGTGGGCGTCCCCGTCTGTCATGCCGCCAGCCCGCCGAGCCGTTCCTGTGTGGCAACATTCTCAGCTCGCAACGGCACAACTCTGGACAGCGGTGTCGGTGCCAACAGAGAGTGGATCGGTTGGCTACCGTGCCGATGCCGGATGCTGTGTACAAGCCACTCCAGACTTATCTCCGCGCCGCCCGCGGACATTCGATTGCAGTTGGGGGCATGGAGGTGCCGGCCCGACAATGGAACCAAACATTCTTGCTAGTTGCTCAGATGGCGTGGAGGGCTCTTCTCAGTGCTCCTGAAAAATGCGGAGCGAAGTTACCCGAGTTGTGCGTTAAAGCGTTAGCAGCCATGCCGAAACCGTCTTCTGCGGGCACCGTGCAAGCTGCCTCCCTCCTGGAGGGACCCCCACCCAACACCGCGCTCACGGCCGCGGTCGTGGCGATAGCAGGTGAAGTTTTGTCCTTGCCGAACCAGGATGATGTCAGCGACGGAATCGCGCAGTTGGCGGAGTCCGCCTTCAAAACTCCGATGAATCAGGTGCTCCGCGACCTAGCTCTCCTGCATCGGTTGCCGCCTAACGAGCGCGCCGCGTATCGGAAATCGGTCGGATCCATGTACAGGCGGGCTAGTGATTGGAGGAGCCAGTAGCTCAACACAGCCACCGTGAGTCGCGGCATGTCGCCGCCGGACACGGCTCATCCCAGATTGGGTCCAAGTAGCACCAGGCCGGGAGACAACCGCGCAGCTCTCATTCGCGAGGCCTGTATGCCCATCCCGACGTTCCCACTAGGCGGTGTCCGGAAGGCGTCGAACACGCCGTCGATGCTGCCGACTGCGGCCAACAGGTGGCCGAGGTGCCTCGATTCGGCGATCTCAAGGCTGGATCGGGTCGCCGTAACTCGGTCCCGGGTGGTGGTGACCGTCGCCGAGAGGGTGTTGAGCTGCTCGTCGGCCCGCCGTACCACGCTGGGTAGCGGAAGCGGCCGTGTGCCGGTCAGAGGCCGGCCAGCGTCGCCTCGACCTTCTTCGCCAGGGACGGCTTCACCTTCTCCGACACCCGTACCACCACATCCTGGTATCCCACGGTGCCGTAGCCGCCGACCGCGCAAGGGCGCCCGAAGGCTCTTCGTTCGGAGGGTGCAGCGTGCAGCGGGCTACTGCGCTCCTGCCCGAGTACCGGCTAGCCTCAAGCCGCGACGGTCGGCGTTACTCCGGTCCGTCGTCACCCGGACGATCCGCTTTGGACGCGCCCCCGTCGACGAACTATGTGGAACCGTAGGCGACAATGTACCTGTGACCGCAGATGACCGGCTGATTTGCATCTATGCGTTACCCCAGGCCCTCCTCATTTCCGATGAGATACTTGGCGATACATATCAGGTCCAAGTCGGTGGCAGGAGTGCCGTACTGCATCTGCCCACCCAGGCACCTGATTCAGACGACCTTGCTGCACCAGCCGTACTGGGCGCCGAGGAGCAGATAGCGGATTTGCAGGCAAGGCAAGACATCTGGGGCACCCTGCTGCCCGGCGAGCCGTTCACGAACGACGGCGCACACTTGCGCGCGGTAGTGATCATCGTGAGTTGTTCGACGAATGAGGTGCAGCCGGTCGCCGAGGAATTGCCTGACACACTAACTGAGTGGTTCAAGCGGCTTCGGGCGTGGGTTCGGGTGCTAGTGAACCAGCCCTTGCGACACACTCCACCGATTCATAACCGTGGGCACGGACTCACGGTTTTTCACAAAGCCGGCACTGAGGCCGTGGAACGCGTGTCATTCCGTCAGTGGATCCGAGCGGTCCGCCGTGAACGCGAGGCCTTATCGTGTGACCTCTGGACCGTCGCTTTGAAAGCCGTCTCGGCTAGCGAGCTGCCGGCCCCCGCTCACACCTTTCTTGCTGATGCTCGTGAAGCCTTAGATGCCGGAGATCCTCGAAGGGCAGTGCTCGATGCCGCGACCGCCGCAGAACTTGCGCTAGCCCACCTGTTCGACAGCGCTCTGGACGCGCTTGATCCTCGCATTCGAGGAGCCATCATCGGCGAACGCCGCACGCTCGGAAGCTACGTTACCACGATCGCGAATGCCGGTATGTTGCCTCAGGGGGTTACGCGAGATGTGCTCTCGGCCGGGCTGACGCAGGTTCGTAACCTGGCGATTCATAAAGGGCGACCACCAAGCCGCGATCAAGCGCAGACCGCAGTCAACGTCGGAGCCGCTGTGGTCAGTGCCGTCTTTCCTCTCGCTTGAGGGATGTGGGCGTTGATGGCAATTACGGAAGCGCTTGGCTGCTTCGGCAGCCAGATCCTCGGTCCGTTGGGTGGTGATGGTGCTGCGGATGTCCGCCGACCTCAAGGGAAACTCCGCGGTGGAGCACCTCTACGTCGTCGGACGCCGGGTTTGGTGGCCTCAGCATCAGAAGGCAAACAGAAGCCAGTGACTGAGGTCCCCGCTCCTGGGGCTACCGGACGTTGATGAGTTTGCGAGGTCTTCAGGGTCTGTGGTGGTAGGGGGCCGCAGACGCGCACTCCTGCGGCCCCCGTCGAAGTGACGCCGAGCGGGCCGCTGCCCCGGTGGTCAGGAGCTGCAGGTGTTGAGAATGCTGTGCAGGGCGGACTTCTCGGATGACTGGAGGGTGAGGCCCCAGTTGTACTTCACGGTGATCCAGATTTTGCTGTAGGCGCACCGGTACGCCGTCCGGGGTGGCTGCCAGGTGGAGGGGTCCTGGTCGCCCTTGGCCTGGTTGACGTTGTCGGTGACGGCGATCAGCTGGGGGCGGGTGAGGTCGTTGGCGAAGCTCTGTCGGCGGCTGGTGGTCCAGCTGCTTGCGCCGGATCGCCACGCCTCCGCGAGGGGTACGACGTGGTCGCTGTCCACGTCGGAGGCGGCGTACCAGGTTGCGCCGTCGTACGGGCTGTACCAGCGGCCGGAGGTGGCCGCGCAGGAGCTGTCGACCACGACGGAGGTGCCGTCGCGCTTGAGGGCCTGCTCGCGGGTGTTGCACGTCCCGCTGATGGTGATCCAGTGCGGGAACAGGTCGCGGGAGTAGCCGCTCGTCGAGCCCTGCGCCCGGACCGTCAGCGCGTTGAGCTGTGACTGCGCGGTCGCCTCGGACGGAATGCCCGGGGGCGCGGCCAGGACCGGTTGAGCCTCCACCGCCACCAGGCACGCTCCGGCGAAAGCGGCGACAGCCATCGCGGCAACATGCCGCCGCAGTGAGGAGCGAACGAACTTCCGGTTGAATCGCAAGCGGGCCTCCTCGCAAAGGATCGTGGAACGCGACGATCTCCGAGGATCATGTCCATCGAAGGCTGTGGTGGTAAAGAGGCGACGACGCTTTCGCGAAGGCGTTCCTGCCGGCAGCCCGCCCTGCATTGGCAGGTCGACGCCTTGGCCGACGGCTAAGGCGACGCCGAGATTCCAGTAACTGCAGCCTGTCGGCATTCGTTGTCGTGGATCTTTGCTCGTCCGCGACAGGCGGTCCCGCACGATGATCTGAGGGGGCGGACATGACGAGCGTTCACATCTCGCCTGGGCGGTGAGCCCGGCCCGGCGTCGGGCCGAGGCGGCGGAGTCGGTGCTGCGCCGGCCGGTCGCGCCGATGCTCGCCGCGCCGGTTGACGAGGTGCCCGAGGGCCCGCAGCTGGTGCATGAGCCGAAGTGGGACGGGTGGCGGGCGGTCGCCTTCCGGGAGACCGACGGGGTGTACCTGCAGTCCCGGGCCGGCCGAAATCTGACCACCTATTTTCCGGACATCACTCGCGTGATCCGGGAACCATCCCGCCTGGCGTCGTGCTCGATGGCGAGTTGATCGTGTTGGAGCGCGGCCGGACGAAGTTCGCGCGGCTGCAGCAACGCATCACCGCCGGCCGCGGCCTGCTGCGCCTGGCCCGCGAGTGCCCCGCCCACTTCGTGCTGTTCGACCTTCTCGCTGACGTCGGCGGACTTGTGATCCTGGACCTGCCGCTTTCGCAGCGGCGGGACCGGCTCGAGCGTCTGCTCGCCGACGCGCCGGCTCCACTCACCCTCACCCGCAGACCGCGGACATGCGGCAGGTGTCGGACTGGCTGACGCACTGGACCGTCGCAACGGGTGTTGAGGGGGTGGTCAGCAAGCGGTTGAGCGGCCGGTACGAGCCCGGACGGCGAGGCTGGTGGAAGTACCGGACCCACATCACCACGGAGGCGATCGTCGGCGGAGTGACGGGCAGCATCCACGGCCCTGACACTGCGCTGCTGGGCCGGTTCGACCGCCGAGGCACCCTGCGGTACAGCGGTCGCACCCATCCGCTGAACCCGCAACTGCGGGCGGAACTCGCGGCGATGCTCTCCCCCGTTCAGGTGTTGCCCCGCCGCGGCGCCCTGGTCCATCCCTGGCCGCAGCCGCTGCCGGCGTCCTGGTCCGGTCAGCTGGACCGACCAGAACCGTTGCCGTACACGCAGGTGGATCCACCGTCGTGGTGGAGATCGACGCTGACGTGGCGTTCGAGCACCAGCGGTGGCGGCACCGGGTGAGGTACGCGAGGACCCGGCCGGACATGTCGGCCCACGACGTGCCACTGCTGCTCGGCGAGGAGGAGGGGTACTTCGGCGAGCGATGAGGCCCGGACCCGCAGCTGCGCAGGACGCCGTCAGGCAGCCTCATGGCTGCCCGACGTGACGTCTGGCTGCACCAGCTACTCGCCGTCGGATTGTTGCCACCCGCATGGTGCCGCCCGATGGGCGTGGTGGACTTGCTGTCGGACATCGGCTCCCCGCGACTGGGTCTTGGGAGGCAAGAGTGACCGAACCCGTGCAGATCTTCTGGGCGCCGGCGGGCGCCAGTATGCCGTCGCTGGGATCCCGCGCCCTGGTCGACGTGACCGACGGAGACACACCGAACCTACGGATGCCGGTGCGGATGCTCTCGGTGGACACCCCAGAGGTGACCGCCCGGACTGCGCAGCGGGCGAGCGAAATCGACCAGGAGCTCGTGCAGCTGGCGGAATGGATCCACCAGGGCAAGGCGCCGATCGGCTCCGGGCTGGCCGAATTCCTGCTACCCAAGCTGGAGACCGGTCGAGCGGCAAGCCTGCACTTTCAGCAGGGCCAAGCCGCCTCTGCCTTCGGCAAGCAGAACGTCACCACCCGCTTGGCCAGGCCGGGCGGCAAGCCGCGGGGGATCTTCATCCGGATAGCCGACAGCCCGTTCGACAGCAACCACCGATTGCTGGCCTATGTCGCCCCCGACTACAGCGAGAGAGAACGGCGGGAGATCCCCAAGCAGCAGCGACCGACCTTCAATCTCGACCTCGTCAGGGCGGGCTGGGCCGCACCGTTCGTGATCTACCCGTCCATCCCCGGCGCCGAGGACCTTGCCCTGCTGATCCACGCCGCAGCCGAAGCCCGGACTAGTGGGCTGGGAATCTGGGCCAAGGTTGAAACCTTGCTGGCCTACGAGTATCGGGCCATGGAGAAGCTGTTCCAGATCACCCGCCAGAAGGTCGCCAACCAGCCACTTGCGGTTGACGAACGATCCTGGCGCGAGCGGTACTGCGCCGACATGCGCACCCGCACCCTGCACGGCCCCGAGGACTACTTCGGCGTCGACCCGGAGTACCGGCTGTGGATCTGGCCCCAAGACGTCCGCAATGCTGTCAGCCGCCTCAACCTCACACCCGCACCCCGCCTGGTCGCCGCCAGATAGGTTCGGCCTGCCCGTTCGCGCTCAACCTCCGACGGCCTAGTGCCGCTTGGACCTGCTCCTCGTCAACCCGGCCGAAGCCGGCGCTATCGCCGGTCGTACGCGAGAGCGTCAAGGCGGCGGTTCGAGTAGCGGCCGATCTTGGGATCGAGCTGGACCAGCCGATAGCCAGCAGCCTGCAGCTTGGCGCGGATTTCGGTACGACCTTCCCGTTCCTTAGCCATCCGATCCCCCTCCTCCCGGCTCAAGCAAGCCGGGGATCGTATCACGGCACATCTGCCGCTCGGCAACGCAGATCATGGGGGCTGAGTTCCGCCTTGGGGAGTCCGTCACGCACATGCGACGCGACCTCGGCCCGTCGGAGGGCGGCGAGGCCCCGGATCCGGTCCAGCTTCGGGATGGCCAGTAAGGTGACCGATCTCGATCGGCCGCCGGCGACGAGATCTAGCCGTCTTCCGACCAAGCTGTCCCTTGCTGCCGCTCCGCGGCTAAGCACCCAGCGGAGCGCAGGCAATGCCGCAGCCGGACGGATCGAAGACGTATATGCGCTAACCCTGCCGCCCGGTCCTCGGCGACCTCGGGGCCACCGGAACCGGCATCATGGACGCGGTCGCCGGTTTGGCTGCTGTGGCCGCTGGTTCTGGCTGGCTCGTTGGCGTGCCGCGTCCCTCGCCGTGAGTTGGATTCGGGACAGTTTGCGGCACCACTCGGTTGCTATGGTCGCTGGCATGGCTACGGGGAGCAACAAGAGCGGGCGAAAGCCTCGTAGGGCTATGTCCCCTGAGGAGCGGGCACAGGCAGCACGCGACATCCGGGGCGCGGTCTCCGATTTCCAGGACACCGCCTACGCCAACCTCCGCAAGGCCATCGCTAACGTGGCGATCTTCTTTGGCTTCGTCGGGGTCTTCGCGATGGTTGTCGGCGCGGCGGACGGGCTCCGTCAGATTCCGATGGTTGTCCTCGTTCTCGCCGGACTGGTCGGAGTCGCCTACTACCCGGTACGGCAGCGCGGGAAGTTGGCCGTCCGGCTGCTCATGGCGTCAAGTGCGCTCGTGGTGATAGGGCTGGCCGGGCTCGTCGTCGTGGCGACGGTGCTGGAGAAGTGAGCTTCTTCGTCGAGCCGGCCGCCTTGGTCAACTACGCGCGGCAACTGGACCGTGCCAGCGACGATGCCTCTGCGATCGCGGGCTACGTCGGCACGTATGCCAAGGAAGCTACCGGCGGAGAGCTAATCGCCATCGCGGCTGAAGGGCACCGGCACGCCGTCACCGTCATCTCCGACACCTTGCGACGGCTCACGACCCTGCTCGACGCGTCCGGGCCGGAACTCGCCGCCGCCGCCGCCTACTACCGGCAAACGGACCTCGCGGCCGCGGCAAGCCTGGATCGCACCCTGCTGGGCGCCGCCCCGTGCCAGCCGTCGACGGCAGTGGAACAGGAGCTGGCTGCGATCGCCTGTCCGCCGCCGTCCTTCACCGACACGCGAGATGCCACCGGTCATCTCACCCCGCCGCCGGAACCGGACGCCCCGCCGAACGCCCTGGCCTGGATGGACTACCTCAGCCCCACCTCGTGGGCCATGAAGGGCTTCGACATCGTCTTCGGCTTCGACCCCATCTCCTGGCTCCAGGAGCGCATGTTCGGCAACTGGGAAACCCTCGCCACCATGCAACCCGTCCTCGCCAACACCGGCTTCGCGTTGCACGACCTGGCCCTCAATACCCAGAGCGGAGCGGGCAGCCTGCGCCAGATGTGGCAGGGCCAGGCGGGAGAAGCCGCCTACAGCTACTTCACGCAGCTCGCCAACGGGGCGGCCGGGCTGCGCGGACCGCTCAACGACATCGGCCACGAGTACAAGGTGATGGCCGACTCCGTCTGGTCCATCAATGAAGCCCTCGGCGGCGTCATCAAAGGACTCGTCGACGCCGCCATCATCGCCGGCATCGCCGCCGCAGCAGGCACCGCCACCTCCGCGACCGGCATCGGCGCTGTCGTCGGCTATGGCGTCGCCGCCGGCGAGATCGCCTACATGCTCAAGCTGTGGGCTCAGGCCACCCAGCTCTACCAACACGCCACCGCCGCCGTCCTCGCGTTCCGCTCCGCGCTCGCGCACCGAATTGGCGACCTCGAATCCGTCAAACTGCCCGCGATGCCTGGCAACAGCGGATACAACCACCCCCTGGCATCGACCGGAGCCGCACGATGAGCGACCTCGCCGACATTGCCGGCAACGATCCCCGCCGACTACGCGCACTGGGCGACTGCCTCAACCAGCTCGCCGACAGTCCGCAACGCGAACTCCGTGAACTGGCACACGCCGTCCTCAACGGCGAGATCACACTACGGACAGCCGCACTCAGCAGCGTCTACGCAACCGCCCTTAGCGACGCCTTCGACAGGTTCTGGACGCACTACAGCGAATTGACCCTAGACGAGCGCAGCGAACTCGAAGCCTCGGCCTACAGCGACCTTCCAACCTTCAGCTGAGACAACGCCGACGTGGTCCAGGCCCGACCACGTGGCCGCGCGAGGCCGGACCGGCAGCTGGCCACATTTGCGAGCGCATCAGGCGCGTAGCCTCGGCGGCTGGCGTTCGCACCAGGACGTCAAGGATCTCCTAGTCGTCGGGGAGGAGCTCGCGAACCCCGACGAACCTGATGTCCATCCTAGGCGCCGCCGGTGAGCCGATCACGCCGCGATGGCGCCAGCATTACCGGCGGCTCGTCCACCGGGGCCTGGAACGTCCACCATTCAGGCGGGTCTCGACCGCTCTTCACCGCGAGCCCACTCAGGGGTCATCGCTCAAGGGTTTTCCCCGCGCTCGTCCTAACGAGCGCGCGGACCTGGCGCAAAAGCATCGACAGGTGGGCCAAATCCTCGCCGTGCTCGCCCGGGTCGTGCGCGTAGTCCCGGACCCGGGCGATCGCTGCGGAATTGGACTGTTCCCACCGCATTACCCGCTCCGCGACGTCACCCTGGCCTATCTGAGCCTCGGACACCATCTCGTCAGTCAATGCGGTGAGGGCGTCATAGAGGCCGTACCGCAACGCCGCACGGGACATACTGTCCCAGGGATCGGCCTGCGGTAGCGCCGCTACCCGAATGAGCAAGTTGTCCAGGTCGATCCGGTCTGCAAGCAGGAAATATGAACGGGCTACCTCTGCGACATCCGCCTTCAGCCCGAGTGCGAGGCCCACGATGTCCACCGCGCTGTACCCGTCATCCAGTGCGGCGAGACGATGTGCCAGGAAAGCTGGCAGCTCGAGTTCGATAAGCCTCTCCACCTCCTTCTGGCGGCGTGCCCTCCTCGGTTCGCTCGATACCGCGTCGAGCGAGACAAGCAGATCGCGGACCGGGGCACGGAGCTTGTGCACCTCGGCCGAGACGTCGATCGGCGAGTGGCGGTTGACGAGCAGCCATCGGGCAACCCGCTGCAGCAGCCGGCTTGTGCGGACGTGGACTGCCTGCTGGAGGTCTCGGTCGGTGATCTCTTCAGCCTCGTCGGCCTGCCCCCAGAGACTCGACAGGTCGTAAATTTCACGCGCCGCAACGTATGCGCGAACAATATCCTCCACGCGGCTGCTCGTTTCCAGCCGTAGGCGCTGGATGAACGACAGACCGCCCCTGTCCACCACCTCGCGGGCGACCTCGGTAGCGACGATTTCACGGCGCAACGGGTGGCTCAATATCTCCGTGCTGCTTTCTAGTGCAGGGCGCGGGAAGTACTCGGCTAGGATGGCCGTAGCCCACGCTTCTTGTGTGAACTGGCCCGTAGCGAGGTCGGCCCGTAACCCGGTCAAAACAGCCGCCCGCAACCCTGCCAGCTCCGGTGAGCATAGCCCCTCACCGTGTGCCGACCGCCGGTCCAGGTCGCCGTCATCGGGCAGTCCGATCTCGGCAGGGGCAAGACCTGCGGACGCCTCCAGCTCCGCGATCATCCTGCGGTGTGTGGGAAGCAGCCAGGCACTCTGGGCCGCTTCGTCGCTGATGGCCCGCACTTGGTCTCTGCAGGCGCGCAATGCCCGCTGGATGAGATCGTCAGCGCAGTCGGCAAGCAGCCTTTGGCCTGCGGCTGCCTCAAGCCGTCCGGTGCTGACGGCGGCGTCCACCAGGATCCGGGTGTTGCGTCGAAGATCGTCATGGATGAGCGGGGCGGAGGTGTCGACGTACAGGGTCCACACCCTGTCCCCGTTCCTCGCATACTCCGTGCGGGCCTGCGGCGTGAGTCCGCCGCCGCCCTCGCAAACCACCCGACACCGCAGGTCACGCGCATCCGCCCGCGCCGGGACGCGGGTTTTGTCATCTACATCCTCGTCGCGTTGGGTGGATGCCTTTACCCAGGTCCCCGGCTCCGCGATCCATAGCAGATCGACCGCGGCGACAAGGATAGCCTTCACCAGCTCCTGCGGGGGAAGCTGATCGGCGTCGTTCTCTAACCCAATCGCCTCCCGGACCTGAGGGCTTACCGGGATCACATCGGCGCTCCGCAAGTAGATGCCGCCTCCGCGCGAGATCCGGTCGGCACGGTAGTCGGCCCAGGTGCACTTTGGCAGCTCAGCTAAGCGTCGCCGCTCAGCGGCGGCGACAACGGGGTCCGGGTCGGGGTCCAGAAAAATGTGGTCACCGTCAAATGCGGCCAACAACCGAAGCGGCCCGAGCAGAGGCGGTCCATGCCGCAGGACGTCGTTGTGGGCGCTGCCGACGACCACCACTGAGCAGTTCTTCGACGGGGCGTCAAGCCCGATGATCCGGAAGTGCCGCTTGACGGACTCCCAGGCGCCCCGGGCGGTAATGCCCATCTTCTTGTAGCCGTAGCTGGCGGAGCCGCCGGAGGCGAACGCGTCGCCCAGCCAGAAGTTGTGCGCGGCGGAGATCTCGTTGGCGATCTCAGAGAAGGTGGCGGTGCCCTTGTCGGTGGCCACCGCCAGGTAGGGGTCGTCGGCGTCATGCCGGACCACGTCGTCCGGCGGGACGATCTCGCCGGAGACGATGTTGTCGGTGACGTCCAGCAGCGCCGAGACGAACTGCTTGTAGCAGGCGATCGCCTCGTCTCGGTCGCCCGGCTTCTGCTTGAGCACGAAGCCGCCCTTGGCGCCCGCGGGCACAATGACGGCGTTCTTCACCATCTGCGCCTTGACCAGGCCGAGCACCTCGGTGCGGAAGTCCTCCCGCCGGTCGGACCAGCGCAACCCGCCCCAGGCCACCGGCCCGAACCGCAGGTGCACACCCTCGAACCTCGGCGAGTACACGAAGATCTCGAACTTCGGCCGGGGCGCCGGCAGGTCGGGGATCGCCTGCGGGTCCAGTTTGAACGCCACGTACGACTTGTGCAGGCCGCCCACCGGCCACTGGTAGAAGCTCGTCCGCAGCGTGGCCTGCATCAGCGTCAGGTACGACCGCAGGATCCGGTCCTGGTCGAGGCTCGTCACGCCGTCCAGCGCCTCACCGATCGCGGCTACCAGTCGCCCGCCGCGCTGTCGGCGCTCGTCCAGACTCGCCGTCCCGGGGGCGAACCGGGCCTCGAAGAGCTCCACCAGCAGCCGCGCGACCCGTGGGTACGCGATGAAGGTCGCCTCCATGTACTCCTGCGAGAAGACCGTGCCGGCCTGCCGCAGGTACTTCGCGTACGCCCGCAGCACCACCACCTGCCGCCAGGTGAGGCCTGCCCGCAGCACCAGCTCGTTGAAGCCGTCAACCTCGGCCGCGCCCCGCCACGCCGCCGCAAACGCGTTCTCCACGTGCGGGCGCACCTCGGCCAGCTCCTGGTGCCCGTTAGGCAGGAGCAGGCCAAACTCATAGAGGAAGACTCGGCCGTCCACCCGGTCCACCTGATATGCGTGCTCGTATACCACCCGGACGCCGAGCGAGTGCAGCACCGGCAGCACGGCGGAGAGCATCATCGGCTCGCCGTACCGGTAGACCTTGAACCGGACGTCCATTGCCACGGCGATGGCCGCCTCGCCTGGTCGATCACCGAAGCGGTGGGACAGGTACATCTCGAGCTGGCCGGGCTCCTCCAGCAGCTCCAGCTTCGCCAGGTCCTTCATCGCCTCGTACGGCGTGTGGGTGTCCTTATAGCCCTCCGAGAACACGTCCGCGTACCGGGCGAACAGGTGCTTGGCCTGCTCGTCGCCGAGCTTGCGCTCCAGCACCAGCCGGTAGTCGTCGTCCCAGAGGCGGGTGGCGTCGGCCAGCTCCTCGGCGAGCAGGTCCGCGTCGATGTCACCCGGCGGCTTGGTCGGGTCGGTCCGGACGATGAAGTGCACCCGGGCGAGCACCGACTCGGTGACCCGGGTCGTGTAGTCCACCCCGATGCCGTTCAGCTCCCGTAGCAGGATGTCCTGCATGCGGAGCCGGTTCTGGGTGGTGAACCGGTCCCGCGGCAGGTAGATCAGGCAGGAGATGAACCGCCCGTACGCGTCCCGCCGCAGGAACACCCGCAGCTGGCGGCGGCCGGCCATCCGCAGCACGCCGATCACCGCGTGGTACAGGTCGTCGGTGTTGATCTGGAACAGCTCGTCGCGCGGGTAGGTCTCCAGGATCTGGAGCAGGTCCTTGCCGGAGTGGCTGCGCGGGCTCAGGCCCGACCGTTCGAGCACCTCCGCCACCTTGCGCCGCACGACCGGCAGTTCCCGCACGCTGGTGCGGTACGCGGCGGTGGAGAACAGGCCCAGGAAGCGCCGCTCCCCGACCACCTCGCCGGCCTCGTTGAACATCTTGAAGCCGATGTAGTCCAGGTACGCCGAGCGGTGCACGGTGGCCCGGGAGTTGGCCTTGGTGATGATTAACAGGCGCTTCTCCAGCACCTTTTCGCGCGCCTCGGGGGTCATCGAGTTCAGCGACCGGGCCTCCCGTGAACCGGACCGGAGGATACCCAACCCGGTGCTCAGGACCGCCTCCAGCGCTTGGCCGCCGTCCGCGCGATCCGGCTCGACCAACCGGTACTCCCGGTAGCCGAGGAAGGTGAAGTGGTCGTGGGCGAGCCAGCGCAGCAGCTCCACCGAGTCGGTGATGTCCTTCTCCGGCACCGGCGGCCGGTTGTCGCTGGTCCGGGCGGCGGCCAGATCGTCGGCGAAGGCGAGCGCACGCTGGCGCATCTTCGGCCAGTCCTCGACCGCCTCCCGCACGTCGGTCAGCACCCGCTGCAGCTCCCGGCGCAGCTTGTCCCGCTCCGCCGGATCCCGGACCGGGTCGATCTCGACCCGCATCCAACTCTCGACCAGGTCACCGCCGACGGCGTCGTCCGGCTCCACGTCCGCGGCCACCTCGACCAGCCGGCCCAACGGCTCCCGCCGGACCACCACGAGCGGGTGCACCAGGAGGTGCACGTCCAGGTGGTGCGAGTTGAGCAGGGCGGTCACCGAGTCCACCAGGAACGGCATGTCGTCGGTGACGATCTCGACGACCGTGTGGTGCTGGTCGGCATCCGGGTCGTGGATGCGCAACTTCAGCTCGCCCGGTACCCGCTGGTCGGCCAGGTCCCGGTGGGCACGGGCCGCGTCGAGCATCTCCTCGGCGGTGAAGCCGATCAGCTCCTCGTCCGGCGCGAACCGCCAGAAGCGGCCGACCAGCGTCGCCACGTCGTGATCGTCGCCGGCGAGCGCGACCGCCTGGGCCACCAGGCGCTCCGCGCTGGGTACCGGTTCGTCGAGTTCCGAGTCCTCCACGTCGTCGGCCAGCGCCTCTGCCGGCAGACCCAGGTCATAGAGGGTGCCGATACTGGGACTGTTCATATCGCCCGCTACCGTGTCGATAGCGCTCGCCCCGGCATCCTCGATCAGCTCGAAAACGACCTCCGGCTGCCGGGGTCTACGTTCGGGTGTGTCATGCATCCGATACCTGCCCTGCCTCCATGCGTACCGACAAATCGAGCAAAGCGGAGGATTCCTCCATGAAGCCCCGCTCGCGGTGCCGGTTGCCAACCGCACGCAGTAGCACCATCAGTTCCTGTGACGAGTCCGCCCTGCCACCGGTTGCCCTCCGATAGATGCGCATGGCGTTGGTGGCCGCCGACTCCGCTTCGCGGTGCCGGTTCAACGCAGCAAGGTAAACACTCCGATTTGCAAGCAGCATTGCCAGACCGACGGCCCCGCTACCATATCGGGGAGGACGACGCCCCCGGTGTAGAGAGATGGCCTCATCGACGACGACGAGGGCATCTGCGTAACGGCCAAGATCGGCGAAGAAGTTTGCGCGATTCCCCAACGACTGAATGAGCCGCAGTACGTCTACCACATCGTCGTCCGGCGCGAGTGATCGGCGGATGTCCACAGCCTCGGTAGCGCGTTCTAGTGCCAGATCGGGCCGATTCAGATCGCCGTACCGCAGTGCAAGGTTATTCAGAGCCGTGGCTAGCTCTCCTCGCCAAACGGCTGGGTTCACCCCGACCAGTCGACGATAAAGTTCGACGGATTCGGCGCTAGCGGCCGCAGCCTCCTCGTACCGTTCCATCGCTGCTAGTCGGATGCTTAACCAGTTGAGTGAATTCGCGTGGTCCGGCAGCCATACCGCCGGGCTTTCCTCGGCGCTCGCTTGGGCAAGTCGCTCGGCCTCGACGGAGATCGTCAGGGCCTCCGCAGGAAGTCGCAGTTGGGCCAGCAAATCTCCGAGGGAGTTCAGGGCGGAGATGAGCTCTCCTTTCCAGCGCGACGAACTGGCCGAGAGTTGGCAGTAAAGCAGAGTCACTTCCTCAATTGCGGCAAGAGCGTCGCGGCGCATGCCTAACGATGCCTGCTGTACGCCGAGGTTGTGAAGTGTCGTGACGAGAAGTGGAACCCAACTGGCTGGGTCGTCGGCGCTCAACGTCCGGTAGATAGCGACAGCTCGTTCGGCGGCGCGTACCGCCTGCTCGACTGCACCTGTCGACGACAGCAGTCGAGCCTGCGTGTCCAGGGCCGCGGCCTTGGCGGCGAGCAGTCGTACCTCGGGCACGCCCGCCGTCTCCTCACATATCCGTAACGACCGGTCAGCCTCGGCCCACGCCTCCGCAAACCTGCCCACGGCGGCGAGTCGAAGCGCGAGATTGTTCAGGACAATTGCCAGATCAAAGCGGACCACATCTGCGTCGCCCGCCTCGCCGTCGCTGAGGCGCAGCTTCAGCCGTGTCGCCCGCTCCTGCTCCACCGTCACGGCTAGGTCAAGCAGGCCGGTGTGGAACGGCGGAAGCCGTTTAGCGGTGCGGTCCAGCACGGATAGTTCGGCGGTACGGGCTGCATTCGCCGCGAGATCCGATAGTTCGGACGCATGACCGATCGATTCGGCGACCACGACCGCGGCGGGAAGGGATGCTTCGGGCTGTTGCTCAAGGAAGTGCCGAACTACCTCTGTCACCCCAGGAATTGATGACGGGTCGGCCGACGTGCGGTCACTGAAACCGGCGACTCGCGCGAGAACGGTCAGGGCGTGGATGGCGGTCTCCACGGAGGCGCCGTCGAGGAGTTCGACGAATTCCCGGCCAGCTGTGTCCAGATCGTCAGCCGACTTAATGATGTCGGCGACCAACGCCTCGCCGAGGCGGTCGGGAACAATTGCTCGCCAATAGTGTATCCCGTCGTCCGCCGGATAGAGCTCCCCAAGCAGCCGAGTCAGTGTTCTCGTAGATGAGGACAGGCTGTCCCCTACAACCCGCTTAACGACGCCGTGTGCCTCATCGAACGTACTCGCAGGATGCAGTGTGGGTGCGGCCAGCAGACGATCGAGCAGGGGGTCAGCGGGAGAGAGGTCGACCCGCTCTTGAAGTAGTGCCAGAAGCCAGTAATGGCGTTCATGAGAAAGCACAGCCTCAAGCGGGGCTCTCTGGCCCGGCGTGTCCACCCCAACGCGTTCATCCAGGACGTGCGCCAGAGCAGCGGCGTGCAGGTCGAGGATCCGAGGATGGGGGAGATCGGGGGGAGCAGGCACCCTCTCGTCCTTACGGTCCCCAAGCAGCCCTCGTCTAAACTGAGTATAGGCCTCACGGAACACGCGGCCAGCATTGCTCACGTCGACAGTGGTAAGCGAGAAGGGTTCCCGGTTCATCATGTTGTAGGCGGTTGCCCCCACCGGAAAGCGGTCCCACCATCGCCCAGGGGAGCGTGCGAGCAACAGCACGCGTACCAGTCCGGAACGCAGCGTTGCGAGCGCGGTCAGCAGGTCTCTCAGCCGGTCTATACCGGTTTCGGCGTAGTCGACAGCCGCGAAGATGTGCATCCCGTCCTCGGCCGCATCCCGCAGATGCCGCACAAACCGTTCAAGTTCGTCCTTGGTCGATACGATGCCAGCCGCCCAGCCATCGCTCTCCAACGCGGCGACAAGTTGGATCGCGAAGCGCGTCTTGCCGGTCCCCCCAGGCGCGTACAGCAGCCGAACGGGAGGAGATTCCGCGACGTCGTCGGTGCACCAGTGCAGCATCTCCTCGAACTGAACCGGGGGATCGAAGTCGACGGCGAGGTTACGTGGGTCCAGCCACCATGAGGGCAGCGGATTGGTGGGGCGCGTCGGAGCCTTTAGCGCTGCGCCACCAAACAGGGCTTTTCGATGTCGCCGCCTCGCTGCGGTTTCGGCTGGGTCGTCAGTAGCGCTGTGCGGATCGATCGGATTGCCGGTATCCGCCAGCAGGTTTAGGCCTGAGACGCCATCCGTGTCGAGAGTTGCCAGCGCGTCAGGCAGCAGCGGCCGGGCGCTGAGATAGCCCGGAAGTGATTGTTGTGGCTGCGATACTTGCACCGCAACCACCGCGTCTTCGCAGATAACAGCCGCCCCGGACATCCCCTGCCAGTAGCTGCCGTCGTCCAGCGACGGGTATCTCTCGTCGGGCCGAAGCCGGAGCAGCCCAGTTTTCGAGCCGGCCAACTCGGCGGGCCGGATCTCCCCGTGGACTTGTATCGGATCCCGGCGGGCGGCCGCTGTCCCTTCGGGGATGTCGCCAGCGCGGGGCCAGCCGTACATCATGAAGTCGACGCGAGCGGCGATGGTGTGCGAGGGAAGGACCCGAATCGGCACTAGGGGCTCTGGTAGCAATGTCGGATCGACCAGCCGCAGCAGCGCCAGGTCGACGATGCGACTCACCCACGCTGGGGACGCGGGTAGCCGGCGACCGGTCGTGTCGCGTAGGACCAGGTCGTAGGTCGCCCTGTTCGCTGGCAGGATGTGCGCACATGTGAGCACGAGACCACTGCCGATGCCGTATCCCGACCCGTATCCCGGTTTAATGCCCCGCACCTTAGGGACGGCGAGTACCTCCACCGCACGTAGATGGTCGAACATTGCAACCTCTAGTCCGGCAGTCGGTGCTCTCCAGTGAGAACCGGACGTCCGTCGGCGCGCGTAGGTGTGAGCGGCACGGTGATCCGGTGGGTGTGGCTGCCGGTGCGGGTGTGTTCCCCTCCCGCCTCGACGACCCAGAACTTCAGCCCACCGCGCCCACCCGACGTACGTTCAACAGCGATTTCAAACTCGACGCTCATCTCGCCGACCCTGAAACGCAGGTCCTCCGCGCCCGCCGCCTCGATGGCCGTCGTCAGTTCCTCGCGCAGGGCAGTGATAGCGTCCGCCAAGCCAATCTTCTGCACGGCTCCTCCGATGTTTCGCGCGGTCGACCAACTTGAGGGGGCAGCAGAGGGCCACCAGGTGCTCGTTGTGCTGCGGGTTCGTGGAAGATCCAGGGATTGCCACCTTAATGCGAGTACGGTGCTTCGCAGGTGGGCAGTCGGGTAGCCGACAAATTGACCTTTGGAAGATGCTACTCACCGCGCTGCAGTCACTCGCCGAAGCGGAAGGACTGATCACCGGAGACGTGTCCGTGGACTCGACCAGCGGTCGTGCACTAATGGCGGTCACTCCCGGCTCGGCCCTACTCGGTGTTTGTACGCCACGGCCCCCTCGTCGAGGCGCCGCCAGCCCGTTGTCCGGGAGGGTCAGTCGAGAAAACTAGCTGGTGAGCCATCGTCATCGAGACCAACCGCCCCAGGGCTTCCGCGCTAGCCGGGCTGCCGGCCTGCCCTCCGCAGCCGGGCCAGAATCTGCCGCGCGCCGGTGTCGCCTCGGTCGGCCGCCTGGATGGCGAGGGCTTCCGCACCGGGCGGGTCGCCGGCCTGCTCCCGCAGCAGGGCCAACGCCCGCAGCGCGCCGTTTTCGCCTCGGTCGGCCGCCTGGATGGCGAGGGCTTCCGCACCGGCCGGGTCGCCGGCCTGCTCCCGCTGCAACGCCAACGCCCCCAGCGCGAGGGTGTCGCCTCGGTCGGCCGCCTCGCGCAACAGTGCTTCGACGGCGCTAGCCGGGTCGCCGGCCCGCTCCCGCAGCAACGCCAACTCCCGCAGCGCGAGGGTGTCGCCTCGGTCGGCCGCCTCGCGCAACAGTGTGTCGGCGCTAGCCGGGTCGCCGGCCCGCTCCCGCAGCAACGCCAACTCCCGCAGCGCGAGGGTGTCGCCTCGGTCGGCTGCCTCGCGCAGCAGTGCGTCGGCGCCAGCTGGGTTGCCGGCCTGCTCCCGCAGCCGGGCCAGAATCCGCAGCGCGCCGGTGTCGCCTCGGTCGGCCGCCTGGATGGCGAGGGCTTCCGCGCCGGCCGGGTCGCCGGCCTGCTCCCGCAGCAACGCCAGTTCCCGCAGCGCAGGGGTGTCGCCTCGGTCGGCTGCCTCGCGCAGCAGTGCGTCGGCGCTAGCCGGGTTGCCGGCCTGCTCCCGCAGCCGGGCCAGAATCCGCAGCGCGCCGGTGTCGCCTCGGTCGGCCGCCTGGATGGCGAGGGCTTCCGCGCCGGCCGGGTCGCCGGCCCGCTCCCGCAGCAACGCCAACGCCCGCAGCGCTAGGGTGCTGCCGTGGTCGGCCGCGACCTGATAAAGGGAGGCGGCGCGACCGTAGCGGCCCCGTCGCTTCACCTCGGTAGCGAGGGTTTCCAGAGTTCCTGGGTCCGCGATAGTGGCGGCGATCGCGTCCCAGAAGCCAGCTGGTGGGAAAACGCCGGCGCGTTCGATGCGGCCGATCTGGTCAAGATAGTCGGCCAGGTGGTAGGCCGGCTGCCCATCCGCGGGTGGTGGATCGCCGGGACGGGGCTTGATGCGTGTCACCGGTCCGCGGGCACCCTTGCACGGCTTGGCGGTATAGGCCAAGGCCTGCTCCAGCCAGTCCTCACCGGTCTGCTCCCACTCGTGGTCGGTGAGGTAGCCGGGTGCGGCCTGGGCCAGCAGAGCATGTGGAATCGCGATGAGTTGGCCGAGGCGGCGGGCGTCGATCGCCACCTCGATGACCGCCCGCGCGGCCGGCGGCGCGTTGCGGTAGCGCCGCAACAGTTCTGGCACACCCGCCAGATACTGCGCGACTCGGTTGGCCTCGGCATTCTCGATTGCCTGGTGCAGCCGAGGATCACCACTGGCCCTCGCCACATCACGCAGGTCCGCGTCGCTGGTGAACGCCTCCGGCACCCGAACCTCGGTACCGTCCAGCAGCACGCGCGCCTGCGCGTACGGGTCCGGCTGGCCTGCTGGGGGGCGGCTGGTGAGGATGTCCCAGTACTCCTGCCACAGCGTGGCCAGGACCAGCACCGGCCCCCGGTCCGGGTCCTCCAACAAGGTGCGTAGTCCGGCGGCGATCTTCTCACCCAACGCGGGGTTGGCGGTGACGAGGAGGTAGTGCTGGGCCTCGTTGAGCCACACCACCGTGAACGATCCGACCTCACCGATCTCCTTAGCGGCGGCATCCGGCCGGGACGGGTCTTTCGGATGCCACACCCGCCACCGGCGGTCGGCCTCGGCCAGCGGCTGGATCGCCTCCCAACACGCTCGGGTCTTCCCCGTCGACGACCCGCCCACCAGCGTCACCAACAGGCTCCCCCCAGCAGCCACCTCGTCGACGACCTGGCGGATCTGGGCATCGTGCGCCCGTGGCACATACGCCGGTAACGGCGGCAGCGGCGCACCGTGATGCGGCACGTCAATTGCCTGGTGCACCTCCAACCCGCGGACCGGATCGCACTCACTGATCGGCTTACCCAACCGCGGCGTCGGCGCCGGCGGGGGCGGTGGAGGCGTTCCTTTCGCAGCCACCCACAGCTCCCGGACACGGTCGGTCACCACGGCGACCTCGCGGTCCCGGCCGGCCAGGCGAGCAAGAGCCGCCGCCACGCTCACTACGTCTTCCTGCTTCGCCGCCACCTTCTTTCCGGCGATGATGTCGCCGATCACGTCCGACCCTGGAGCGCCCGGCAGATCCTCATCCGCCGCGATCCGGTCAGCGATCTCCTTCAACGTGATCGGGCACGCCCGCAGATACAGGTCGTGGACCATGTCGCGCAGCTCGCGGGCCGGCCCCGCCGGCAGGTCAACCCTCGCGACCTGCCGCGGTCTCCGCTTCCGGCGTATCTCGTCGGCACTCATCGCCGCCCAGCATCCCGCATCCGGTCCAGACCGTGCATTCGTCGGCACTCACCGCAACTGAAGTGGATCTCCCGGGACTGCCCTCACCTTGGGAGGAACAACCGGCGCCGGCCCACCAGACGTTCCGGGATCGAGGAGCATCCGATGCCAATGCAGCAGCGCAACCCCGACGACAAGCCGCGCAACAACCTCACCGCCGCCCTCATCGGCGGCGTGATCTCTGGCGTCGTTCGGGCCGTCACCGATCGACTCATCCAACTCATCGATAGCGCCGGCAACTGACCGCCACAGGTTGCTACTCCGAGGCCGCCCAAGACAACGTCAGTAGCTGCCGACGGGCCACCCGCCGGTGAAAGCAAAGCCTGTCAACACCAGCGCTCCTATGGGGGCTCCGGACAGCCATCAGCGCCCGGCAGATGTGCGTACTGAAAAGTTGAGCGGCGGAAAACCCCCGGAGCAGGCCGACAGGGAGATTTCACAGCCCAGGTCACAGGCACCGGCCACTGAAATGCTCAGAGAGACCCGACAGGTGGGGCCGGAACCCTGCACGCCAACGCGCCGTCCGACGTGCCCGCCCGGCTGGAGGCGCTCGGTCTGCTCGGCGGATTGCCTCGGCCGGCGCTGCACGCCCAGGTGGCCGCGGCGCTCCAGGTGGTGCTTCACGTCCGCCGCGCGACCTCGGGGCGGGTCCTGGAATCCATTTGCCTGCTCCTCCCGGACGGCGCTGATCGGCTGGTCACGGCCGTGCCCGCCTGGGTGCGCGGCGGCGGCCCGGGGCCGGCGGCCGGTCGGTTGGCCGAGCTGCTGCGGTCCAGGGACGTGGCCGTGCCGCCGATCCTCCGAGGGCCCTGGCCCGGATCGGCGGGCCCCGAATGAGCCGCCCCTACCTGCTGACTGTCCTGGTCCTGGTGACTCTGACGGCCGTCGCGGCCGGGCTGCTGCTCGGCCAGCGCCGCCGCCGGGCCGCTGCCGGCGGCGCGTCCGGGACGGCCGAGGATCCGCTGATCGAGTGGGTGGCCAGCCTGCGGCATCACGCTCCGCCACCCGCCGGCTGCGGACGCACGGGTCGGGACACCACGCCGCCGGCAGGCCCGCCGACGGGCGTGATGACCACCGCCCGGGCGATCGGCGCGGTCCACATCTCGTCGGACCGGTCCGACCCGGCGGCGGAGCGACCGCCGGCTGAAGTGGCGGAGCGGCCGTCGGCTCGCGTGTCGGAGCGGCCGTCGGCCGGGAAGGCGGAGCTGTCACCGGACCGGTCGGGGCGAGCGGTCGCTCACCGGAGGCCGCAGGAGCGGCGACCAACCGGCGACCGCAGCGCGCTCGACCCGATTCGCTCAACCGGTCAGGGCAATCCGACGGGCCCGCCGACCCGGCGGGACCCGCGACGGCCGGGCGGCGCGCCGCCGCCGGCTGCGGGCGGATCCCGTGTCCCGGCGTCGGCCGGCGCGCTGGTCACGCGGACGGAGCCGGCGCCGGCACGGCGATGGGATGCCGCCCCGCTGGCGGCCTTCGCGGACGCTCTGGTTACGGCGCCGCGTCGGGCCCTGCTGGTGGCCGGGGTGGTGACCGCTGCGGTGGGTGCCGTGCTGGGTGGCCCGGTAGCGGCGACCGCCGGCGGTGCGTACGCGGCGTTGGGTGTCCGGGCGCTGCTGCGACGGCGGGCGGCGCGCGACGCCGCGCGGGTCCGGCGTCGCCGCCTGGACCAACTCTGCGATCTCGCCGCCGACCTGCGGGCCGGCCTGCCGGTGAGTCAGGCCGTAGCGCTCGCGACAGAGGGTGGGCCGGCCGGGGCGCTGGTCCGGGCCGCCGTCCAACTCGCCGACCGTACCGGCGCACCGTTGGCCGAGTTGCTCGAGCGGATGGACGTGGACGCTCGGGCGGCCGACCGGGGGCTGGCCGCGGCGGCGGCACAGGCGGCCGGCGCGCGGGCTACCGCGTGGCTGCTCGCGGCTCTTCCGCTCGGGGGCATCGGCCTGGGGTACGGGATCGGCGTCGACCCGGTCGCGGTACTCCTGCACACCCCGGTCGGCGGTGGCTGCGCCGTACTCGCCGTCGCGCTCCAGGTCGCCGGCCTGCTCTGGGCCGAACGGCTCACCTCGTTTCCCCGCCGGGACGTCGGATGACCGGGATGACGCTGGCCGCCTGCGCCGTGGCTGGCGGCGTGCTGCTGGTGCTCGGACGGGCGAGGCGCCGCGCGGTGCGCCGCCTGCGTGGCCTGGACCGCGTCCCGGCCGCCCCCCGTCCGGTGCCACCGGACGCCACGGGGGACCGTACGGCACCGACACCGTCCCGCCTGCGGCCGGATGCGATCCGCCTCGTCGCGGTCCTCGCCGGGGTGTCCGTCGTCGTGGTGGTCGGCGGCTGGCCGGGAGCGCTCGGTGCCCCGCTCACCGCGGTGCTGATCGACCGGATGCTTCGGCGGATCGAGCCACCGGCGGTACGCGAGCGGCGCCGGCGCGAGGCGGAGGACCTGCCGCTCGCCGCGGACCTGCTCGCGTCGGCGATGCGTGCGGGTGCTCCGGTCGATCGCTCGGTGCTGGCGGTGGCGGACGCACTCGACGGGCCGCTCGCACAACGGCTAACCCGCGTCGGCCGCCTGCTCCGACTCGGCGCCGACCCGGAGGAGGCGTGGGCGACCCTCGACGTGGTGCGCGGCGCCGAGCGTCTGACCGCGGCCGCGCTCCGCTCCGCCGCCAGCGGAGCCGCGCTGGCCGGCGCGCTTACCCGCCTCGCCGACGACCTGCGGGCCGATCGGGCCACGGCGGCCGAGACGACCGCCCGACGGGCAGGAGTACTGATCGTGCTGCCGCTGGGGCTCTGCTTCCTGCCGGCCTTCATTCTCGCCGGTCTGGTGCCGGTGATCGTCGCCGTCCTCGGCGACGTGCTGTGACAACACTCGAGAAAGGACCATGCACGTGCGCAGATTCATCGCCCGCCTGCGGGGGGACGCAGGGATGAACACCGCCGAGTACGCCGTCGGCACGCTCGCCGCTGTCGCCTTCGCCGGCATCCTGCTCAAGGTGCTGACCTCCGGCAACGTGCAGTCGGCGTTGACCGCCGTCATCGACCGGGCACTGAAGTGAGGCGGCGCCGGCAGGCCGGCCGCGACCGGGGATCCTTCACCGCCGAACTGGCGGCCGGCCTTCCGGCGCTGCTGTTCCTCCTGCTCGTCGGCTTCAGCGCGATCGTCGCGGCGGGCGCCAAGGGTGCCTGCCTGCACGCTGCCCGGGAAGCGGCGATCGCCGCCGCCCGGGGCGAGGACGGACGGGCCGCGGCCGGCCGGGTGGCCCCGCCGGGAGCGGAGATTTCGATAAGCGACGACGGAGAGCGGGTACGCGTGACCGTCCACGCCCCGGTTCGGGTCATCGGGGCGCGACTGCCGCGGATCGCCGTCACCGCCACCGCGGTGGCCGCGGTCGAACCCGGTCCAGGGCTTCCGACGACGGAGGCGGGCCGTTGACCGGACGGGCCGCGCCCCCTCGACACGCCGACCAGGATGCCGCTGACACGTGTCGGAGGGACCGCGGTGGGGCGGTCCAGGACGTGAGAGAGGTGGTCCGGGTGGGGGTCGGCCGCGATCGGGGTGGCGCGACCATCCTGCTGCTTGCGGTCGGGATCGCGTTCGTCGTGTTCGGCACGGCCGGTGCGGCGGTCGGGGCCGCCCGGGTGGCGCGGCAGCAGGCCGGCGTCGCCGCCGACCTCGGCGCGCTTGCCGGCGCCGCCCACGCCGCCCTCGGCGCGCCGACGGCGTGTGCGACGGCCGGCATGATCGTCGCGGCCAACGGTGGCCGGCTCGTCGACTGCCGCCTCGACGGGCTGGACGTCCTGGTCACCGCCGAAGTGGTCGTCGCACCACTGCCGGGGCTGACCCGCATCGCGACCGCCCGCGCCCGCGCCGGCCCGCTGCGGGGCTGAGCACCACGGCCGGAAGTGGCCCGCCGGCTCGGGCGCAGGTCCGAGGGCGCCGGGTCGGGTCGGGCCGGAGGGCGCGTCGCCGGCCCGGCGTCGGGTCGGCGACGCCGGGCCGAGGTAGGGATCAGCGGGACTGCAGCGCGTCCAGGGCGATGGCCATCGCGATGACCATCCGGCGGTCGATCTGCGGGTGCTGGATCTGGACGACGTACCGGTCGCGGAGGCCCCACTTCTTGATCACGGAGAAGACCGGCTGGCCGTCCGCGACGAAGTCGAAGTGGTACGGCAGCCAGGACAGCGAGTCGACGAAGCGGCGGAGCAGGGCGACCGGCAGGGACCGCTCCTGCCCGGTCACCTGCGGCAGCCCGGGCTGCTCGACGTGCCAGGTGGAGCGGAGCAGGGACTGCGCGAAGTCCTTGCGGAACTGGCCGATCGGGTTGCCGGCGTGGTCCGTGACGTCGTACGTGGCACCCAGGTCGAGGCGCTGCCGCGCCTTGAACCCGAGCAGCGGCTGCTGCTTCGAGTCGTCGGTGTAGATGGTCACCTGCTCCTTGAAGGCCAGCCGCTTCTGCTGGGCGAACGCGAGCAGACCGCCCTCCGAACCGTCCGGAGCGACGGAGTGGACCTCGTACTGGTTGACCATCATCCGGATGCGCTGGCGGATGTGGAACTGCTGCTGGGACTGCAGGATGTCGGGCTGCATCAGATCTCCTTCGAAAGATGGGCGGGAGTCTCGCACAGCTCACGGCTCCACGCCCGCCCGCCGCGGGGGACGCGCCCCACCAACGGACGGTCGGACGCACCCGCCGGGAAGGACGGGCGCATCCGCCGGGACCGTCGGGGCGCAGCCGCCCGGGTAGGAAAGGTCAGCGCGGACCGTCGACCGTCGCCCGCAGGGCCCAGCTCTGGAGGACCTGGTGGATGCCGAGCAGCCGCTCGTTTATCTGTTCCAGCCGCTCGGCCTGGGCGAGCGCCGCGAGTGCCGCCCCGAACGCGATCTGCTGGTCGACGGTCAGGTTGTCCTGGTCGACCGTGTAGAGCAGGTCGACGGCCTCGGCGATGGTGTCGGCCACGGTCCCTCCCTGGACGTGAAGAAACAGGTCTATGGAAGCGCTCCCATTATTGCCCGGTCCGCCGCCGATCCATGCGGGCCGAAGTACCTCAACGTCCGCCTGCGCCCCGGCCGGCCAGCGCCGGGACGGGCCTCCCGACGGGGCCGGAGGGTCAGGAGGGCAGGTTGGCCAGCACCACGTCGAGGACCCGGATCGCGTCCGGCTTCGAGAGCGGGTTGTTGCCGTTGCCGCACTTCGGGGACTGGACGCAGGACGGGCAGCCGGTCTCGCAGCCGCACTCGGCGATCGCGTCCCGGGTCGCCCGCAGCCACGCCGCCGCCGTCCCGTACGCGCGCTCGGCGAAGCCCGCCCCGCCGGGGTGCCCGTCGTAGACGAAGACCGTCGGCGCCTCGGTGTCCGGATGGACGGCGGTCGACAGTCCGCCGATGTCCCACCGGTCGCACGTCGCCATCAGCGGCAGTAGCCCGATCGCGGCGTGCTCGGCGGCGTGCAGCGCGCCCGGCACGTCGGCCGGCTCGACCCCGGCCGCCGCGAGCGACTCCGGTGAGAGGGTGAACCACACCGCCACGGTGCGCAGCTCCCGCGTCGGCAGGTCCAGCGGGCGGGTGTCGATGACCTCGCCGGTGGCGATCCGTCGCCGCTGGTACGACACCACCTGGCTGGTCACGTCGACCTCGCCGAGGAAGAGCCCCACCGGCCCGGCGTCCACGTACGACCGGACCGACACCACGGACAGCGACGTGACGTCGCGGGCGTGGGTGGACCAGTCCGGCTCCTCGGGGTGCACGAGCGCGCACCCGTCGGCGAGGTCGAGGGCGTCCACCACGTACGAGACGCCCTGGTGCAGGTAGACCGCGCCGGGGTGGAGCAGGAAGTGCGACGAACCGCCGTCGACCGTGCCGAGCAGCCGCCCGGTCGCGGACTCCACCACGCAGACCGGCGCGCCGTCCTCGCCGCGCAGGTCCACCTCGGGGCGCTCCCGGTGCCGCCAGTACCAGCCGGTCGGCCGCTGCCGCAGCGCGCCGGCCTCGACAAGCGCGTCCACCGCCTCCTTCGCGCCCTCGCCGAACAGCTCCAGGTCGGCCGGGGTGAGCGGTGCCTCGACCGCCGCGCAGGCGAGCTGCGGCCCGAGCACGTACGGGTTGGCCGGGTCGAGCACGGTCGCCTCGACCGGCGCCCCGAAGACCGCCTCGGGATGGTGGACGAGATAGGTGTCGAGCGGGTCGTCCCGCGCCACCAGCACGGCGAGGGCCTCCTGCCCGGAGCGCCCGGCGCGCCCGGCCTGCTGCCAGAGCGACGCGCGAGTGCCCGGGTACCCGCAGATCAGCACCGCGTCCAGCCCGACCAGGTCGACGCCCAGCTCCAGCGCGTTTGTCGAGGCGAGCCCGAGCAGGTCACCGCGCAGCAGCGCACGCTCCAGCTCGCGCCGCTCCTCGCGCAGGTACCCGGCACGATAGGCGGCCACCCGGTCGCCGAGCCCGGGCACCGCCTCGTCGAGCGCCCGTCGGGCGTTGGCCGCCACCACCTCGGCCCCGCGCCGCGACCGGACGAAGGCGAGCGTGCGGACCCCCGTGGCCACGGTGTCGGCGAGCAGGTCCGCGGTCTCCCGCAGCGCCGACCGCCGGACCGGCGCGAGGTCGGCGCCGTCGGGGCGGGCGTCGGCCGACGAGGCGTCGGCGGCGGGCAGTAGTGGCGGCTCCCACAGCGCGAAGGTCACCCCACCGCGCGGCGAGGCGTCCTCGGTGACGGCCGTGACCGGCAGGCCGGTGAGCCGCTCGGCCGCCGCGGCCGGGTCGCCCGACGTGGCGGAGGCCAGCACGAACACCGGGGTACGCCCGTAGCGGGCGCACTGCCGTCGCAACCGCCGCAGCACGTGCGCGACGTGCGAGCCGAACACGCCCCGGTAGGTGTGGCACTCGTCGACCACCACGTACGCCAGCCGGCGCAGGAACCCGGACCACTGGGCGTGGCCGGGCAGGATGCCGTGGTGGAGCATGTCGGGGTTGGTCAGCACGAAGCGCGAGTGCCGCCGGATCCACTCCCGCTCGGCGCGCGGGGTGTCGCCGTCGTAGCAGGCCGGGCGTACCCCCTCCAGTTCCAGGTCGGCGACGGAGCGCAGCTGGTCGGCGGCGAGCGCCTTGGTCGGCGCCAGGTAGAGCGTGGTGGCGCGCGGGTCGGCGAGCAGCGTGGCCAGCGCGGGCAGCTGGTACGCCAGGGACTTGCCGGACGCGGTGCCGGTGGCGACGACCACGTGGCTGCCCGCGTACGCGAGACGGGCCGCCTCGGCCTGGTGCCGCCACGGCGCGGTGACGCCCCGGCGGGCGAACGCCGCGCGCAGCTCGTCGGCGGCCCAGTCGGGCCACGGCGCCGGCTCGCCGGCACGGGCGGGCACCCGCTCGACGTGGGTGACCGGGTCGGCGTCGGCGCGGGCGCGCAGCCGGGCCAGCAGATCCGCCGGCGGGGGGCCGGGGCTCGCGGCAAGGGTGGCTGCGATTGTCACGTCCTGCACTCTCGCACTGGTGTTCGGAAATGGAAAGCAGCGGCCCGGGGTAAGAGACTGCGAGCCGCCGGTGACCACGAGGTCCTCCGGCGGTAGTGGTTAGATGCCCTGGAGAGTTTACGGCTCTTGCGAGGAGGGACCGATGGAGCTGTCGCTGGCGACCCGCACCGTAGGGGAGCACACGGTGCTCGAGGTCGGCGGTGAGGTGGACGTCTACACCGCCCCCCGGCTCCGGGAGCGGCTCCTCGAAGTGATCGACGGCGGGGCCCGGCACGTCGTGGTCGACCTGGGCCGGGTGGACTTCCTCGACTCGACCGGGCTCGGCGTGCTGGTGGGCGCCCTCAAGCGGCTGCGTACCGCCGGTGGCACGTTCGCGCTGGTCTGCGACAAGGAGCCGCTGCTCAAGATCTTCCGGATCACCGCGCTCGACCAGGTGTTCCCGCTGCACCCGACGGTCGACGCGGCGACCGGCGCGTGATGGCCATCGTCCGCCTCTCCTTCTCACCCGCGCCGGTGCACGTCCGTACGGCACGGTTGGTCGGCGTCGCGGTCGCCCGGCGGGCGGGGGTGCGGGAGGACCTGCTCGACGAGGTGCGGCTGGCCATCGGCGAGGCGTGCACCAGGGCGGTCGCCCTGCACCGGCAGTACGGCCTGACCGACCCGGTGCTTGTGGAGATGTCGGACTCCGGGGCGTACGCCGTGCGGGTCGTCGACCGCGCGCCGATCGAGGCGGGGATCGGTCTGGCCGCGCTGCCGCCGGACGAGCTGGCCAAGGAGTCGCTCAGCGAGGACGCGCTGACCACGGGCGTGGGGTTCGCGCTGCTCGCCGGCTTCGTGGAGGACCTTCAGGTGCGACCGGTGGACGAGGGCGTCGGCACCGAGGTGCGGATGGTGTGGCCGGTCGGCCGCTGAGCTGATCTTCCTGTCGCAGGCCGTGTCCCGGGTGCGGGGCGCGGCCTGATCGTCATGGACGCCCTCCTATATCAGATTTTTCCTCCTAACACAGCGACGAAGATCATCCGGACACGGTGCCCCCTCGGTGTGACCTCCGACACTGCGGACGGCTACAGTACGCGGGTTGTCAGCAAGTGATCCATCCCGCAGCCAGCGGGAACGGCGTTCCGTCGCTGGTCTGCTCGGGGTGGGTTGGCGCGTGCTTGCGACACCGCATCCAGGCGCCGACCGGTGCGTCTCCACCGGTCGGCGCGAGCGTTCGGTACAGGAGGACACAGATGTCCGACACCTTGGCCGCCGACAGCGGCGGGATCTCCCTCACCGGGGACAATGTCACGTACGTGGTTCTCGCCGCCGTGATCGCGGCCGTGGCGCTGGTCTTCGCCGCCACGCTGACGAGGACCGTGCTGGCTGCCGGCAAGGGCACCACAAACATGCAGGAGATCTCGGGGGCGGTGCAGGAGGGCGCCTCGGCGTACCTGCTCCGGCAGTTCCGCACCCTGGCGATCTTCGTGGTCGTAGCCGTGGTGCTGCTCTTCCTGCTGCCGGTGCACGACACCGACGGCAGCGAGACCGCGGTGAAGATCGGCCGGTCCGCTTTCTTCGTCGTCGGCGCGCTGTTCAGCGCGTTCATCGGTGGCGCCGGAATGTGGCTGGCCACCCGGGCCAACCTGCGGGTCGCGGCCGCCGCCCGCGAGCGTGAGGGCGGCCGGGAAACCGCCATGAAGATCGCGTTCCGCACCGGCGGCGTGGTCGGCTTCCTCACCGTCGGCCTCGGCCTCCTCGGTGCGGCGCTTGTCGTCCTCTTCTACCGGGGCGACGCTCCGACCGTCCTGGAGGGCTTCGGTTTCGGCGCCGCGCTGCTCGCGATGTTCATGCGGGTCGGCGGCGGCATCTTCACCAAGGCCGCCGACGTCGGTGCCGACCTGGTCGGCAAGGTCGAGCAGGGCATCCCCGAGGACGACCCGCGCAACGCCGCCACCATCGCCGACAACGTGGGCGACAACGTCGGTGACTGCGCCGGCATGGCCGCCGACCTGTTCGAGTCGTACGCGGTCACCCTGGTCGCCGCGCTGATCCTCGGCCGCGCCGCCTTCGGCGAGCAGGGCCTGGTCTTCCCGCTGATCATCTCCACGATCGGTGTGCTGGTCGCGATCATCGGCGTGTTCATCACCCGGCTCCGCACGTCGGACCGCTCCGGCCTGACCGCGATCAACCGGGCCTTCTACATCTCGGCGCTGCTCTCCGCGGTGCTGGTGGCCGCTGCCACCTGGGCGTACCTCCCGGCGACCTTCGCCGAGCTGGAGGGCGGCCTGACCGACGTCGACGAGAACCCGCGCGTGGTAGCCATCGGCGCGGTCGTCATCGGTATCGTGCTGGCCGCCGCGATCCAGGCGCTGACCGGCTACTTCACCGAGACCAACCGCCGGCCGGTGCAGGACATCGGCAAGAGCTCGCAGACCGGTCCGGCCACCGTCATCCTCGCCGGCATCAGCGTCGGCCTGGAGTCCGCCGTCTACTCGGCGCTGCTGATCGGCGCGGGTGTGTTCGGCGCGTTCCTGCTCGGCGGCAGCTCCATCACGCTGTCGCTGTTCGCGGTCGCGCTGGCCGGTACCGGCCTGCTCACCACGGTCGGCGTGATCGTGGCGATGGACACCTTCGGCCCGATCTCCGACAACGCGCAGGGCGTGGCCGAGATGTCCGGCGACATCGACGAGGACGGCGCCCGGACGCTCACCGAGCTGGACGCGGTCGGCAACACCACCAAGGCGATCACCAAGGGCATCGCGATCGCGACGGCCGTGCTCGCCGCGACCGCGCTGTTCGGCTCGTACACCGACACGTTGCGCATCGCGTACGCCGACGCGGGTATCACCGACGTCGGCGGCGAGATCCTCAACTCGCTGAACGTGGCCAACCCGCGCAACCTGGTCGGCCTCATCATCGGCGCGGCGGTGGTCTTCCTCTTCTCCGGGCTCGCCATCAACGCGGTCTCCCGCTCGGCCGGGGCGGTCGTGATGGAGGTCCGCCGGCAGTTCCGCGAGCTGCCCGGGATCATGGACCGCAGCCAGCGTCCGGAGTACGGCAAGGTCGTCGACATCTGCACCCGGGACGCGCAGCGCGAGCTGATGACCCCCGGCCTGCTGGCGATCCTGGCGCCGATCGCGGTCGGCTTCGGTCTCGGCCCCGGCGCCCTGGCGTCGTACCTGGCCGGTGCCATCGGGGCCGGCACGCTGATGGCCGTCTTCCTGGCCAACTCCGGCGGCGCCTGGGACAACGCCAAGAAGATGGTCGAGGACGGCGCGTACGGCGGCAAGGGCTCCGAGGCGCACGCCGCGACCGTCATCGGCGACACCGTCGGCGACCCGTTCAAGGACACCGCCGGTCCGGCGATCAACCCGCTGATCAAGGTGATGAACCTGGTCTCGCTGCTGATCGCCCCGGCCGTGGTGGCGTGGAGCGTGGGCGACGACCGCAACACCGGCCTGCGGATCACCATCGCGGTGGTGGCGACGCTGATCGTCGTCGCGGCCGTGGTGTTCAGCAAGCGCAAGGGCGTGGCCATGTCCGACTCGGACACCGGCGCGGGCAACGCGGACCAGCACCCGGAGACGGTGAACGCCTGATCCGTACCCCGGTCCCCGGTCGGCCCGCGCCGGCCGGGGACCGGTCGTCCGGCGCACCTGACCGGTGTGCCGGGTGACCTGACGCCGTACGCTGCAACGCATGCGTACGTGCCGGGCGGCAGCCGCCGGAAAGCTGACGGCGATGCTGGCCACGGTCGTCGTGCTGGCCGCCGGCTGCGGCGGCGGGCCCAGCGCCCAGGCCTGGGCGGCGTCGGTCTGTTCGGCCCTGACGCCCTGGCGCGCCGAGATCAGCAAGCTCACCAGCAGCACCGACCAGCAGATGACCGCCCAGACCACCCCGGCGCAGGCCAAGGAGAACCTCGTGCGGCTGTTCGGCGGCGCGGAGCAGGCCAGCGAGACCGCCCGGCGCAAGGTCGAGGAGGCCGGCGTCCCCGATGCCGAGCAGGGCGAGGAGGTTTCCGCGGGTTTCCGCACGTCGCTGGCCCGGATGCGCGACGCGTACGGCCGGGCCCGAGACACCATCGACGGTCTCAGTACGAGCCAGCCGACCGTCTTCTACGACGGCGTGCGGGCCGCGGTGGCGACGCTGAACCGGGAGTACGACGCCAGCGCGCTGGACACCACCCGCCTCAACTCCGAGGAGTTGAAGCGCGCCTTCGCCGAGGTCCCCGAGTGCCGTTGACCGGTGCCGCCGAGCCGTCGGACGCGGAGTCGCTGCCGACGCTCTTCCCGGTGCCCGAGCCGGCCGGGCCGGCACCCCGGCGCACCGCCCGCCGCGCTCCGGTCCCGGCCGACCCAGAACCGGAACCGACCGCCCCGGGCGGCCGCGGCACCGGGCCGGAGGAGCCGCGCCGGCAACTCGCCTTCTTCGGCGCCGAAGCCACCGACCCGTCCGTCGCCGACCTGGCCGGCCTGCTCGCCGGGCCGGCCGAGGTGTCGGTCATGGGTGGCACGGCCCGGCTGTCGGTGGTGGTCGACGACGCGTGGCGGGTGCACGTGCTGGTCGCCGAGTTGGCGGCGCGAGGGCTGGGCGCGAGTTGGGAAGCGACCGGTGACGGGCGGCACGCGGTGCGGACGTCGTACACCCGGATCCTGAAGCCGCTCGCGGCGGCGTGGCTGGACGGCCCGGCGAAGCGCCCGCCGGGCGGCTTCCACCTGAACGGCCGCCGGCTGCGGCTCTGGCTCGCGGCCGCCGGGTCGGTGACGGGGTCGGAGGTGCTGCTCCACCTCGGCCCGGCCGACGACCGGCACGTGGCAGCCGTCGGCGCCGCGCTGGCGGCGGTCGGTCTGCCCGACGCGGTCCTCGACCCCGCCGGCCCGGCCTACCGCGTCACCGGCCCCCGCGACCTGACCCGGCTGACCGAACTGATCGGCGACCCCCCGCCCCGCACCCCGCCCACGTCCTGGCCCGCCCGCCCCTGACCGCGCCGATCATGGAGTTGCGGTGCCGAATGAAGGGCACGAAACACCACGCTCCGCCCACCACGACTCCATGATCGACCGGACGGGTGGGTGGGTGTTCGTCACGGGGAGGGGGTCGTGGGGGCACGGGCGGTGTACGGTGACGCCGGTCGGGCCCGGACGGGGTGGTTTGTCGCCCGCGAAACCGGAATCCCGGGCGACGCGTTACGTTGGACATCCGGACCGGCGGGTCCGGAGGGGGCGAGTGCGGCCTGAACCGGGCACCGGAGCGGTCGTGAGCAGGAGTTAGGTCAGGGAGAGACGTGCCGAGCAACGCTGGAACCACCCGTCTGGTCATCGTCGAGTCACCGGCGAAGGCCAAGACGATCTCGGGCTACCTCGGCCCGGGGTACGTCGTGGAGGCCAGCTTCGGGCACGTCCGCGACCTTCCGCGCAACGCCGCCGACGTGCCGGCGAAGTACAAGGGCGAGCCGTGGGCCCGGCTCGGTGTCGACGTCGACAACGGCTTCCACGCCCTCTACGTCGTGTCGCCCGACCGCAGGCAGCAGATCAGCAAGCTGACCAAGCTCGCCAAGGAGGTCGACGAGATCTTCCTGGCGACGGACGAGGACCGCGAGGGCGAGGCCATCGCCTGGCACCTCGTGGAGACCCTCAAGCCCAAGGTGCCGGTCAAGCGGATGGTCTTCCACGAGATCACCAAGCCGGCGATCCAGGCCGCCGTCGCGAACCCGCGCGAGATCGACCGGGACCTGGTCGACGCGCAGGAGGCCCGACGGATCCTCGACCGCCTGTACGGCTACGAGGTCTCGCCCGTGCTGTGGAAGAAGGTCATGCCGAAGCTCTCGGCGGGCCGGGTGCAGTCGGTGGCGACCCGCATCGTGGTCGAGCGGGAGCGGCAGCGGATGGCGTTCCGCACCGCCGAGTACTGGGACGTCCTCGCCACGCTGGCCGTCGAGAAGGCCGGCGAGGGGCCGCGCACCTTCAACGCCACCCTGGTCGCGCTGAACGGTGACCGGATCGCCACCGGCAAGGACTTCGAGCCGACCACCGGCCGGGTGCGACCGGGTGCCGGTGTGGTCCACCTCGACGAGAGCGGGGCGCGCGGGCTGGCCGCCCGGCTGGAGGGCCGGCCGTTCACCGTCACCCGGGTCGAGGAGAAGCCCTACCGGCGTCGCCCGTACGCGCCGTTCATCACCTCCACCCTCCAGCAGGAGGCGGCCCGCAAACTGCGGTTCTCGTCGCAGCAGACGATGCGCACGGCGCAGCGGCTCTACGAGAACGGCTACATCACCTACATGCGTACCGACTCGGTGAACCTGTCGGAGACCGCCATCGCGGCGGCCCGGCGGCAGATCGTCGAGCTGTACGGCGAGCGCAGCGTCCCGCCGGAGCCCCGCCGCTACACCGGCAAGGTGAAGAACGCGCAGGAGGCGCACGAGGCGATCCGCCCGGCGGGCGACAACTTCCGCACCCCCGGCGAGGTGCGCAACGAGCTGTCGGTCGAGGAGTACAAGCTCTACGAGCTGATCTGGCGGCGCACCATCGCCTCGCAGATGACCGACGCGGTCGGCTCCAGCGTGTCGGTGCGGATCCGGGCGACCACGGCCGGCGGCGAGGAGGCCGACTTCGGCGCCACCGGCAAGACCATCACCGACCCGGGCTTCCTGCGGGCGTACGTGGAGTCCAGCGACGACGAAAACGCCGAGGCGGAGGACGCCGAGCGCCGCCTGCCGACGCTTGTGAAGGACCAGCCGCTCACCGCCGACGAGCTGGCCGCGCAGGGCCACCACACCCAGCCGCCCGCCCGCTACACGGAGGCCTCGCTGGTCAAGGCGCTGGAGGAGCTGGGCATCGGCCGGCCGTCGACGTACGCGTCGATCATGCAGACCATCCAGGACCGGGGGTACGTCTTCAAGCGCGGCCAGGCGATGATCCCGTCGTTCCTGGCGTTCGCGGTGGTCGGGCTGATGGAGCGGCACTATCCGCGCCTGATCGACTACGACTTCACCGCCAGCATGGAGAACGAGCTGGACGAGATCGCCGGCGGCGACCACGCGGCGGTCGACTTCCTCACCGCGTTCTACTTCGGCACCACCAACGGCGCCGGCGACCAGGACATCGCCCGCTCCGGCGGGCTGAAGAAGCTGGTCACCGAGAACCTGAGCGACATCGACGCGCGCAGCGTCAACTCGATCCCGCTGTTCACCGACGACGAGGGGCGTGAGGTGGTGGTGCGGGTCGGCCGGTACGGGCCGTACCTGCAGCGGGCGGTCCCCGGTGAGCAGCCCGCGCCCGCGGCGGAGGGCGAGGAGGGCGGCGGCCAGGGCGACCGCGCGCCGATCCCGGAGGGCCTCGCGCCGGACGAGCTGACCCCGGAGAAGGTGCACGAGCTGTTCCTCGGCGGCGGTGGCGAGCGCAAGCTCGGCGACGACCCGGCCACCGGGGAGCCGATCCTGCTCAAGTCCGGCCGGTTCGGCCCTTACGTGGCCAGCGGCGAGCGCAAGTCCTCGCTGCTGCGCTCGCAGTCGCCGGACACGCTCACCTTCGACGAGGCGCTCAAGCTGCTCAGCCTGCCCCGGCTGGTCGGCGTGGACCCGGAGGGCAACGAGGTCCTCGCCAACAACGGCCGCTACGGCCCGTACGTCAAGCGGGGCGAGGAGTTCCGGTCGCTGGACTCCGAGGACAAGATGTTCACGGTCACGCTCGACGAGGCGCTGGCCCTGCTCGCCGCCCCGAAGACCCGCCAGCGCCGGGCTGCCGCGCCCCCGCTGCGGGAGATGGGCGCCGACCCGGTGACCGAGAAGCCGCTGGTCATCAAGGACGGGCGGTTCGGGCCGTATGTGACCGACGGGGAGACCAACGCGTCGCTGCGGCGCGGCCAGACCCCGGAGGCGCTGAGCCTGGAGGAGGCGTCGGAGATGCTCGCCGAGAAGCGGGCGAAGGGTCCGGCGCCGCGCAAGAAGGCGGCCAAGAAGGCCGCCCCGGCCAAGAAGGCGACGGCGGCGAAGAAGACGGCCGCGGCCGCCAAGGCGACGAAGAAGACGGCTACCGCCAAGGCGACGCCCGCCAAGAAGGCGGCCCCGAAGAAGGCCACCGCGACCACCGAGTGACGCCGCCCGGCGCGCCGTGACCGGTTCCTGCCGTCAGGCGCCGAGGACGCGGTCGAGGTGGGGGGACGCGAAGACGCGGTGCGGGTCGAGCCGGTCGCGGACGGCCTGGAAGTCGGCCCACCGGGGGTACGCGGGCGCCAGCGACGCGGCGTCGCGCCAGTGCAGCTTGCCCCAGTGGGGCCGGCCGCCCAGCCCTTCGGCCACCTCCTCGAAGGCGCGGAAGTACGGCTCGTACGGCGCTCCCACGTACTGGTGGATCGCGATGTACGCGGAGTCCCGGCCGTGGCCGTGGGACAGCCACACGTCGTCGGCCGCGGTGAAGCGCACCTCCACCGGGAAGAGCACCTTGAACGGCAGCCCTTCGACGATGCGGCGCAGCGCGTCCAGGGCCGGCACGAGGGCGTCGCGGGGCAGCGCGTACTCCATCTCCACGAAGCGGACCCGGCGTGGCGTGCAGAAGACCGTGTCGGAGCGGCCGGTGTAGCGGCGCTCGGTGAGCGCCCGCGCCGAGACGGCGCTGATGGTCGGGGCGAGCGCCGGCACGGCGCGGCCCAGCCGGCAGGCCCCGGCGAAGACGGTGTTGGCGAGGAACTCGTCGTCGAGCCAGCCGCGCCAGCGGGGCAGCGGCCGGTCGTCGACGGGCACCCGGTCGTTGCTCTTGACCTGCACCCGCTCGGTGTACGGGAACCAGTAGAACTCGACGTGGTCGTGGGCGGCGACGAGGCCGGGCAGGCCGGCGAGGACCGTGTCCAGCGGCGCCGGCCGCTCGTGCGCGAGCAGCACGAACGCGTCCACGCAGCGCAGGGTCACGTCGACCAGCACACCCAGCGCCCCGAGGGAGACCCGGGCGGCGGCGAGCACGTCGGGGTGCTCGTCGGCCGAGCAGCGCAGCACCTCGCCGGTGCCGGTGACCAGGGTGAGCGCCTCGACGAACGTGGCGAGGCAGCCGTACCCGGCACCGGTGCCGTGGGTGCCGGTCGAGATCGCACCCGCGACGGTCTGCGCGTCGATGTCGCCGAGGTTGGGCAGCGCCAGCCCGTGCCCGGCGAGCAGCCGGTTGAGTGCGCGCAACGTGGTCCCGGCGGGTACGGTGACCAGTCGGCGATCGACGTCGACCCGTACGCCGGTGTCCAGGTCCGCCAGCTCCATCCGACGACCGTCGGTCAGGGCGACGGCGGTGAAGGAGTGGCCGCTGCCGACCGCGCGGATCCGCTCTCCGCCCGCGGCGGCCGCCCGTACCGCCTCGGCGACCTCGGCGGCGGAGGTGGGCCGCAGGACGGCGGTGGCGGTGGCACGCTGGTTGCCGGCCCAGTTGGACCAGCCGGCGGTTACGGAGGGTGTGGTTGCGGCCATGAACACTCCTCGACATGAATATGAACTGACTTCATATCAGGAACGTTGTACCTGGTAAATACCGCAATCCAGGTCCGCTCGTTGTACCGGTAGTCACAGACTCGTGACGTGCAGATATGTTCATCCGTCGAAGGGGGGTGGCGCCGAGTGTCCACACCAGCCGCCACGACCGGGCCGCTGCGCCGCGTACCGGTGCAGGGTCGAAGTGTCGCGCGGGTCCAGCGGATGCTGGACGCCTGCGCCGAGCTCGTCGACGAGGTGGGGTACGAAGGGCTGACCACGACTCTGCTCGCCGAGCGTGCCGAGGTGGCGATCGGGTCGGTCTACCAGTTCTTTCCGGACAAGCGGGCGATCGTGCAGGCGCTGACCCTGCGCACGATGGAGTCCTACCTCCAGCGGCTCGACGAGCGGTTCGCCTCGGACGACCTGACCCACTGGTGGGACGGCGTCGACGCGGCGATCGACGAGTACATCACGATGCACCGTACTGTCCCGGGGTTCCGTACCCTGCACTTCGGCGACGTGGTCGACCTGCACCTGCTCGATGAGCAGCGGGACAACAACGGGGTGATCGCGGATCAGCTGGCCCGCGTCCTCACCGAACGCTTCGGGCTCACCGACGTCCCGGAGCTCCGGTTCCACCTCGAGATCGCCGTCGAGGCCGCCGACGCGCTCATCAAGCTGGCGTTCCGCCGCCGGCCCGAGGGCGACGACCGGGTGCTCACCGAGGCGAAGGCGCTCATCCGGGAGTACCTGCACCGGCAGGTCGACGCCCGGGAGGGCGCGGCCCCGCCGGCCGAGCTGGCCCAACCGGCCTGACCGGCGTCCGACCTGCCCGGACCGCCCGCAACCGGCCCGGTCGGCGGACGCGGGACCGGATCGACCCGGTCCCGCCGCCGGCGACTCAGAGGAACGCCCGACCCTCGCCGCGATAGGTGGGGACGGTCGCCACGACGGCGTCCCCCGCCACCAGGTGCAGTTCGTTGACGTGCTCGGCGAGCTCGCCGGCCTTGGCGTGCCGGAACCAGACCCGGTCGCCGACCCGCAGCGCCCCGGCCGCCCGGCCGGTCAGCGGGGTCTGCACCTCACCGGCGCCCTCCGTGCCGACCAGTTCGAGGCCGGCCGGCAGGACCGGGCGGGGCAGGCGGCTCCGCTCGGCCGGGCCGGACGCGATCCAGCCGCCGCCGAGCACGGTGGCGTAGCCGGGCGCCGGACGGCGGACCACCGCGCACGCGAAGTACGCCGACGGGGTGGGGCGCCAGGCCCGGTAGGCGTCGAACAGCGTCGGCCCGTACAGGCCCGATCCCGCGGTGACCTCGGTGACCGCGGGATCGGCGCTGGTGGCGGCCACGCTGCCGGTGCCACCGCCGTTGACGAACTCCAGTTCGGCGTGCTCGCGGACGGCGGCCACCGCCGCGCCGCGGCGCGCCAGCAGTTCCCGGTACGACCCGCGCTGGGCCAGCCGGATCGCCGCGCCGAGCAGCGCGCGCCCCGGCGGCGCGTCGCCCAGACCGGCGATCTGCGCCTCGTACGCCATCAGCCCCACCAGCCGGAAGCCGGGCCGGGCGGCGATGGTGGCGGCGAGCGCGCCGGCCGCCCGGGCGCTGTGCACCGGCGAGCGGCGGACGCCGACGTGCACCTTTCCGCCGAGTGGCCGCCACGAGGCGTCCAGGTCGAGGCAGACCCGCAGCTCGGCCCGCCGGCCGGGAGCGCACACCGCGTCCACCAGGTCGAGCTGGTCGGTGCCGTCGACCATCAGGGTCACCGCGGCGGCGAGCGCCGGGTCGCCGGCCAGTTCGGCGAGGGCGGCGCGGTCGGCCGTGGGGTACGCCACCAGCGCGTCGTCGGTCACGCCGCCGCGGACCAGCCAGAGCGCCTCCGGCAGGGTGAACGCCATCACGCCGTGCCAGCCGGGCTCGGCCAGGGCACGGGAGATCAGCTCCCGGCAGCGTACCGACTTGCTGGCGACGCGGACCGGCTTTCCGGCGGCCCGGTCGGCGAGTGCGGCGGCGTTGGCGTCGAACGCCGCCAGGTCGACCACCGCGTACGGCGGGTCGAGGTGCGCGGTTGCCCGGTCGAGTCGACCACGGAGGTCGGTGCTGTCGGTGGCCACGTCGTGCACGCTAGCCGTCAAACGGGTCAATGCGAAATACCCTCGCGTCCGGGCGAGCTGACGGCGGTGGTCCCGGCGGCCTAGGCTCGGCGAGCAGGAGAATGTCACGGCGGGGAGGCTCCCCGTCGGGTCTAGAGTGTTGCACCGGGACTGCCCAGCGATGGGCCGCCACGTGGAGGTACGGCCATCGAAAACCAGCAGAACGGCGAGTCGCCCGGCGTGTCGCCGTCCGGAGCCCAGCCCGTCCCGTCCGGTGCCCAGGCCGACCCGACCTCGGGTGGCCAGCCCGGCCCGTCCGCGTCCGGCGGGCAGGCCGCCGCGCAGCCGGACCACTCCGGCTACGCCGCCATTCGCTCGGTGCTGCGCATCCGCCCGTTCCGGCGGCTCTGGATCGTGCTCGGCGCGGCCTCGTTCGGCGACTGGTTCGGCCTGCTCGCCACCTCCGTCTTCGCGGCCTCCCAGGTCGAGGGGAGCACCGCGAAGGGTGCCGCGTTCGGCACGGTCATCGCGATCCGGCTGCTGCCCGCGCTCGTGCTCGGGCCGATCGCCGGCGTGCTCGCCGACCGGTTCGACCGGCGGTGGACGATGGTCATCTGCGACGTGCTGCGGTTCGTGCTGTTCGCCTCGATCCCGCTCGTCGCCGTGCTGGGCGCCAGCGGCCCGGTGGTCGTCGGCTGGGCCACGATCGCCACGTTCCTGATCGAGTCGATCACCCTGCTGTGGATCCCGGCCAAGGAGGCCGCGGTCCCCAACCTGATCCCCCGGGCCCGGCTCGAGGCGGCCAACCAGCTCACCCTGATCACCACGTACGGTCTCACCCCGGTCGTCGCCGCTCTCGTGCTCGCCGCGCTGGACGGCGCGGTCCGGGCCGCCACCGGCGGCGCCGCCCCGGACTGGGCCGAGCCGGCCCAGCTCGCGCTCTGGTTCAACGCACTCTCCCGGCTGGCGACCGCCGTCGTGGTGGCGTACGGCATCCGCGAGATCAGTCAGGGCCCGTCCGCCGAGCGGGGCCACACCGAGCAGACCATGCTGCGCCAGTTCAAGGAGGGCTGGCGGTTCATCGGCCAGACCCCGTTGGTCCGCGGGCTGGTGCTGGGAATCTTCGGCGCGTTCGCCGGCGGCGGCATCGTGATCGGCACCGCCCGGTTCTTCGCCAACTCGCTCGGCGCCGGTGACGCCGCCTTCTACCTGCTGTTCGGTGCCATCTTCATCGGTCTGGCGGTCGGCATCGGGCTCGGCCCGATGATCGTCAAGGACATGTCGCGGCGGCGCTGGTTCGGCATGAGCATCGTGCTCGCCAGCGCGGCGGTGATGGCCCTGGCGTTCGCCATCCACCTCTCCATGGCCATGGTCGGCGCCGTCCTGGTCGGCGCGGGCGCCGGCATGGCCTTCCTCGCCGGCACCACGCTGCTCGGTGGCGAGATCGCCGACGAGGTGCGCGGCCGGGTTTTCGCGGTCGTCCAGATCGGCACCCGGCTGGTGCTGATCCTGGCCATCGCGCTGAGCAGCCTGCTCGCCGGTGTCGGCGGCTCCCGCCGGTTCGAGATCGCCGACCTGGGGGTGTCGATCTCCTCCACCCGGCTGCTGCTGCTCGCCGCCGGCGCCGCCGGCATCTTCGCCGGGATCAGCGCGTTCGGTCAGATGGACGACAAGAAGGGCGTTCCGGTGCTGGCCGACCTGTGGGGCTCGGTACGCGGACGCCCGCTGATGCCGGCCGAGCCGTTCGTCTCCGCCGGGCTGTTCGTGGTCTTCGAGGGCGGCGAGGGGGCCGGCAAGTCCACCCAGCTCGCCCTGCTCGCCGGCCGGCTGAGTGAGCAGGGCTGGGACGTGGTGGTGACCCGCGAACCCGGCGCCACCACGGTCGGCGAGCGGATCCGGTCGCTGCTGCTCGGCCAACCCGGCTCCGAGGTGCCGTCCCCGCGCGCCGAGGCACTGCTGTACGCCGCCGACCGGGCCCACCACGTGGCCACCGTGGTCCGGCCGGCGCTCGCCCGGGGTGCCGTGGTGATCAGTGACCGCTACGTCGACTCGTCCCTGGCTTACCAGGGTGCGGGGCGCACCCTCCCGGCCGACGAGGTCTCCTGGCTCTCGTCCTGGGCCACCGGCGGGCTCAAGCCCGACCTGGTGGTGCTCCTCGACGTCGACCCGCGCACCGGGCTGTCCCGGGTGGCCAGCCGTGGCGAGAACCCGGACCACCTCGAGGCGGAGTCGATCGGCTTCCACGAGCGGGTCCGGTACGCGTTCCTCGACCTCGCCGCCGCCGACCCGAAGCGCTACCTGGTGCTGGACGCCTCCCGCCGGGCCGACGAGATCGCCGGCGCGGTGGCCGGGCGGATCGACGAGATGCTGGGCGCACCGGGCGGCATCACGCACCCCCGCCCGGCGCAGGGCCCGGACACCTCGGTCCAGCCCGAGTTATCCGACGCGGAGCTGGTGACGATGGAGCATCGGACCTGATGCCGGACGTCTTCGCCGACCTGGTCGGCCAGGACGAGGCGGTCGGCACCCTGCGCCGGGCCGCCTCGGCGGCCGCCGCGGTGCTGCGCGCCGCCGCCGCGGGACCGGACGACCTGGCGGCCCTCGCTGACGAGGCCGAGGTGGCCCCGGCCGCCGGTGGCGTCGCGGCGGGCGATCCCGGCGCCGGGATGACCCACGCCTGGATCTTCACCGGGCCGCCCGGCTCCGGCCGCTCGGTCGCCGCCCGCGCCTTCGCCGCCGCCCTGCAGTGCGTACACGGCACCGGCTGCGGCAGCTGCCCCGGCTGCCACACGACAATGGCCGGCACCCACGCCGACGTGCGCCTCGTGGTGCCCGAGGGACTCTCGATCGGCGTCAGCGAGATGCGGGCCCTGGTGCTGCGCGCCGCCAGCACCCCGTCCGGCGGCCGGTGGCAGGTGGTGGTCATCGAGGACGCGGACCGGCTCACCGAGGCCGCCGGCAACGCCCTGCTGAAGGCGATCGAGGAGCCGCCGCCGCGTACCGTCTTCCTGCTCTGCGCCCCGTCCACGCACCCGGACGACATCTCGGTGACCATCCGGTCGCGCTGCCGGGTCGTACCGCTGCGGCAGCCTCCGGCGGACGCGGTGGCCGAGGTGCTGGTCCGGCGGGACGGCATCGCGCCGGACGTGGCGCGGTGGGCGGCAGCGGCGGCCCAGGGGCACGTCGGGCGGGCCCGGCGGCTGGCCCGCGACCCGGAGGCGCGCAAGCGCCGGGACGCGGTGCTCGCGGTGCCGCGCCGGCTGACCGGCGTCGGGGCCGCCTTCGACGCGGCCTCCGCGTTGATCGAGGCGGCCGAGGCGGAGGCCGAGGCGGCGGTGGCGGAGACGGACGCGGCCGAGCGGGCAGCGCTGGAGACGGCCCTGGGCGCCGGTGGCACCGGCCGGGGGGCGGCCGGCGCGATCCGGGGTGCCGCCGGCCAGCTCAAGGACCTGGAGCGGCGGCAGAAGTCGCGGGCCACCCGCGCGCAGCGGGACGCCCTGGACCGGGCCCTGGTGGATCTCGCCGGTTTCTACCGGGACGCCGTCACGATGGCGCTGGGCGCGCCGGTCGAGCCGGTGCACACCGACACCGCCGAGGTCGCCGGGGCCGGGGCGCGAAAGTGGGCGGCCGAGGGGGCGCTGCGCCGCCTGGAGGCCGTCCTCGCCTGCCGCACCGCGATCGAGGCGAACGTGAAGCCCCGGATCGCCGTCGAGGCGATGATGCTCGCCCTCTGGAAGGGCTGACCTCCCCGGCCGGCTGTCCACAGGCATCGACAGGCGCAATTGCTGTGCGGTACGGTCCGGTGTGCCGTGGTGACGGTAACGCCACGCAGAGTGACATCCGTCCGGGAGGAGTCCGCCGATGCCGCGGGGGGAGATCGACGAGGCCTGGATCGAGGAGGCGGTACGGCGCTACCGCCGCATCGAGTCTCTCCAGGCCGAGTTCGACCAGGCGGTGACGACGGTCGAGGTCACCGTCCGCTCGCCGGACGGGCTGGTCGAGGTGGTGGTCACCGCCGGCGGTCGGATCACCGACGTGCGCTTCCTCGGCCCGCTGCACAACCGCCACCCACGCGACGTCGCCGGCTCCGTGCAGGCCGCGGTCACCGCGGCGGCCGACGCCGCACAGTGGGCGCGGGAGAAGCTGCACAACGAGACGTTCGCCGCCTACCGCCCGTTGACGGGGGCCTGAGATGGAGACGCTGCGCGCCCTCGCCGCCCGGCTGGACGCGGCGAGCGAGACGCTGGCCGGCCTGTCCCGCGCGATCCCCGCCACCGACCCGGCGCAGGCCGCCTTCGGAGCCGACGCCGCCGGGCGGCCCGGTGAGATCGGGCGGGCCCTGCACCGGCAGTGGACGACCGCGACCGGTGACCGCGCCCGCGAGGCGTACGCCGCCGCGCTGCGGCTGGCCGCCGCCGCGTCCGCGGTACGCGAGACCGCCGACCGCTACGCCGACGTCGACCGGGCCGCTGAGCGGCGGTTCGCCGGGGAGGCGTGATGGACCCGCTGGACCGGCTCGCCGAGCCCGGCCTCGACCTGCTGCGCCGCGTCGACACCCTGCTCGCCGCCGGCGCACCCGAGGGGCACCGGGTCTGGCCGCTGCTACGCCGCATGCAGGTGCTTCCCGGCGAGGCCGTCCGGACCTTCCTGGACCTGCACCCCGCGCCGCTGGCCGGCGCCGGCCGGTCGGTGCGCCGGCTGGTCCGGGGGTACGACGAGGTGTCCAACGCCCTGACCGATCCGGTGCTCTGGTCCGGTGCGGCCGCCGCCGCGTACGGGGAGGCCCGCGCAACGCTGCTGCACCACCTCGACGAGGGGCCGGAGAGCCTGGTGGGGCGCCTGGAGTCGACCGCCGGGTACGCCGACGCGCTCGCCGACTGGGTGGACGGCAGCCGCCGGGCCCTCGGGCGGGCCCTGGCGGACGTGTTGCGGTCCACCGAGGCGGTGGCGGTGGTCGCCGCGACCTCGGTGCCGCTCGCCGTGTCCGCCCCGCGTGCCCCGGCCGGGCTGGAGGCCGCGGAGATAGCCGCGCGCGTGCTCGCCGTCCTGTGCGTCGCGTACGACGGCGCGGAGACGATCCTGCGGCAGTGGGGGCCGAGCCTGGTGGAGTCCCGGTGGCGGGCGCCGGCCGCCGAGCCGCCCCGGTACGACACCCCGACCCGGATCGGCTGGTAGGACAACGGCCGCCGTTACATGGCACACGGCGTCGCGCTCGTGAGCCGTTCTCCGGCTCCGGCTGCGACGCCGCGGCCATCCCCTGCACCCCCCGCAGGTCTGCTCCTACTCAACGCTGTGCGACGGCGTTTGTCCCGTGCGTGGCGACGGAATCAGCCGTCCGGGCGAGGACATCGGGACGGCGGGACGGTTAGCGGGTCGGCCGATTCGATCGATATGGATGGCTGCATGGCGTAGCCGAGTCGCGACGCCCGCCCGGCCGGGGCGCCCCGGGGGACGTAGGGTGAGGGCATGGGCATGCTGTGCGCGGTCAGTTTCCACCGGTACGGGCGCCTCTACTACCTCGATCCCGGTGACCTCCGCCCCCAGGTGGGCGACAAGGTGCTGGTCCCCACCGACGAGGGGCCCGAGGTGGCCGAGTGCGTCTGGGCCGCCCAGTGGGTCGCCGACGACACCGACGGGTTCCCCCGGCTGGCCGGGCTGGCCCAGGAGGAGGATCTCCGCCGCGACGAGGCCCTGCGGCGACGCAAGGCCGAGGCGAAGGTGGCGGCGAAGCGCCTGATCCGGGAGCATGGCCTGCCGATGAAGGTGGTGGCCGTGGACCACGTGCTCGGCGGCGCGGAGGGCGGCGAGCGGAGCACCATCTACTTCACCGCCCCGCACCGGGTGGACTTCCGGTCGCTGGTCCGGGACCTCGGCGCGACGCTGCACTGCCGGGTCGAGCTGCGCCAGCTCTCCGCCCGCGACTCCGCCCGGGTGCAGGGCGGGATCGGTTCCTGCGGCCGGGACCTGTGCTGCGCGACGTTCCTGACCGACTTCGAACCGGTGACCATCCGGATGGCCAAGGACCAGGATCTGCCGCTCAACCCGCTGCGCATCTCCGGCGCGTGCGGCCGGCTCATGTGCTGCCTCAAGTACGAGCATCCCCTGTACGCGAAGTTCCAGGAGTCCGCCCCGGCGATCGGCACCCGCGTCACCACTCCGGAAGGGGAGGGGCGGGTCGTCGGCCACAGCGTCCCGAGAGACGCGGTGACCGTCCGCCTGGACGCGGACGGCTCGCGCTGCTCGTGCAGCCGCGCCTCCGTCTGCGCCCCCCGCCAGGCCCACGACGCCCACTACAACCCCAGCTGAACGCGCCGCCCCACCCTTGTTGATCAAGAGGTTTTCGTCGCCAGCCCGGCTCGCCGAGGACGAAAACCTCTTGATCAACGCGACTCGGCGGCCCGTCCCACGACCACCGGGGGCTCGGCCAGGCGGGGGGTCAAGGGGCCGCGCGGGGTCAGCCAGGAGGACTCCGGGGAAAGGTCGGGGTTGATCTGCCAGTCGCGGGACACGCGGTCGATGCCGATCGGGTAGAGCGTCAAGGTGCCGTCCGGGTCGATCCGTAGGCGGAGGAAGGCCTTCGAGTCCTCGATGCCCTGGCCGGCGAACAGCTCGTTCACGTTGACCCCGAACGCGCCGGCCACCAGCAGGTACGCCGCCACCAACTGGCTCGCCACCAGCCCGCTCACCGGACCGTACAGAACCACCGCGGCGACCGTCGACAGCGGCCACTGCCAGTCGTGGAACGGCAGGGCCAGCCACGCCCACGTGCCCGCCGCCGCCAACCCCACCTGGGCCAGCCCGTGCCCCACACCGAGGATCCAGTGCCGGACGTGCCGCTTGCCGCCGGAACTGGGCGGCTTGGCGAAGAACGCGGCGCCGAGCAGGGTCACCAGCAGCATCGCCACCAGTGGCACGCTGAACAGCCGCTGCTCGGTGCCGTCGGGGTTCGTGACCACCCCGGCCATCGCCAGCATCAGCAGCGTGTGCAGGGTGCCGAGCAGGGTGGTGAAACCCGGGTTGCGCAGCGGCAGCCGCGGGAAGATGCCCCAGGCGTACCGCCGGGAACGCGCCGCGTCCGGGTAGCAACCCGCCAGGTCGTACGTCTGGGAGGTGCTCGCCCGCCGGGCCAGCGTGTCCTTCGGCGGCACCTCGATCCGCTCCGGCAGCTTGTGCGTGGGGTAGAGGTACGCGCCGCCGCCACCGCACGTGATCAGCTGGCGGTCCGGGCCCGCGTACCGGGCGTAGTGGTGCAGGTCGCCGGAGATGAGCAGCTTCACCTGCGCCCCGGTCGGCGCGACGATCGTGCGGATGAAGTAGTCGATCGAGTCGTACGCCGTGGGGTGGTCGACGGCCTTGACCCACATGGGCGCCGGCACGGCCAGGATCACCTGGCTCTGCGGCCCCAGCCGCTCCGCCACCGCGTCGAAGTAGGTGAGCTGCGGGTCGTCGAGGTACGAGCCGGACTGGTCGTCCAGGCCGAGCAGCCACCAGTCGGCCGGCAGCTCCACGGCGAAGTACGACCGGGACTGCCCGGTGCACCAGCCCCCGAAGTGCCGGTCCCGGGACCGGACGAACAGGCGCAGGAACGCGGTGAGACCGTCGTACCAGTCGTGGTTGCCGGGGACCGCGAACAGCGTCGGCCGCTCGGGCGGGGTGACCGGCAGCGCGGCCTGGTAGGGGCCCTTGCAGCGGTCCTCGTACGCCTCGAAGGCCGCCGACGGATAGACCTGGTCGCCGCCCATCACCAGCACCTGCGCGCGGGGCAGGCGGTGGCCGTCCACCTCCAACTCGCGCTGGGCGAGCAGGTACGCGACCGAGTACGTGGCGTTGAAACCGTCGCCCAGGTCGGCAACGTAGTCCAGCCAGAGCCCGCCGTCCGGCCCGACCTGCTTCGCGATCTTCGCGTCGAGGGCGTTCTGCAGCTCCCGCTTGTCCAGGTACGCCCCGAAGAGCAGCGCCAGCAGCGTACGGATGCCGGTGCTGATCAGCAGGAACGGCGCCAGCCACGGCACCGGCTTGCGCGGGGTGAAGCCCAGCTCGATGGGGTCGGTGCTCCGTGGCCGCCGCGCCGGCCGGCCACCGGCCGCCTCACTGGCGTGCGGGCCGCCGGTGGTGTTGCCGCCCGGCTCGGGCGGGGTGGTGTTGCCGTCCGGCGATCCGGAGGGATGATCGTCCGTCATCCGCCGGAGCGTAGTGCGCAGTGGCCGGCGGCGCTGTCCGGTGGGCGTCCGAACGGGCGGTGTGTCCGGCTCGGTACGGGCGGCGGGGATCCCGTTCGGCGGTACGCGGCGGGTGGCGTACACTTGCTGATCGTTGCCGCCTTAGCTCAGTCGGCTAGAGCGACGCACTCGTAATGCGTAGGTCGACGGTTCGATTCCGTCAGGCGGCTCGGTGAGAAAGCCCAGGTCAACGGCCTGGGCTTCGCCGTTTCCCAAGGTCGACAACCTCGCCGCCGGCCGTGCCAGTCCGCAAATAGTCCGCATCCCGCGCCGCGACCGCCTCGTCCAGCCGGGTAGCAACGGCGTCCAGGTCGTCACCGAACAGGCCCGCGTACACGTCCAACGTCATCGACGCCGAGGCGTGCCCGAGCATCCGCTGCACCGCCTTGACGTTCGCCCCCGCCGCCACGGCCAGGCTCGCCGCCGTGTGCCGCAGGTCGTGAGGCGTGAGCCCGGCCAGCCCGACCGAAGCCGCTGCCGGACCGAAGACCCGCGTCCGGAAGTTGGTGTTGCGCAGCGGGCCGCCGTTGGGCGCGGTGAACACCAGCTCGTCGCGGCGCTTGCCGGCGACGTGCGCGGCCAGCTCCTCGACGAGGAAACGCGGAATCGGCACCGACCGCCGCTGGTGGTTCTTCGGCGTGCCCTCCACCAGCTCCCCGCCAACCTCCGCGAACGCCACGGCCACCGTCACCCGACGCCGCAGCAGATCCAGCCGCGACACCCGCAACGCCGACGCCTCACCCCACCGCAACCCGGTGTAGGCCAGGAACCGCACCAGCAACCCGTAGCGCCCGCACGCGTCCGCGAGCGTCGCCACCTGGTCGTGGTCGAGGAACACCGGCTCCTCCCGCACCACCCGAGGCAGTCGCACACCCTCTGCCGGATTCCGGGACATGCGACCATCGCCCACGGCGTGAGCCAGGGCCAGCGACAAGACCCGGTGCGCGTACCGGACCGTGGCCGGCGCGAGCCCGGACGCGGTGAGCCGCTGAACCCAGGCCGCAACCTCCGCGTACGAGACTGCCGAAAGCGGTATGTCGTCCCACGTCGGGAGGACCTGCCGGCGTAGCGCCAGCTCGTACCGGGCGCGAGTCGATGGCTTGAGCTGCACCTGAGCCGCCATCCACTGCGTGGCCCAGGCGCCCACCGTCACCCGAGCCCGAGCTGGGTCGATCCAGTCGCCCCGCGAGATGGCCGCCTTGGTCGCCGCCTCCCACCGCTCGGCGTCCGACTTCCGGTCGAAGTGGCGAGCGTGCTCCTTGCCGGACGCGTCCCGGACCCGAGCCCGCCACTTCCGATTGGGCCGCTTCTCAACGCTCACCGGCTACCCCGCCTGCTTTGCGAGCCAGGCCCGCACGTCGGCCGGGTCATAGCGCAGGTGCCGGCCCACCCTAGACGCCCGTGGCCCGATCCGGCGGTACCGCCACTGGTAGAGGGTGCTCACCGGCACACCAAGGAACGTCGACACGTCCTCAGCCGTCCAGAGCGGTTCGATCGTGCGTGCCTTCATGCTGCTCCCTCCTGGACGGTCGAAGTTGCCGAAACATCGGGTGGTGCCTGGTCGCGTCTGGCGGCGTCGAGCTGGGTGCGCCATTGGATGCGTTCGGATATCGCCCGCAGGACCCGGTGCCCGAGGGGCGGCACGTCGGGGTCTGTGGGCCGGGCGAGTTCCCACGCGTGCCGTTGCTCCCCGCCGGCCGGTGCGGTGGCGGCGTCGGTGGTGACGCCGAGCAGGGCCTTGACCCATTCGCGGCGGTCGGCGCGGTGGTCGGCGAGGGTTTTGCCGGACCACTGGCGGCTGATGAGGACGCGTCGGCCGCCGATGCCGAGGGTGTCGCGCTTGTGGATTTTGTTCTTGCAGTTGCCCGGCTTGAGTCCCGGTCGGGCCTTCTTGGGTTGGACGCCGTAGAGCAGCCAGTTCGCGCACCGCTCCGAGCACGGGGTGTGCCGCAGCTCCTGCCAGAGCCGTTCCAGGTGCGCCCGCTGCCGGCCGGTGGTGACCTGGTGGCAGTCGGCGGCCTGCTTGGTCAGGTACTTGGTGATGTAGCCGACGCACCGGTCGGCATCCTTCGTCCCGGCGAGGACGCCCTTGGCGTCGACCTGGACGCCGAAGCGGACGATGTGCACGGGTTGGGCGTCGGGGTCGGCGTCGAGGAGGTCCAGGGCGTCATCCCACGACGGCAGCAGCCGCCGGGTGGCCGGGTCGACGTAGCCGCCCGCGTCGGGGTTCCACTGCGGGGCGTCGGTCGGTTGGTAGACGCGGTGCTCGACCGAGGGCCACCACACTTGGTGGTAGGTGGCGGCGGCGACCTGCCGGATCAGGGCGCGGGGGATGGTGCCCCGGATGGCGAAGTGCGCGTGCGGGGCCAGTCGGCGTTGCGGCTCGACGGCTCCGGCGTATTGGACGTTCCAGCCGACCGCGCGGCGCAGGTTCTGCCAGAACCGATCGAGCAGCCGGGGGAAGTGCACCGCGTCCCACGCGGCCCGCCGGTAGTCGTAGCTGTCGGGGTCGACGGGTGTCCCGTCGGAGTAGACGCGGCCGTAGGAGTCGAGGGTGAGGGTGAGGAACATCGACGGCCGGAACACGGTCCCGTCGCGGCCCTCGTAGGTGCGGCCAAGGGTCCGGTTCTCGACGGGCAGGCGGGGTAGGTCGGGGGCGTCCTGCCGGCGCTTGGTCGAGCGCACCCGCCGCTTCCCATCGCCCTGGTCGTCGTCGGTGGCGTGCGGAGGCGCGGGCCGGCCGCGCATGCCCTCGGTGGTGATCTGGGCATCCAACTCGCCGATCGCGTCGTCCAGATCGGCCACCTGGTCCCACTGCCCGGCCCGGACGGCTTCGTCGCGGGCGAACTCGAGGTGCGCGCGGACGACGATCAGCGCCTTCTGCGCTTCGGTGGCCGGGGCGGGGCCGGGGTCGGGTTCGTCGGCGCGGTGCCAGCCTTCCCGGATCTGTTGCTGTCGCAGCTTCCGGGCGCGGGTGGCGCAGGCCGGGCACTTGCTCTCTTGGGTGGCGCCGCAGGGCAGGTCGATGACTTCGGTTTGGCCGGTGTCGAGGTCGGTGCGGCGCAGGGAGACGGGTCGGGTGCAGACGCCGTAGTCGGCGGCGAGGTCTTTGACGACGTCGACGGAGCGGGGCATGAGCATGCGGGCGGCCCGCGAGCCCGGCCGGGGCCCCTGGGTGGTGGGGTCGAGGCCGGGCAGCGTCGGAGTGAGGGTCATCGGCTCACCTCCCGAGTCAACGGAGTGCCGTTACGGCGGGCGAACACGGCCGGCGGAACCGGGGCAACCGGGGCCGGGCGGACAGAGTCGACCGGGACCACGGCGAGCGGCTCCGGAGCAGCCGGCGCGGCGGCGGTCGGCGCAGCCGGGGCGGCGGGTGGTTCGTCGGCCGGCGGCGGGGTGGGTGCGGTGGTGAGGACGAGCTTGGACAGGCCGATGAACGCCAGCGCCGGCACGGCCGAGAGCAGCCAGCCGGACAGGCCGGGCTTGGCCACGGCGAGCTGCGCGGCCAGGGACAGGGCGACGGCGGCGACGAGCAGGAACATCGGGTAGCCGATCGGCCCGCCAGTGCGGCGTCGACGCCGGATGGTGAGCAGGGCGGCGACCGGGACGAGTTCGCTGATGACGGCGTTGGCCCAGCCGAACCATGCCCCGGTGCCGGGTGGACTGTTGTCGAGGGTCCAGTCTTTGACGTGGGTGAACGAGGCGGCCCCGGCGAAGCCGGCGACTGTGAGGAGGATGGCGACCAGGACCAGGCCCTCCACCCGCTCCGCACGGGTGTTGGTCGGGTGGGGCTTCATGCGGCACCGTCCAGGACTTCACCGTCGATGACGCGCAGCCGGCCGTAGGTCTGCGCCATGTCGCGGATCTCGTCATCGGTCAGGTAGGAGAACCGGACCCGCATCGGGGTCGGGTCCCCGTCGATGACCACGAACCCGACACCGGGCAGGGACTGCGGGATCCGGTCGCACAGCGCGCCCCGGTCGCGCATCCCGTCACCAAGCACCAGGTCGACCTGGGCGGCTTCGGCCAGGCGGAGGCCGATGCGGGTGGGGAACAGGTCCCGGAACGGCAGCACCTCCTTGCGCGGGTCCTGAATCGCGGCGACCACGTGCACGCCGACCGCCCGGCCCTGGGACAGCAGGATGGACAGGGCGGCCTTGATCCGGTCCTTGAGCTGCCGGTCGGTCAGGTACGCGGTCAGGTTCGCCAGCTCGTCAATCACGAGGACGATCAGCGGCTCATCGGCGGTGGGGATGTGCTGGCGGGTCCGGCCGCGCAGCTTGCTCGCGCGTTCCCGCGCCACGGCGGCAGCCTCTTCGATCAGTTCCGCCATGGCGGGGTAGTCCTTGCAGGCGAACCGGGCGAACATCGGCGCACCGATGCCCAGCTCCATCCCGCCCTTCGGGTCCAGGCCCCACAGCTGCACCAGCCCCGACGTGACCCCGGCCGCCAGCGAGCGGACCACGGACCAGATAACCGAGCCCTTCCCCGCGCCCGTGGCGCCCACGACCAGGACCTGAGTGCCGAACAGCCGCAGCGGGTAGACCTCGCCGTCTTCCTGCTGGCCGACCGGTAGGGCGGTGAAGTCCGGCACCGCCGGCACGGGCAGCGGCCGGACCAGCTTGGCGAGGGGGTCACCCCGGAACAGGTGCAGCAGCACCAGCTCGGGGCGCGGGCCGGGGACGGCTTTGACCTGCCGGACACCGAACGTGTGCGCCAACCTTTCGGCGACCTTGGCGAAGTCGTCGGGGATCTGGCCGGTGACCATCCGCACCGTCACCACATCGACGCCGGCCGCGCACCGGACGCGGCGCAGGACGGGCAGGACGGTGTGGGCGTCGAATGAGACGGCCAGCTTCGCGGTGACCATCGCCGCGTGCCAGTTTCGCCGGTACAGCCACCGTCGGAACCGCGATAGCGCCGGCCACCACGCGAACCGCAGAAAGCTGGGCCGGTGCCCGAACCCCCAGCCGGCCAACAGAGCGGTGGTACCGCCGACGACGCCAGCCGGGCCGGCCCAACCCCACCGCAGGTAGAGCCAGCCGAAGAACACCGCCGGCCCGGTGACGTACCAGAAGCGGACGAGGACCACGACCAGGCGGCCGAGCGCCTTGAGGGTCCACCAGGACAGGGCGAGCCAGAGCGGGATGCGCACGAACGGGGTCCGCACGTTGATCGGAGCGGGATCGATCCGCTCACCCCGGATCACGTTCACCAGAGGCATCGGCTCAGCCCTCCCCCACCGTCGCGGAGGCGGTGAACAGCGAGCCCTGCCCCGGCTGGCCGGGCCGGCGGCGGACCACCCGACGCCGGACAGTCGGGCGGGCGGGCACGAGCGCGGCCAGGTCGACCGGTCCCGCCTGTGGGGCGGGGACGTGGCGGGTCATGGTCGGCAGCCACCGGCCACGCCCCAGCACCGCCCGCAGGTCGACCCGATCCGAGACGTGCGGGGCGATCAGGTCCGGGTCCAGCCGGCGGAGCTTCACCACCGTCCGCGCCAGGGCTGCGGCGGCGGCGGAGATCTCGACCAGGGCGGCGACGCGGACGGCGTCGGCGGGGATGGTGGTGTAGACCTCGCGGGCGGCCCGGATACCCGGTGCGGCGAGGCGCATGACGGTGCGGCGGTGGGTCTTGCGGCGGGGTGCGGGGCGCGGGTGCCCGGCGATGCGGGCAGCGTCAGCTAGCGTGGGCACAGCCCAACTCCTTCCAAGAGGTTGCGGGTGAGGCGCGGGGCGGGAATCGACTTGGCGGAAGAGGCCCGCCCCGCGCGTCCAGGTCTGGTCAGGCCGCCTGCTTCGTCGCGGCGGCGGGCTCGGTCATGGCGCTGGCGCGGATCGACCACGCCTGACGGGCCCGGCACTTGCCCGAGCCCTTGCACCGTTGCGAGTCCACGTACGGGGTGAGGGTCACGTCGGTGAACTCCACCGCCGGCGGATAGCCCGGGATCTTCGAGGTCGGCGGCACCGGCTGATGCGGCGCGGCGATCTTCACCTTCACTTCCTTCGACCCGCCGAACTTCCCGGCCTCCGGGTCCAGGTCCAGCACCTTGACCACCCACAGCCGCTCGCCGGTGTCCTTGTCGCGGGCCTGGTCATCGCCCTGACCGCGCTTGTCGAAGTCCGTCACCGCCTCCACACCCAGGCACAGCGCCCCGTGCGGGAAGACGTAGTCGAACGGAACCGGAACCTTGATCGTGTTCGGGACTGCCATGCCCCTGCCTCCAAACTGAGTCCGCCGGCATCTCCGGCGCTCGACTTGTACATAGGTTACCTAGGTCTACTAGCAACCACAATGGACGAGCGCAAGATTCCTTGATTCCGCTATCTCGCCCAGGCGAGCTAGGACGGTTAGGTTGGTTCCGTGGGTCTGGACATGGACGACCGGCGACCGCCGTATCAGCAGGTCGCCGACGCGCTTCGCGCTGCTATCCGAGACGGCGAGTACGCCGCAGGCGACCGACTGCCCACGGTCGCCGAACTAGCTGAGCAATACGGCGTCGCCAAGATGACCGTTCAGCGGGCGTTGACAGATCTGCGGGCCGAGCAGCTCGTGGTGTCGTGGCAGGGGAGAGGCACATTCGTGCGCAGCCGCAGCGAGGCGGACGCCGCGACGACGAGCGTGCACGACGAGATCATGAAGCGTCTCGACTCGATGCACGACGAGCTGGCCCGCTTGTCCGAGCGCGTGAGCCGCCTTGAGGGGGCGAGCTAGCGTCCAGCGCGTCAACCCGCTGGGCGAGGTTGGCGAGGCGAGCCGCCAGGACGTCGAGTCGGGCAAGGATCAAGTTGGCTTCCTCCGGAGTCAGGGTCCGCTTCATGCTTCCAGGCTCCCGAGGACATGCCCCCGCGTCGATACTTTAGGTGTCGCCCAACATCAACAGGTGTGGCTAGGCGACAGCAGGGGAGGCCGTTGTGACAGCCGCACCAACCCTCGATGAGCCATCGTTCGGTGCGCGGCTTCGGCGGGCACGAACCGAGCGCGGGTGGTCGCTGCGTGACCTCGCCGCTCGGATCACCTATAACCGCGGCTACATTGGCCGAGTCGAGCAGGGCGAGAAGTTCCCGGACCGCCTGTTCGCTGAGCGAGCCGACGCCACCTTCGGAGCGCGTGGCGCCCTTGTCGAAGCATGGGCCGCCGAGGCGAATGAGCGCCAGAACGCCGAACGGATGGGCAAGCTCCTCACCGCATCCGTCAAAGACTCACTCCGACTGCTCACCTCCGTCGAGGAACGTCACGACCTGGCCCAGATCAGCGACGGCGTGGACGGCCTAGCCGTGGCCTACCTCGCCACTCCGCCCGGCCCGATGCTGCAAGACGCCGTAGAGCTGCGCGCCGAGATCCTGCAACGACTCCGCGAGAAGCACTACCGGCCCCACGAACTCACCGACCTGTATCTCCTGCTCGGCCGGCTCCAAGGCGTCCTTGCCTACGCCGCTCTCGATCTCGGAAGCCCGGAGGCGGCACTCACCCACGCCGAGGCCGCCTGGACCTGCGCCGAACACGCCGGAGACAACGAGCTGCGCGCCTGGACGCGCGGCACTCAAAGTCTGATCGCCCGCTTTCAGGGCGAGTACGCCCAGGCCTTGGACTACGTGCACGATGGACTCCGGTACAAGGCACGAGGCACCGGCCAGATCCGCTTGCTGTGCGGCGTCGCCCAGTGCCACGCCAACCTCGGCGACTCGACCGGAGCGAACCGCGCCCTGGACCTCGCGCAGACCGAGCGAGAGCACCTGACGACCACCGACTCCGTTGAAGGGCTGTTCGGGTTCTCCGTCGCCAAGCAGCACTACTACGCCGGAAGCAGCCTGATCTGGCTAGCCGGCGGAGCCGACGCCGAACGAGCCGCTCGGGAGGCCGGCCAAGCCATCAAGCTGTGGGAACACGAGCCGCCAGCCAGCCGGTCCCTCGACGACGAGGCGCTAGCCCACGTCTACCAAGGCACCGCTTACCTCCAGATCGGCGACCTCGACTCCGCCACCGCAGCCATCCGGCCGATCCTCGACCTACCAGCAGACCGCCAAATCTCCTGGATCACGAAACGACTCGGCCGCTTCGCCGCGATGCTCCGCCGCGACCCGTACCGAGGATCCAGCGCCGCAGACGACCTCTACGACGAGATCCGGAACCTCAGCGGCGGGTAGGCCGGTCGATACTGCCGAATTGACCTCTTAAGGATCAAGAGCGGCCCGCAAAGCGGGCCGCGCCGGCCCGGCCCCGGCCTGCTGGCGACCTCCGGCCGGCATCGGCCGGGCCGGCCGGCCACGCTTAGGAGGCACAGAATCAGAAGACCTCGGGGCGCTGCCCCGAACCCCGGCCCTCCTCAGAGATCAGCCGGGAGCGGATCACCTCGCCGGGCACCACAAGGGCTACCAGCCTCCCCGGACGGGGCCAAGGTCGTTCGTCCGGTAGGGCGCTCCACCTTGGCCCCGTCCGGGGAGGCTGGATGGTCTACGACTGCCCGACGAGGAGATCCGCCGCATCCGCACCCGCATACCAAGTTCCCTTCCTTGATCTTCACCCCTTCGCCCAGGGAAGAACAAGACTGTTTCTTTGCCCGCGATACCGGCAGTCTCTCGTGGCATGGCCGCTGACAACCAAGGTGTAGATCTTGCTCGCCGCCTTTCGCATGTTCGATGGCTCGCCGGGGGCACCGGGTCAGGCAAGAGCACCCTCTCCCGGGCCCTCGCCGAGCGCTACGACGTGCTGATCTACGACGGCGACCGTGCGGAGCGCAGCTACGTCAGCCGGTGCACTGAGCACGAGCAGCCGTACCTCTGGGCGTTGCTGCAAGCTCCGCTGGCGCAGAAATGGAACAGCCGCAGCGCCCAGGAGACCTTCGAGTCGATGCCGAGCCTGCACGGGGAAACGTTCGGGTTCGTTGTCGATGACCTGCTCGCGATGCCCACTGAGCGTGCGATCGTGGTCGATGATTTCCGAACTCTTCCCAGAGAGGTTGCTCCGCTGCTGACGTGGCCAGAGCAGGCAGCCTTCCTCCTGCCAACGCCGCAGTTTCGAGATCGGGCATTACGGGCTCGATTCGCCGACACCGCGCGAGCCCGAGCGAACTGGGGAGACAGCGACCACAGCGAAGCCCTTGCGCTACGACTGGCTCGCGATGAACTGTGGGATGTTGAAGTCCGCCGCCAGGCCGCCGAACTGCACTTGCCGGTGGTGGCCATCGACGGCTCGCGTGACGTTGCCGACCTTGTCGATGACCTTGCAGCCCGGTTTCGTCTGGGCCATCCACGGGCCAGTAACCGTGGCGTGCAACGGTCATGAGCGGGCACGAGAGGTAGGAAGCTCTGCTGCTGACCGCAGGCGTTTCGGGCATCACGGCCAGGTGAGCACGCTCTTCCATACTGAAGGTGTGCACGGATTGCTCCTGGAGCTGATTGAGCGTCTGGCCGAGCTGCCGGACGACGCCACTCTCTACGCGGCACGCCCGTGGTCACCCGACTCAGACGCGGTTGTCGCGATCGAGGGGCCGAGCGGTGAGCCACCCACCGACCTCCCGTATCTCCTTGAGGTCGAACTTGCTCGCGGAGCAGTCGACGTGTGGTCGGAATGGAGGGAGGGCCGTCAACCCACTGTCGTCGAGGCGTGCGCGGCCGTCATCCACTACGCCACCCACGATGCGTACATGCCGGTTGCCGACACCTGACCGGAGCACTGTCCGCATCTAGTCCGCAAGAGGTCGACGGACGGCGGGGAGTGTTGTGAGACGTCGAGAGGCGTTTCCGCTGCTAGACCGCCGTGTACCCAGGTCGGCGGGTCGGGCAGTTTGATCTCGTAATGCGTAGGTCGACGGTTCGATTCCGTCAGGCGGCTCGGTGAGAAGCCCAGGTCAACGGCCTGGGCTTCGCCGTTTTCCCAGGGCGATGACGTCGCTGCAGACGAGAGGCGCGAGCTTGTCAGAGCGCGGCGATCTGCTCGACGGATCGGGCGGCGATGGCAGGCAAGGTCGGATCTCCGGACCGGGTGTAGGTGTCGCGCACCGTGTCAACGAACTTGATTGCGTGCGCCTCCGGGGTGTCCACCGCACGCAGCATGACCTCATCGAGGCTGTGGCGGGTGTCGGCGTGCGGGGCCGGCTGTCCTTCGGCTGGGGCGTAGGCGGCGGTGACGGCGGCTGTTGCCGCCCAGGCCGCCTCGAGGCTCGGCTTCCACAGCGTTGGCGGTAGAGCCGGCAAGGCGCGAAGGACTGCGTTCGGCGCGGTCGCGGCGTGCACGAGCATGACAGGGCGGGCGTACCCGTGTGTGCCGTGCCGGAAGACTGCCGCGTCGACGATGGCCGCGAGCCGGGTGGGCACGTCGTCACTGTTGCTGCCGGGCACTGCGCCGGCTGCTGCCGGCCACCCGGTCAGGTCGGCCAGTTGCGCGAGGCGGGCCCGGATGCCGAACCGCTGGTCGGGCACGCGGGGTACCGCGTCGAGCGCGGACCGGGCGTCGGTCGAGGGGTACGGCCCGGCGCCGGGCGGTGCGAGCGGCTGCCACCGGGCAGCCCAATATGCCAGTCCTTGACCGAGTTCGGCGACGCGTGGTTCGGTTTCCTCGTCGAGCAGCGCGCGTACGGCGTGGCCGACCCGGATCACCCCGTGGGTCGCGCCTGCGGCGATGCCGGGCAGGAGGCGCGGCCACCACCGGATCAACACGTCCCGCCAGGGTTCACCGGCCAGTTCGCGGTCGAAGTAGTTCAGCCAGTCGCCCGTACGAACCGGGTCGCCGAGCGGGTCACGCCACTCGGCCCGTGCGATGGACTCGATACCCCGGGGCCGCTCTTCCAGCTTGTCCGCGTAGGCGTCAATCCATCGATGCACGGCTCGTCCATGGCCGCGGTGCACCATTGCCTCCACCGCCATCGGGGCATGGTTGGACAGCCAACCGTCCCGCTCCGGGCCGGTATGGCGCAACCGTTCGTACGCCTCGTCAAGGACCGAATCCGTCATACGGACGAGTCTTCAACCTGAATCTGGGTTGAAGTCAACCGGCTCGATTCGCGGCAGGCGCAGCGTCAGGGGAGGGCCGGGCGGCATCCTCGTCGACCGCAGACTCCCTCGGTCCTAAGAGTCCGGTCCTCGGCTGCGGATGCGACATCGGAACGCGTCGCTGCCGGAAAGGAGCCAGATTCACGCTACCCGTCCTGGCGCGCAGCTAATACGCTGCGTCCGCGGCTGCCCGGTACTGCGGGCCCGAGCCGACCGAGCCATCGTGGCCGGTCGTCAATCAACGGGGAGGACACATGACAGTTGCGCGCCTCTGCGCACGGATTCTGGCCACCGCCACCGCGACCACGGCGCTGCTCGCGGCGGCGGCCGCGCCGACCGTCGCCGCTCCGAAGCCGAAGATCGCCTTTTCCGACATCGCGTTCGCGACGGACCAGGTCGACACCACCACCGGCGGCACGACCGTGACGTTGAACTGGACCGTGACCGACACCTCGACCACCGCCGTTGACCTCAACGGCAGCATCTACGTGCAGCGCTACAGCGGCACGACCGCGGTCGGGCCGGTCGAGCGGATCCGATTCGGCCTCGGTGGCGGCTGGCCCGTCGTCGGGCCGCACACCGGCGGACTCGCCAGCTCCTCCTACGCGTACGACTTCTTCGTATCCGAGTACGGCCCGGCCGCGCCGGTGACCTACCGCGTCACGAAGATCACCGCGACCGACGACGAGGGCACCACGCGAACCCTGTCCGGCGACAAGATCGCCCCGGCCGCGGTGCTGGCCGCCACCCAGACACCCGACACCACACCACCGTCGACCGACCAGGTCTGGCTCGCCCCGCCGACCAAGGGGCACGTGTACGACGACGGCTCCGGTGTCACCTTGCGGTACGGCCTGTACATCCAGGACGACCCGGGCGCGGGCTTCTGGAAGGGTCGGCTGGTGCTGGACGGTCCCGGCGCCGCCACTGTCGTGTCGCCGTTCACGCTTGTGGACAGCGGTCAGGGATACCTGCTCTGCGGCGACAGCCAGGTCTGGGGAGACATCTGGTTCGTGATGTGCGACCTGCCGGTGACCCTGCCCGCGGGCAGCCCCGCGGGCGACTGGAAGGTGAAGGCGGTCAGCCTGACCGACCGCGCTGGCAACACCGAGCGCTACACCGATCTGGCCGCGCCCACGGTGCGGGTAACTCGTAACGAGGCGATCGACGCGAGCGGGTTCGCACTGAACCCGACGGAGGTGAACAACTGGCGCGAGTCGGCGACGACCACGCTGACCTTCACCGCTGCCGGAGTTCAGGGCGACCTGACCGCCACGGTCGAGGCCACGGGCTGTTCCACCTGGAACCAGGTGCTGACCGAGGGGCCGGCGGGCACGTACTCACTGCCGGTGGTGATGAGCCAGGTGAGCAGCTCCTGCACCATCAACGGCATCCTGCTCACCGATGCGGCCGGCTCGGTCTCGATCTATGGCGCTCACTACGGTGGGCCGCAACTTGACCTGCGAGCCACCCGGGTGCCCGACACCGCCAAGCCGGTGGCGACCGCGGCGACGTTGAGCCGCACCGAGGCCGCTCCGGCCGACCTGTTCAACGGCATCAGCGTCGACGTCACCATCGACGACGTCACGCTCGCTCCGGTGACCGGGTTCTCGACCACCATCTACAACTCCCTCGGCCACTCGGTGGGCGGCGCGGGCGGCGGCATCCACGTCGGGCCCGACGGGCGCCTCTCGCTGCCGGTGTACTTCCGCGACCTCCCGCCGGGGGAGTACACGGTGGGCTTCACGCTCACCACGTCGGCGGGCAACAGCGCGATGTGGGGTTACCCCAACGGCGCTCCGGCACCGTCCGGACCGCTGGTGTTCACCAGCCTGCCAGCGGCCTGACCGCCACGCTGCGGACAGCGATGCGGGTCCCTTCCCGCCCGGGAGGGGACCCGCTTCGTCGGCATCAACAATCCCGAAACCTATTGACATTCGATAGGTTACGACTGATAGTCGATGTGTGCTCACAGAACATCGGGCCGTAGCCGCCCTCCGGGTCTTCCTCGTCCTGCTGTTCGGGATCTTGGTCCTGCTCCAGACCATGTCGCTGCCCGGGCAGTTCGCGCACATGGCCGAGGAGTCCCCGGACTTCGCGTACCTCAGGTGGCCGGCGACCGTGGTGTCGGTGTTCCTGGTGCTGTGCGTCCAGGTGGTGATCGTGTCCACCTGGAAGCTGCTCACCCGGGTCAAGACCGACCGCATCTTCAGCGAGGAATCGCTGGTGTGGGTGGACGTCATCGTGTGGGCCATCGGCGCCGCGTGGTTGGTGCTGCTGGCGGTGTTCCTCTACGTCGGCTTCAACGCGGAGGACCCTGGGCTGCCGCTCCTGCTGTTCCTGCTGGTAGTGGGTGTGAGCGCGCTCGGGCTCCTGTTGGTGGTCATGCGCGCGCTGCTGCGGAAGGCGACCACGCTGCGCACCGACATGGAAGCGGTGATCTGATGCCCATCGTCGTGCGCATCGACGTCGAGCTGGCCAAGCGCAAGATGAGCGTCGGCGAGTTCGCCGAGCGGGTGGGGCTCACCCCGGCGAACGTGGCGGTGCTGAAGAACGGCCGCGCCAAGGCCGTCCGCTTCAGCACGCTGGAGGCGATGTGCCGGGTGCTCAACTGCCAGCCCGGGGACCTGCTCGAGTACGTCGAGGAATGAAAGCCGAGAGGAGACCCTCATGAACTACGTCCTTGCCGTGCTCGCCGTCGCGGTCGGCGTCGCGGGCCTGGTGTACGGGGAGGGTGACGACTCGCCGGGCCTCCAGCTGATCGGCGTGCTACTGATCGTCGGCGCAGTTGTCTTCGCCGTTCGGACCGCCCGCCGCCGTCGGTAGCCAGTAGCGCCGTGCCGTACCGAGATCGGTCTCCCGGACGTCCTCGAGCATGCCGCCGTGGCGCTCGATCGTCCGCGCCGAGGCGACGTTGTCCGCCTCGCAGATGACCAGCACCCGGTGCAGGCCGAGCGCCCGCGCCTCGCCCAGCATCCGGCCCAGCGCCCAGGTGGCCAGCCCGCGGCGCCGGGCCGACGGCCGGATGCCGTAGCCGACGTGGCCGGCTCGCCGCACGACGTCGTCCGGCCCGAGCCGCAGGGCGATCCCGCCGAGCACCCGACCGTCCTCGACGATCCACCGGTACGTGCAGCGCGCCCGGCCGTCCCTCGGTGGTTTCGTCGGGTCCGACTCATCGGTCAGCCGGGTCACCCAGGCGGCGAACCCGGCCGGCGTTTCCACCTCGTCGGTGGGCCGCAACCCGAAACCGTCCTCGTGCAGGCCGGGACCCCACTCGTGGTGCGCCTCCAGCCAGGCGTCACGCAGGCGGACGGTGGGTGCGATCAGCTCGGGCATCCGGCGACGATAGCCGGCCCCGGCCGCCGGGTACGGCGCCGAGCGTCGAGAGGCGCGTTCGAGGCTGTCGAGCTCCTTGTCAGGCCGGCGGTGCCGGGTCGAGAATCGATCCATGCCTACGAAGACGCACGTCCCGCGTCTCGCCTGGGACGCGGCCCGGGCCGTCGTCGGCGCCTCGGACGACCCGGCGCGGACGGTCCGATACGCCGACTGGCTGGACGCCCACGCCGGCCAGCCGTACGGGCGACTGTTGATCGAGTCCCGCGACCGGCTGGTCGCCCGCCACGACCTGGAGTCGAGGGCCGTGGAGTCCGGCGTCTGGCGGGTGCGGTTCGACGACCTCCTCCACGACCGGCCGGACCTCGTCGCGCCACTGGCGAACCTTCTCCGGGAGCGCCAGGCCGCCTGACCAGGCCCGGCGCAGCGAAGAGCTGCCCTGGCCCGCCCCTTGCCGGCAAGAAGTGAACGGTGATTCAATTCTTGCGTGGCGTACCGGACGACCGAGCGGGTCAAGGCTCGGCTCACCGCGTCCCGCGACCGGACCATCGCGGCGGCGCTAAAGATCATGGCCGAGCACGGGTACGCGGGCTGCACGGTCGCGGCCGTCGCCGAACGGGCCGGCATCGCCACCGGCAGCGTCTACCGGCACTTCCCCACCAAGGCGGAACTGTTCGCTGAGGTCTTCCGGACCGCGTCACAGCGGGAGATCGACGCCGTCGCCCGGGCGGCGGCGCAGGAGCGTACAACGGCCGCCCGGCTCGCCGCCGTCGTCGCCACCTTCGCCGGGCGGGCGTTGCAGTCGCCGCGCCTGGCGTACGCGCTGCTGGCCGAACCCGTCGACCCGGCGGTCGACGCGCAGCGGCTGGTCTTCCGCCGCGCCCACGCCGACCTGATCGCCGGCTACGTGGCCAACGGCGTCGCCTCCGGCGAGCTGCCTCCGCAGGACCCGGAGCTGACCGCCACCGCCCTGGTCGGCGCCCTCGCCGAGGCGATGGTCGGCCCGCTGGCCGCCGGAGTCGCCGGCCCGGACACCATCCCCGGTCTCATCCGATTCATCCACCGCGCGCTGGGAGTGTCATCGTGATCACGCACGAGGTGTTCAACCAGGTACCGCCGCTGGTCGGCTACGACGCGGCGGACGACCCGGCGTTGCTGGACGGGCTCGAGCGGGAGGGCGCCGGCTGGGCCGCCGCCGAGCTGCACGACCTCGGCCGGCTCGGCGGCGGCGCGGAGGCGATCGAGCACGGGCGGCTGGCCAACGAGTACCCGCCGGTGCTGCGGACCCACGACCGCTCCGGCCACCGGGTGGACGAGGTGCAGTTCCATCCCTCCTGGCACGAGCTGATGCGGACCGCGGTCACCCACGGGCTGCACGCCGCGCCGTGGGCCGACGACCGGCCGGGCGCGCACGTGGCCCGCGCCGCGAAGTTCTACACCTGGCGGCCGGACGCCGGCCACGGCTGCCCGATCTCGATGACCTACGCGGCGGTACCGGCCCTGCGGCACGCCCCGGAGCTGGCCGAACGGTACGAGCCGCTGCTCGCCGCGTCCACGTACGACCCGGGGCTGCGGTCACCGCTGGGCAAGCGGGGGTTGCTGGCGGGCATGTCGATGACCGAGAAGCAGGGCGGCTCCGACGTCCGCGCCAACACCACCACCGCCCGGCCCGAGCCGGACGGCACGTACCGGCTGGTCGGGCACAAGTGGTTCACGTCCGCGCCGATGTGCGACGTCTTCCTCACCCTCGCCAAGGCCCCCGGCGGGCTCACCTGCTTCCTGGTGCCCCGCGTGCTGCCCGACGGCACCCGCAACCCGATGCGGCTGATGCGGCTCAAGGACAAGCTCGGCAACCGGTCGAACGCCTCGTCCGAGGTCGAGTACGAGCACGCGGTGGCCTGGCGGGTCGGCGACGAGGGCCGGGGCGTCCGCACGATCATCGACATGGTCAACCTGACCCGCCTCGACTGCCTCATCGGTGCCGCCGCGGGGATGCGGCAGGGTCTGATCACGGCCGTGCACCACACGGCGCACCGGCAGGCGTTCGGCCGGTACCTGGTCGATCAGCCGCTGATGCGCAACGTTCTGGCCGACCTGGCGGTGGAGTCCGAGGCGGCCACCGTACTCATGCTGCGGCTGGCGGGCGCGACGGACCGTTCGGCGCGGGGCGACGCCGGGGAGACGGCGTTCAAGCGGCTCGCGCTCGCGATCGGCAAGTACTGGGTCTGCAAGCGGTGGCCCGGGCACGCGGCCGAGGCGCTGGAATGCCTGGGCGGCAACGGGTACGTGGAGGACTCCGGCATGCCGCGGTTGTTCCGCGAGTCGCCGCTGAACTCGATCTGGGAGGGCTCGGGCAACGTGGCGGCGCTGGACGTCCTGCGCGCATTGACCCGGGAACCGCAGGTCCTGGCCGCGTTCGAGGCCGAGGTCGGCGCGGCGGCCGGCGGGGACCCCCGGCTCGACGCCGCGGTACGGCGGCTGCGCGCGGACCTGACCGACCCGGCCGAGGTGGAGCTGCGGGCCCGGCACCTGGTGGAGCGCCTGGCCCTCGTCCTGCAGGGTTCCCTGCTGGTCCGGCACGGCCACCCGGCCGTCGCCGACGCCTTCTGCGCGTCCCGGCTGGGCGGCGAGCACGGCTACGCGTACGGGACACTGCCGGCCGGTGTCGACCACGCCGCGATCATCGACCGGGCGACGCCGAAGGTGGGCTGACCACCCGAACGATGAATTCCGGTGCGTGGCCTGGTCCATCCTGGGTGTCCCGTCCGAACCCGGAGGTCAGTCACGTGCCGTACGCGCCTGTCGTCATCAGCCTGCCGATCGCCGATCGCGCCGTCTCGTACCGCTTCTACCCCGAGGCTCTCGGCCTGACCGCCGTCGGCGAGCCGGCCGGCGACGGCATCCCGGAGCCGCTGCAGTTCGTCGTCAACGACGGGCTCCGCCTCATGCTCATCCCCACCGGCGGCTTCGGCTGGGTGACCAGCCCGCACCAGGTCGCCGCTCCGGGGACGAGTGAATGCCTGCTCAGCTTCAACGTCGCGAACGAATCCGAGGTGGACGCGGCCGTCGAGCGGGCCCGGGCGGCCGGGGCGGAGATCCGGCTCGCGCCGGGCCCGCAACCCTGGGGGTACGCGGGCACCTTCGCCGACCCCGACGGCCACCTGTGGATGGTGACGGTCCAGCCGCAGGCTGCCTGACCCGTGCCCGCGAGCGGCCCGGACACCGCAGCGGGCCCGGTGCCCCACGGTAGGGGGCGACCGGGCCCGGTCGGTCGACGGCGGTCAGAGACCGCGGCGCGGCTCCGGCGGGTAGTTGGCGACGCCGCTCTCCGGGACGTCGGTGACCACGTACTCCGTCTCGGTGGGCGGCGCCGGCTCCTCCTCGTCCGTGCGGTGCTTCGCGGCCGCAGCGGCCCCGGCGGCTGCCGCGCCGGCCACCGCCGCACCGGCGGCCACGGCCTTGCCGGAGACGCCGGCCTTGCCGCTGTCACCCTCGGTTCCGGCCGCGTACTCGACGCCCGGCGTGCCGACACCGGCGCCGGTGTCCACCGTGCCGCGCCAGGCACCGGTCTCGGCGCCGCGGCTCTCGATGAACGACTTGAACTTCTCCAGGTCCGACTCGGCCTGCCGCTCGACCACGTTCAACTTGTCGCCGGCCTTCTCGACCAGGCCCTCCGGCTCGTACTCGAGGTGCAGCCGGACCATGGTGCGCTCGGTGTCGACCGGCTGGAAGTAGACGGCGCCGGCGTTGGTCGCGCCCTCGGTCGCCGCCCAGGCGACCTTGCGGTCCGGCACCTGCTCCAGGATCGTCGCGTCCCACTCGCGCCGGACCCCGGCGATCTCGGCGACCCAGTGCATCCGCCGGTCGTCGAGCTGGCGTACCTCCCGGACGCCACCCATGAACTTCGGGAACTCCTCGAACTGGGTCCACTGGTTGTAGGCGGTGCGGACCGGAACCCGCACCTCGATGGATTTCTCGACCTTCGTGGTCATGAGGTGAACCTCCTCGTCAGCTCCGACCGCCCTCCACGATCGAGGGCCGTCCGTCACGAGAAAGTCAGTACCCCCGGCTGCCAGCTCAAACGTGACCCAGGTCAGACATAGAGGCGGCGGGCGTACTCCGGGCCGTAGTGGCGCTCCAGGTCGGCCAGGCTCACCGCCGGCGCCTCGACCTCCTTGATCAGGTGTGCCCGGGAGGGCAGGGCGTCCGGCGCCCAGGTCTCCGGCCGCCACAGCTCCGACCGGAGGAACGCCTTCGCGCAGTGGTAGAAGATCTGCTCGACCTCGACCACCACCGCCAGCACCGGCCGGTGGCCCTTGACCCGCATCTCGTCGAAGAACGGCGCGTCGCGGACCAGCCGGGCACGCCCGTTGATCCGCAGCGTGTCGGTGCGCCCGGGAATCAGGAAGATCAACCCGACGTGCGGGTTGTCGAGGATGTTGCGGTAGCCGTCGGCGCGCTTGTTGCCCGGCCGCTCCGGAATGGCGATCGTCGTGTCGTCGAGCACCAGGGCGAAGCCGGGCGGGTCACCCTTCGGCGAGACGTCGCAGGTGCCGTCCGCGCCCGCGGTGGCGACCAGGCAGAACGGGGACGCGGCCAGCCACTCCCGGTCCCGTTCGTGCAGGCGCGGCCGGTCCTTCGCGGCGGCGCGGGGCGCCGGCGTGCCCAACAGCTCCCGCAGCTCCTCGTGCGTGGTGATCTCCACCGTCACGCGACCCTCCCCCGTCCGTTGACCATCATGGCGGCATGCCGCCATTGACAGCCTAGGCGGTCCCCACCAGGGCGAGGTTTGCCCGTCGGAAGCACGGGTACCGCCTCACTCGACCCGCCGGCAGGACCGAACAGTGGAGGCCCGGTCATGGAGAGCCGACTCAAGGTGCTGGGTCACCCCGTCCACCCGATGCTTGTGATGTTCCCGGTGGCCCTGCTCGTGACCGCGGTCATCTTCGACGTCGTCGACACCGTCGGCGGTCCCGACTTCCTCGGCGAGGTCGCGTACTGGAACATCACCGTCGGCCTGATCGGTGGCCTGCTGGCCGCGGCGGCCGGCACGTTCGACCTGCTCGCCATCCCCACCGGCACCCGCGCGAAGCGGGTGGCGCTCACCCACGCCGCCGCGAACCTGGCGGTGATCCTGCTCTTCGCCGCGGTCTGGGCGGTCCGGCTCAACGCCGACTCCCGGGCCGCCGGTGGCGCGCTCATCGCGATCGAGGTCGTCGCCCTGGCGATCCTCGGGGTCAGCGCCTGGCTCGGCGGGGAACTGGTCGACCGGCTCGGCGTCGGCGTCGACCGCGACGCCAACCTGGACGCGCCCAGCTCCCTGCGGTCCCCGGCAGCCACCCAGCGGATCGGAGAGGCGTCATGAGTGAACACAGTGGCTTCGGGCGGGGCTGGCGTGGCCGGCAGCAGGGCTGGGACCCGATGGGCGAACTGCAGTCGCTGCGCGCCGAGCTGAGCCGGCTGGTCGGCGGTCGCTCCGGCTCACCCGATCTGGAGCTGACCGAGACGACCGACGGCTGGGAGGTCGTCGTCCGGCTGCCCGGCGTGGCGCCCGAAGAGGTGGCGGTCGAGCTGGACGACCGTGAGCTGTGCGTACGGGCCCGCTCGGAGGCGGAGGTCAACGCCGACCACGGCATCCCGGGCGGCTTCGAGACCCGCGGCTTCGAGTACCGGGTGGACCTGCCGTCCCGGGTGGACCCGGAGGCAATCGACGCGGTGATGGATCACGGCCTGCTCCGGGTCCGGCTGCCCCGGGCGGCCCGACCCGCGCCGCGCACCATCACCGTGGGCCGCACGGGCGTCCGCGACTCCGCCTCCGGTACGCCCAGGCCGGTCGACCCGGCCGCCGACCGGGAGCTGCACCAACCGGACACCGAGATCGACCGGCCGTAGGGGTCACGTGGTCGCCCCGCACCTGCTCGGACCGATCGCCGGGCGCGTACCCGACGTCGAGCGCATCGCCGTTCTGCGGGCCAACGCGCTCGGCGACTTCATCTTCGCCCTACCGGCGCTGGAGGCGCTGCGGTCCGCGTACCCGGAGGCGGAGATCGTGCTGCTCGGCGCGCCGTGGCACGCGAAGCTGTGGCGCGACCGGCCCGGCCCGGTGGACCGGGTCCTGGTGATCCCGCCCGCGCCCGGGATCCGCGCCCCGGAGCCCGGCGAGCCGGAGTCGGCGATGACGGACTTCCTCGCCGCCGCCCGCAAGGAACGCTTCGACCTGGCGTTGCAGATCCACGGCGGCGGTGCCAACTCCAACCCGGTCGTCGCCGGTCTCGGCGCGCGGGTGACCGCCGGCCTGCGCGCCGACGACGCTCAACCGCTGGACCGCTGGCTCCGGTACGTCTACTACCAGCACGAGGTGATCCGCTACCTGGAGGTGGCGGCCCTGGTGGGCGCTCCGGCGACCACGATCGTCCCGACCCTCGCCGTCACCGCCGCCGACCGGGCCGAGGCGGCCGAGGTGCTCGGGCCGGCGGACCGACCCCGCGTCGCGCTCCACCCTGGAGCCACCGACACCCGGCGGCGCTGGCCCGCAGAACGGTTCGCGGAGGTGGCCCGGGAACTGCACGGCGACGGGTACCAGGTACTGGTGACCGGCACGCCCGCCGAGCAGGAACTGGTGGACCGGGTGGTCGCGGCGGCCGGGGCGCCGGTGCGGCCGCTGGTCGGCGCGCTCAGCCTGGGCGGGCTCGCCGGCGCCTACGCCGGGTGCGCGCTGGTGGTCTCCAACGACACCGGCCCACTGCACCTGGCGGCGGCCGTGGGCACCGCCACCGTCGGCGTGTTCTGGGTCGGCAACCTCATCAACACGGCGAACCCGCTGCGCGGCCGGCACCGCCCGATCAGCTCGTGGACCGTGCACTGCCCGGTCTGCGGCGTCGACTGCACCCCGGGGATCTACCCGCACCGCCCGGGCGACGGCGAGTGCCCGCACCGCGACTCCTTCGTGGCCGACGTGCCGACGATCGAGGTGCTGGAAGCCGCCCGCGAACTGCTCGCGACGTAAGGAAGGGCCCCCTGTTAACGCCTGCGGTAGAGGAAGGGCCCCTTCTTAACAAGCCGCCGCGGCTGTCACGCCGGCTGCGGCGCGTCCCGCTCGGCGAGGAGCACCTCCCACGCCTCCACCTCGCGCTCGGTGACCGTGGTCGGTGACTCCAGGTGGTACGCGCCGCTGGGCAGGACACCGGCGCCGCCGTGGCGCTCCAGCACGGCGAGCTGGGCGGCCACGTCCTCACCCTGGTGCTTCTCCTGCACCCGCTGCCAGAAGTCGAAGCCGCCCGCGTCGGTCAGCTTCGCCCGGTCGTACAGCACGCACCCGCCGATCCAGGAGATCTTGTACGCCCGCCAGGCGCCCGGCGGCAGGTCGAGCTTCTCGGTCACGTGCAGCAGGTTCGCCGCCGGATGGATCGACGCGCGCTGCCACTCCGGGGTGCCCGGGCGGATCCGCTCCGGCGCCGGCGGCCCGTCCCACTCCTCGTAGTGCCGGTGCGTCTCCGGCCGGACGTCGTCGACGTACGACAGGCCGTGCACCGCGTTGCCGACGAAGCCGCAGCCCAGCTCCTCGATCGCGGTGACCAACCGGCACAGCGTCCCCGGTTCCAGCCACACGTCGTCGTCGAGGCAGAGCACGTAGCGGGCGGCGGAGGCGGCCAGCAGCGACGCGCGGTGCTCCGCCAGGCCGCGCCGGGGCAGCCGGCGGGTCAGCAGCACCGGGTGCCCCCGGTGGCGCAGCGCCCGGACCATCGTCGCCGCGGCCGGGTGTGCGTACGCGGGCTCGCCGTCGGACTGGTCGCTGACCACCACCCCGAAGTCGCCGACGCCCTCCTGAGCGGCAAGCCCGGACAGGGTGACCGCCAGCTCGGCCGGCCGGTTCCGGGTGGGGATCAGCACGTCGAGGTGCCGGTCGGCGCGGAACCGGTCCGGCGCGCCGAGGTCGAGCGGTCGGTTCACGCCTGCTCCACCACCGGTGACTCGGTGCCGTGCGCGCGGATCCGGTCGATGATCGCCGAGGTGGAGCGGTCCGGCACGTACCCGAGGGTGCGCACCTGGCCGCCGAGCCGGCGCACGAGGGGCGCCTCCGGCACCATCTCCGGCGGATAGTCGCCGCCCTTGACGTAGACGTCGGGCCGGACGGCCTCGATGAGCCGGGCGGGGGAGTCCTCCTCGAAGACCACGACGTGGTCCACACAGGACAGGGCGGACAGCAGGGCGACGCGGTCCTCGACCGGGTTCACCGGCCGGTCCGCGCCCTTCAACCGGCGTACGCTGCCGTCGGAGTTGACCGCCACCACCAGCAGGTCGCCGAGCGTGCGGGCCTGCTCGAGGTAGCGGACGTGCCCCCGGTGCAGCACGTCGAAGCAGCCGTTGGTGAAGACCACCGAGCGGCCGGCCCGGCGGTGCTCCCCGATGATCGCGGCGAGCGCGTCGGCGTCGACGACGGGCGACCGGCCCTGGTCGGCGGGGGAGTCGAGCGCGGCGAGGAGGTCCTCCCGCCGGCAGACGCAGGTGCCCGTGTCCGAGACCGTGATGGTGGCTGCGAGCTGGGCGAGCTGCGCGGCGGTCGGCAGCGGCGCGTCGGCGGCCAGCGCGAGTGTCATCGCCGCCAGGTACGCGTCCCCGGCGCCCACCGCGTGGCTGGCCGGCACCGGGGTGCTGTGGCTGCGGCTCGGCGCGCCGTCGGGGCCGGCGACCACCGCGCCCTCGGTGTCCAGGGTGACCGCCACGACGTCCGCGCCGGTGTGCTCGCGCAGCTCGGCCAGGCGGGACTCGGCGAGGCCCGCCCGGTCCACGCCCGCGGACACGGTCAGGCCGGTGCCGGTGACGCTGAGCCCGTCACCGGTCATGGCGATCCGGTCCTCACCGGGGCCGGGCTCACCGGTCGGCCCGAGGCCGGTCGGCCCGAGGCTGGTCGGCCCGAGAGGCGTCGTCCGGCCGTTCGCACCGGGGCGGGCGGGCGAGCCGTCGCCGGGCGCAACGCCGACGGTCAGCTCGGACGGGCCGTCGGACGGGTCCCCGTCGGGGTGGTCCAGGTGCAGTTCGTTGCCGGCGGGTCGGGCCGCCGCGCGGGCGAGCAGCCGGGTGGCCTCGGCGAAGCTCGGGGTGACCACGGTGGGCGCGAGCCCGCGCCAGTCCGCGAGGTCGTGCGCGTCGAGCGCGACGGTCGCGAAGCGCTCCCGGTTGGCGACCAGCCAGGCGCGTACGGGCGCCGGGAGAGCGCCGAGCGCGTAGTCGCAGACGACAAGTGTCGGGGCCTCGCCGCCCGCCGCGCGCAGTTCCTCGGTGGCGCAGTCCAGCGCGGTGAGCAGCCGGTCCACCCCCTCGTCGTCCAGGGGGTCGTCCGGGTCGCCGGAGTCCTCCCGCAGCAGGATCTGGTTGCCGGCGAGCATCCGCCGCTTGACCGGCGTCGGCCGGCTCGGGTGGCTGACCGTACGGTCCCAGACGCCCGCCCGGTCCAGGCAGTCGTGCAGTTCGTCCCCGGCCACGTCCGCGCCGACCGGTGCGACGAGCGCGGCCCGGCCGCCGAGCGCGGCGATGTTGACGGCGGTGTTCGCCGCTCCGCCGGCCGCGGAGATCCGCCGCCGCAGGGTGAGGACCGGTGCCGGCGCCTCCCGGCAGAGCCGGTCGGACTCGGCGAACCGCCACTCGTCGAGCATCGCGTCCCCGATGACCAGGACGGGGCGCCCCAGCCAGCTCTCCACCACGGCGGCGAGCCGGCGCTGTTCCGCTGCTGCTCCTGCCATGCCCTCCGGGGTCCCCCCGGTCCGCCGGGTCAAACCTGGCGTGACGGGCGCCGCGTTTGGTGCCGGGGGCGGCGGGAACCGACGAAGGGTACCCCGGAGAGGAGATGGATCGAGATGGCAGTGACGACACTTGCGGGCAAGCGGATCGCGTTCCTGGCCGCCGACGGCGTGGAGGAGGTGGAGTACACCGAGCCTCGCGAGGCGGTGGAGCAGGCCGGTGCGACGGTCGAGCTGGTCTCGTTGAAGCCCGGGTCGATCCAGTCGTTCAACCACCTGGACCAGAGCAAGACGTACGACGTCGACGTGACGGCGGCCGACGCGGACGCCGGGCGGTACGACGGGCTGGTGCTGCCGGGTGGTGTGGCGAACCCGGACTTCCTGCGGACGGACCCGGACGCGGTGCGTTTCGTGAAGGCGTTCTTCGAGGCCGGCAAGCCGGTCGGCGTGATCTGCCACGGGCCGTGGACGCTTGTCGAGGCGGACGTGGTGCGGGGCCGCCGGATCACGAGCTGGCCGAGTCTGCGTACCGACCTGACGAACGCCGGCGCGACGTGGGTCGACGAGCCGGTGGTCACGGACAACGGCCTGGTCAGCAGCCGCAAGCCGGACGATCTCCCGGCGTTCTGCGCCAAGATCGTCGAAGAGTTCGCCGAGGGCCGGCACTGACACCCGCCCGCCGCCCCCTGTTGATCATGAAGTTGTCGGCGCGACACGCCGACGGCGAGCCCGACAACTTCATGATCAACGGGCGGGGAGGGGGGCGGTGGTGGCGGCGGTGTGGGCGGCTTCTTCCGCTTCCTTGCGGGCGCGGCCCTCGCGGCCGTCGTAGCGCAGGAAGGCGGGTAGGGCCGCCGCGAGGGCGATCGTGCCGACGACGCAGAGGATGCCGCCGGAGACGATCGACCCCTGCACGCCGAGCGGGGTGCGGGCCATCAGGCCGGAGCGGAGCTGCCCCAGCAGCGGACCGGTCGAGTAGGAGAGCATCTCGATCCCGGCGAGCCGTCCCCGCAGGTGGTCGGGGATCGTCTGATTCCAGATGATCATGCGGAAGAGGCCGGAGACCATGTCCGCCGCGCCGGCCAGGGCGAGGAAGAACAGCGCCGCCCAGAGCGACGTCACCAGCCCGAAGCCGACGATGGCGAGGCCCCAGGCGCCGGCGGCCAGCACCACCATCAGCCCGTGCCGGTGCACCCGCGCGGTCCAGCCGGAGCCGACGGTGGCCAGCAGCGACCCGACCGCCGGGGCGGCGTAGAGCAGCCCGAGCACGGCCGGCCCGCCCAGGCGCTCGGCCATGAACGGGTAGAGCGCCTGCGGCATGCCGAAGAACATCGCGTTGATGTCGACCAGGTAGGTGCCGAGCAGTTCGGGGCGGCTGCGCGCGTACCGCAGGCCGGTCACCACCGACCGCAGCGACGGCCGGTCGGCGGCCGGGGGCGGTGGCACCGCGCGCACCAGCGCCAGGCAGAGCAGCGAGACCGCGAAGGTGGCCAGGTCGATCGCGTACACCCAGGCCAGGTCGACGCTGGCGATCAGCACGCCGGCCACCGCCGGGCCGCCGAGCTGGGCGATCTGCATGCGCAGCGAGTTCAACGCGCTCGCCGCCGGGATCTCGTCCGGCGCCACGATCCGCGGCGTGAGCCCTTCCATCGCCGGGCGTTGCAGGCCGTCCAGCGCCGCGGTGAGCGCCGCCACCAGGTACAGCAACCACAGTTGCGGCGCGGTCCCCAGCGAGTTCAGCAGGAGTACGCCGCAGAGCAGCGTGAAACCGACCTCGGCACCGAGCACGAGCAGCCGGCGGTCGAGGAAGTCCGCCAGCGCGCCGCCGACGAAGGCCATCAGCAGCAGGGGTACGAGTTCACACACGCCGATCAGGCCGACCAGCAGCGGGTCACCGGTGAGCTGGTACACCTGGTACGGCACCGTCACGTACGTGATGAACGACCCGAACCCGGACACCCCCGCCGCGGCGAAGACCAGGCGGTAGTCCCGTGACCTGCGAAGCGGGGTGAGGTCCAGCGCGAGCCGGCGGAGCGATGCCACGAGCCAGCATGCTCGTCCGCCCGCGCGTGCGCTGTCCAGGCGAATTCGTCGCCGGTGGTCACCGTCACGCGCCGCGGGGTCGGCGTGCATGTTCCGGACAGGTCGGGAAAGAACGCGGAATGACGACCCAGACCGCAGGGCTGACCGCGCGCCAGATCCGGCTGCTGATGCTCGGCCTGATGACCGGCATGCTGCTGGCCGCGCTGGACCAGACCATCGTGGGAACCGCGCTGCCGACAATCGTCGGCGAGCTGGGCGGGATCAACCACTACTCCTGGGTGGTGACCGCGTACCTGCTCGCCTCGACCGCGTCGACCCCGCTCTACGGCAAGATGGCCGACCTGTACGGACGCCGGCCGGTCTTCCTCTTCTCGATCGGGACGTTCCTGCTCGGCTCGCTGCTCGCCGGTCTGTCCCAGGACATGACCCAGCTGATCGTGACGCGGGGCGTGCAGGGCCTCGGCGCCGGCGGCCTGCTGACGCTGGCGTTCACCATCATCTCGGACGTGGTGTCACCCCGGGAGCGCGGCCGCTACCAGGGTCTCTTCGGGGCGGTGTTCGGAGTGTCGTCGGTGGCCGGCCCGCTGGTCGGCGGGTACTTCGCCGAGACCGACTGGCGCTGGATCTTCTACATCAACGTGCCGCTGGCGATCCTGGCCATCGTCGTGTGCTCCCGGGTGCTGCGGCTGGTCCCGTTCGAGCGCCGGCGGCACGCGATCGACTGGCTGGGCGCCACCCTGCTGGTGGCCGGGGTGAGCTGCCTGCTGCTCGCGTTGAGCTGGGGCGGCAACGAGTACGCCTGGGACTCGGGCGTGATCATCGGCCTCTTCGCCGCCGGGGCCGTGCTGGGGGTGCTGTTCGTCCTCCAGGAGGCCCGCGTCGCCGAGCCGATCCTGCCGCTGCGGCTGTTCCGCAGCCCGACCTTCGCCCTGGCCAACTCGGCCGGTTTCGTGCTCGGTCTGGTGATGTTCGGGTCGATCATCTTCATCCCGCTCTACCTGCAGATCGTCAAGGGCGCCTCACCGACCCGCAGCGGTCTGCTGATGCTTCCGATGATGGCCGGCGTCATCGTCACCTCGGTGCTCACCGGCCGGGCGATGAGCCGGATCGGCCGGTACAAGTGGTTCCCGGTCGCCGGTTCCGTGGTGCTGCTGGCCGGGATGCTGCTGTTCAGCCGGCTGGAGGTGCGGACGTCCCTCTGGGTGGCCTTCGGCTTCATGGTGGTGATCGGCGTCGGCCTCGGCCTGTGCATGCAGTCGCTGGTCCTCGCCGTGCAGAACGCCGTGTCGATGCGGGACCTGGGCGCCGGCACCTCCGCGGCGACGTTCTTCCGGTCGCTGGGCGGGTCGTTCGGGGTGGCGATCCTCGGCGCGGTGCTGTCCTCGCGGCTCACGTCCGAACTGGCCGGCCGGCTGCCCGGCGCGCTCGCCCAACTGCCGCCCGAGCAGCGGGCGGCCGTGGCGGCGAGCGGTGGCGCCGACGTGTCGGTAAACGACCCGGCGACGATCCTCGCCCTGCCCGGACCGGTGCGCGCGGCGGTGCAGGGATCGTTCGTGGCGGCGCTGGACCTGGTGTTCCTCACCGCCGGGCTGATCGCCGTCCTGGCGGTGCTGGTCACGCTGCTGCTGCCCGACGAGAAGCTGCGCGGCGGCCCGGAGGGTGCGGCCGGCGGCACCGACGGCCTCGGCGGCGAGGCCCCGGCGGCGGGCGGCAAGCCGCTGGCGAAGGAGTCGAAGGAGGAGGCCGCCGCCGACATGGAAGCCAGGTCGCAGACCCTGCTCTGAGCTACTTCAGGATCAGGCGGTTGGTCTGCTCGAAGACGTCCAGGTCGGCCAGGGTCTCCGGGACGCTGGCCGACAGCGGGCTCGGCAGATGGGTGCGGTGGAAGAAGCCGGCGTCGCTCGTCTCGTCGGTGACCCGGGCGAGCTCACCGTCCCACTCTTCCACCCGGAACGCGGTGGTGAAGATCTGGTAGGTGTGCCCGTACATGTTGGTGTGCGTCCGGTCCGGGCCGGTGTAGAGGGCGAAGGCGCTGACCCGCAACGCCCGCAGCCCGGTCTCCTCGCGGACCTCGCGTACCGCGCAGTCGGCGATCGACTCGCCCAGCTCCATGGCCCCGGCCGGCATGGCCCACTGGCCGTTGTCCGAGCGCTGGATCAGCAGGACGCGGCCGGCGTTGTCCCGGACCACCGCGCGGGCACCGACGAACATCAGCGTCCGGTCCCCGGCGAGCGCGCGCAGCTGCCCGACATACGAGTCTGCCCAGGAGATGCTCACGCGGACAATCTACGCACCTTCCCCGGGCCGGTCCGGAGTTCCGGGGTTCCCAGCTGTGACTGGCGACACTAGCTTGTTACCCATGCGTAGCACGATGATGGACGCCCCCCTCCAGGTCTCCCGGATCCTCGACCACGGCTCCACCGTGCACGGCACGGCCGAGGTGGTCACCTGGACCGGTGCCGAGCCCCGCCGGATCACGTACGCCGAGGTGGGCCGGATGGCCGCCCGGCTGGCGCACGCGCTGCGCGACGAGTGCGGCGTCACCGGTGACGAGCGCGTCGCCACCTTCCTGTGGAACAACACCGAACACCTGGTGGCGTACTTCGCCGTGCCCAGCATGGGCGCGGTGCTGCACACCTTGAACATCCGCCTCTTCCCCGACCAGGTCGCCTACATCGCCAACCACGCCGAGGACCGGGTGGTGCTTGTCGACTCGACGCTCATCCCGCTGCTGGCGAAGGTCATCGGCGACATGACGACCGTCCGGCACGTCGTGGTGGTCGGCGGCGGCGACCCCGCCCCGCTGGTCGCGGCAGCCGGCGACCGGATCTCCGTGCACCACTGGGACGCCCTGCTGGAGGGCCGGCCGGACACGTACGACTGGCCGGAGGTGGACGAGCGCGACGCCGCCGCCCTCTGCTACACCTCCGGAACCACCGGCAACCCCAAGGGCGTGGCCTACTCACACCGGTCGATCTACCTGCACTCGCTCCAGGTCTGCATGCCGGAATCGTTCGGCCTCGGCCCGCGTGACCGCGTGCTCGCCATCGTGCCGATGTTCCACGCGATGTCCTGGGGCCTGCCCTACGCGGCGTTCCTCTCCGGCGCGTCGCTTGTCATGCCGGACCGGTTCCTCCAGGCCGCGCCGATCGCCGAGATGATCACCGCCGAGAAGCCCACCCTGGCCGGCGCCGTCCCGACCATCTGGACCGACCTGCTCGCGTACCTGGACAGCCATGACGTCGACACCGCCGCCCTGACGGAGGTGATCGTCGGCGGCTCGGCGTGCCCACCGGCGCTGATGCACGCGTTCGAGGAACGCCACGGCATCCGGGTGATCCACGCCTGGGGCATGACCGAGACCTCGCCGCTCGGCTCGGTGGCCCGCCCGCCGGCCGGCGTCGACGACGCGGACGCCTGGCGGTACCGGTACACGCAGGGCCGGGTCCCGGCCGGCGTCGAGGCCCGGATCGTCGGCCCGCTGGCCGAGCCGCTGCCCGCCGACGGGACGTCCGTGGGCGAGCTGGAGGTACGCGGGCCGTGGGTGACCGGGCGGTACGTCGGCGACGAGACCCCGGACGAGGAGAAGTTCCGGGACGGCTGGCTGCGGACCGGCGACGTGGGCACGCTGTCGCCGGACGGGTTCATCACCCTCACCGACCGCGCGAAGGACGTCATCAAGTCCGGCGGGGAGTGGATCTCCTCGGTGGAGCTGGAGAACGCGCTGATGGCCCACCCGGACGTGGTCGAGGCCTGCGTGGTGGGCGTACCGGACCAGCGCTGGGGCGAGCGGCCGCTGGCCACGGTGGTGCTCCGCGAGGGCGCGACGACCGGCGCCGAGGAGCTACGGGACTTCCTCGCCGGCTCGGTGGCCCGCTGGCAGCTGCCCGAGCGGTGGGCCGTCATCGACGCCGTGCCGAAGACCAGCGTCGGCAAGTTCGACAAGAAGGTGGTCCGGTCCCGGTACGCGGAGGGCGGGCTGGAAGTCCGCCAGCTGACCGCGCCGTAACGTTTTCCGGCGCGCCGTCGCCTGTTGGGCAGGGACACGCTTTGCTGAGGCATCCCTCCCCAGGGACGGCCCCGGCGTTCGCACCGCGCCGGGGCCGCCCGTTCCATGCGGGGCGACCCGCACCGTCATTCTTGCGAAAGTTGTTCGCCTCTGTCCCGCTGATGGGAAAAAAGTCCAGGTCAGCCCGGTTCAGCCCGCGTCCGTGGTGCCGATGAGCACCTTGCCGACGGCACCGTTCTCCACCGCCTGGTGCGCCGCCGCGGTCGCCTCCAGCGAGTAGTGGTGCAGCGGCAGGCCCGCCTCCTCGCCGACCCGCACGCCGCCCTGCGCGACCGCCGCCGCCACGTCCCGCACCGCCTGCGCCTTCGCCGCCTTCGGCTCCGTGTAGACCAACACGAACTGCCAGCGCGCGTTCGGCACCATGAGCGGCCGGATCGGCAGGGTCACCTCGGCGCCGCCGTCATCGGCGTACACGCAGACCGCGCCGCCCGCCCGGAGCAACTGGACGTCGGTGGCGGCGTTGCGCGCCGCGGAGACCTCGACGATCGTGTGGACCCCGTCGGGCGCGATCTTGCGGACCTCCTCGACCACGTCCTGCTCGCGGTAGTTGACCACGAAGCTGGCCCCGGCCGCTGCCGCGAGCTGCGCCTTCTCCGCGCTGCTCACCGTCGCGACCACGCAGGCGTCGGCCCAGCGGGCGAGCTGGATCGCCGCGTTGCCGACCGCCCCCGCCCCGCCCTGCACCAGCACGGTGTGGTCGCTGAGCGCCCCCGCGTGCAGCTTCTCCGGCATGTACTCACCGGCGGTCAGGCACCGGTGCGCGGTCAGGAACGGAATCCCCAGGCAGGCGCCCAGGTCGAAGGAGGCGCTACCGAGGGGTACCGCCTGGCGGACCGGGATCACCGTGTACTCCGCGGCGGTCCCCCAGGGCCGCTGCCAGGCCGCCTCCCAGAGCCAGACCCGCGAACCGATCAGCTGCTGGTCGACGCCCTCGCCGACCGCCTCCACCACGCCCGCGCCGTCCTGGCCGGGCGTCTGCCAGCCGGCCGGCAGCGGCCACTGCCGGCGTGCCTTCCAGTCCGTCGGGTTCACCCCGGAGACCGCCACCCGGACCAGCACCTCACCGGGACCCGGCTCCGGCACCGGCCGGTCGACCACTTGCAGCACCGAGGGGTCGCCGGTGCGCTCGTACACGATCGCCTTCATCGCCGTCTCCTCACCTGTGCCGCACGGTGCGCCGCCGGTTGCCGTACCCGGCGCGCCCCCGCTCATGCCGCACCCGGGCGCGGCGGGTCGTCGTCACCGCTCGCAGCGGAAACCCGCCCGCGCACACCGATCCCGGCGGCCCTGGAAACCGTACAACGGGGTAGTCGGTGGGAGGGATGGGGCCATGCGACACAGGCTGCTGGAGAAGGACGCGGAACCGCCTTGCAGTACCGGGTGGCCGGCGCAACCCGAGGCCGGCCCGGACGGCGCGCCGCCGCCCGGGTGGGACGTGGGGCGCGAAACCCGCCGGTTCCTGCCCCGGTCCAGCCGGAGCCGGTCGATCTGACCGCACCGCCGGCTCCCGACCGTCGCTACGCTGACCGGATGACGGCCACAGTGCCCGAGCGGCTGCGCTGGGCGGTGGACCGGCTCGATGTCCGCGCCGGCCACCGCGTACTGGAGATCGGCTGCGGACGGGGCGTCGCCCTGGCGCTGCTCGGAGAGGTCCCGGAGGTCGCCCGCGTGGTCGCGGTGGACCGGTCCGCGTCCGCCCTGCGGGCCGCCGGCCAGCGAAACGCCGATCTCGTCGCCGCCGGCCGGGCGGTCCTCCGCGAGGGTGAACTCGCCACCGTGGACCTGGTCGGGGAACGCTTCGACCGCGTCCTCGCCGTCAACGTGAACCTCTTCTGGACCGGCCCGGCCACCATCGAGTTGGACCGGCTCGCCGCGTCGCTCGCCCCCGGCGGACGGCTGCACCTCGTCTACCAGCCACCGGACGCCGCCCGCGCGGCCGACCTCGCCGTACGTCTCACCGACCGCTTGACGGCCGCCGGCTGGACCGTCCACGACCTCACCCGGCTCGACGGGCCGCCTCCGCTGCTCGGCGTGGTCGCCCACCCGGCCTGAGCAGTCAGGTCAGCGCCGCGACGGTCTCCGGCGTCAGCTCACCGATCGCGCCGAGCACCACCGCGGCCAGCCGCTCGGCGTCCGGGTCCAGCGGATAAGACCCGTGCGGCACCGCCACCACCGCCATCGCCGCCGCGGCCGCGGAGCGTACGCCGTTCGACGAGTCCTCGATCGCGGCGCAGCGGGCCGGGTCGACGCCGAGCCGGGCGGCCACGGCCAGGTAGACGTCCGGGGCGGGCTTGCCGTGCGTCGTCTGCTCGGTCGACAGGGTCGCACCGAACACGTCGGTGAGACCGGTCGCGGCCAGCGCCGCCTCGATCAGCCGAGCCGGCGACGAGCTGGCCAGCCCCAGCGGCCACCGCCCGGCCAGCCGGCGCACCACGTGGTCGGCCCCGTCGATCAGGGGTACGCGCTGCGCGTACCGCCGGGTCATCTCCTCCACCACCTCGGTGGCGACCTGCTCGGCCGTCCGGTCGACGCCCAGCTCCCCGCTCAGGTAGCGGGACCACTCGCCGGTGCTCATGCCCATCAGCCGGCGCTGCGTGTCGGCCTGCCAGGTGCCGCCGTGCGCCGCCACGTACGCCCGCCGCACCTCCTCCCAGACCGGCTCGGAGTCCACGATCACGCCGTCCAGGTCGAAGATCACCGCGTCCACCACGCACCCATCCTGCCGGATCCGCGGCAGCCGCGCGGGTCGGCTTCAGGTCAGGAACGGTGCCCACTCCCGCACGGAGGCGACCCGCACCCCCGGCGTCGTGAAGTACGGGTCGCCGGCCAGCACGGCGTCCACCGTCGCCCGGTCCGGCGCGTCGAGGACGATCACCGCCCCGGAGTCGCCGGCGAGCGGGCCGGCCATCCGGACGACGCCCCGCTCGCGCAGGGCGGTGAGGTTCCGTCGGTGCGCGGGACGGGCGGCGAGCCGTTCCGGTGCGTCGGTGAAGGTCAGTTCCACGATCCACATGCAGAAGACCGTACGGTCGGCGCCCGGGCGAGGCTGTATCACTTGTTACATGACCGGGCTCGCCGACATCCCTGCTCTGCGCGGGCTCGCGCCAGCGGTGCTGGAGCAACTCGACCGGGCCTGCCCGACCGTCCGCCATCGGTCCGGGGCGGTGCTGCGGCCGGTCGGCGCGCCCGCCCGCTTCGCCGTCCTGCTCGTCGCCGGCGCGGTGGTGGCCCGGCACACCGGCCCGTCCGGCGCTGAGCTCTGGTCGGCGCGGTGGGAGGCGCCGGCCATCGTCGACAAGCCGACGCTGCTCTCCGGCGGCCCCGCGACCGCCGATCTCGTCACCCCGCGCGGCTGCACGGTCCGGCTGCTGCCCCGTGACACCTTCCTGGCGCTGCTCGACCAGCACGAGCCGGTGCGGCAGCACGTGCTCGGGCACCTCGCCCGGGACGTGCTCGTCAACCGGGAGCGACTGGCGGCCACGACGACCCGGCCCGCTGTCGCCCGCGTCGCCGCGACGCTGCTCGACACCGCCAACCGCGCCGGCGACCCGACCTGGCGCGGCTCCCAGGAGGAGTTGGCGCGTGCCGCCGGGTTGACCCGTGTCACCGTCAACCGCGCGCTCCATCGGCTCAGCAGGGCCGGTGTGGTCCGGGTGAGTGCCCGGTGTGTCACCGTCGTCGACGCAGAAAACCTGGCCCGCTACGCGTCCGGAACCTGCTGATCAACCCTGTAGCGCGGGCAGGCCGATCGGACTGCCCGGCGGGATGACCGTGTGACCGGCCCGCGCGATGGGATCGAGCAGCTCGCGGACCCGCGCCGTGCGATCGGGCCCGAGGGCCCGCCACGGTCGGGCGGCGGCCGCGTCGGTGGCGTCCTCCACGGCCCGGAACCCGGCCCGACCCCGTTCGGTCGCCTCGCCGTCGGACGTGAGCCAGCCCCGCTCGGCCAGCCGGCCGCGCGCCGCCGTCCACTGCTCCTCCGACCAGCCCCGGCCGAGCAGGTTCGCCGGCGACATGTCCACGGCGACCCGCCAGGCCAGCGTCTCCACCGGGTCGAGGTCGGCAGCCACCAGCGCCGCGACGTGCCCGTCGCCCCGGTGCTCGCGCAGGGTGGTGGCGGCCTGCCAGAGCCGGGCGAGCGGGTAGTCGCCGCGGGGCAGCGCCGCGTTCGCCGCACCCAGGACCCGGCCGGCCACCTCGACCTCGTCCGCCGCGGCCTCCAGCAGGTCGGCGGCCTCCACCAGGTGCGCCTCCGGCAGCTCGTACGTCAGCTCGGCGAGCGCCTGCACGGCGCCGGTGAGCCGGGCCCGCAGCGCCTCCTGCGGGGTGGCCAGCTTCCAGACCGCCGGCAGGGCGCGCTGCACCATGTGCGGGGCGAAGTTGAAGAAGGCGGCCACCACCGGCGCCGCCTCGGTGGCGCCGAGCGGGGCGGCCCGGCCGGCGAAGTAACCCCGCCAGTAGCCGCGCAGCCCCACCGCCTCGTACGCGGCGCGGGCGCGCGGATGGAAGTACGTCACCGCGTGGACCGGCTCGAAGTGCGTCCACATCAACCGGGCGATCCGCCCCGGGTCGTCCGTCACGTGCACCTCCGCGTCCGCTCCGGTCACCCCGGACGGCGGGCCGCCGGGGTGACGCTGAACCTACTGCCGGGGGTGACGGGTCGGAAGCCCTCTGTGGGCAACCGCACCGCTCCGGGGACGGTCCGGCCGTCGGCGCACGTCGCGGCGCCCGCCGTCACTGGGCGCCGAGCACGTCCACGACGAAGCGCAGCGGGCCGGTCGGCCGACCGCTGGACGCGTCGGTGCCGTACGCCAGCTCGGCGGGGATGTCCAGCTGGACCCGGCTGCCGACGGTCACACCGACCAGGCCCTGGTCCCAGCCCGGGATGACCTGCCCGACGCCGATCGCGAAGCTCGCCGGCTCGCCACGCGACCAGGAGGAGTCGAACTCCTTGCCGTCGGCGTAGAAGACGCCCACGTAGTTGGTGGTGATCGTCTGACCCTGCTTGACCTCGGGGCCGGTGCCCTTGATCAGCGGGGTGACGACGAGCTTCGTCAGCTCGCCCTTGCCCGCCTCCACGGCCGGCTTGGTGTTCAACGCCGGGTCGGCCCCCTCCGGCAGCGGGGCGCCCGCACCACCGGCGGCGGGAGCGGAGGCACTCGCCGACGGGCTGCCGGCGGTCTGCTCCGCGGCGTCGTCCCGACCGCGGTCGACCAGCACGAACACGGTGATCAGGATCGCGACCACGGCGATACCGGCGAGACCGCCGGCCCAGGCCTGGCGACGCCGCTTGGCCTCGGCCGCCTTCTGCGCGGCGAGCTGCGCGGCCAGCCGCCGCTCCGACTTCTGTGCCCGGTTCTGCGTACGGTCGCTCACCGCGTCGACTCCCTGCTCGAAAGTGGTGGCCGGCACCGGGTGCCGGGGGGATGGCCGACGCACACGGTACCCGCCCGGAGGCCCACCGTGCCTCCTCCACCGTCGCCGCATCCGGCGCAGCCGTCACGCCGTCCCCGGCACCACCGTGAAGTCGGTCACCAGGTACCGGGCCAGCGACTGCCGGAGGTGGTGCTTCGGTCGGGCCCCGACGACGGACGCGACCACCGCACCGTCGCGGAACACCAGCAGCGTGGGCAGCGACAACACGGCGTACGTGCGGGTGACCTCCGGATTCTCGTCGGTGTCGACGGTGGTGAACAGCATCCGCCCCGCGAACTCGTCGGCCAGCTCGGTGAGGCTCCGGGAGATCGCCCGGCAGGGCGGGCACCAGTCGGCCCAGAAGTCGACCACGACGGGCCGGTCGGCGGCGAGCACCGTGGCGGCGAAGGTGTCGTCGGTGACGGCGGTCAGCGCGCCGTGCATCGTCTCGTGCATGCTTCCTCCCGGTGGGCGATGGCGTCGGCGAGCTGGTCCCGCAACTCCTGCCGGACCGCCTGGAGCCGGTCGATGCCGGCGTCGAGCTCGGCCAGTTTCCGCCGTAGCACGGCCACCGAGTCCGGGCAGACGTGCCCGGAGGCGTTGCCGGCGCGCAGGCAGGCGACGAAGGGGCGGATGTCCGCCAGGGCGAAGCCGGCGCCGAGCAGCGTCCGGATCTCGCGTACGACGTGCAGCTCCGACTCGTCGTAGATCCGGTAGCCGTTCGCCGAGCGGGCCGCCCGGACCAGGCCGTGCGTCTCGTAGTAGCGCAGGGTCCGGGTGCTGGTACCGGCGCGTTCCGCCAGCTCACCGATGCGCATCCGACCTCCCTCGTCCGACGCGCCTCACGCTAGACCTTGCCGCCGACGTCAAGGCAAGCGTGCTGGCGGCGGTTTCAGGTGTTAACAGGGGGCCCGTGCTCTACCGGAGGCGTTAAGAAGGGGCCCTTCCTTACACCTCAGGCGGTTTTGCGGGCGGCCTTCTTCGGGGCGGCCTTCTTCTTGGCCGGCTCGGCCTTCTTCTCCGCGGTCTTCTTCGCGGCGGCCTTCTTGGGCGCGGCCTTCTTCTCCGCGGTCTTCTTGGCCGGGGCCTTCTTCGCCGGGGCCTTCTTCTCGGCGGCCTTCTTCTGCGCCGAGCGCGCCGCCGAGATCGGGGTCGGCTCCCCGGCTCCCCGGCCGGCCGGCGCCTCGCCGCGAGCGGCCTTCGCCCGCTCCACGGACGCCTTCAGCGCCGCCATCAGGTCCACCGCCGCCGCCGGGGCCTCCTCGACCTCCTCCGGCTGGACGACCTCGCGGCCCTCCACCTTCGCGTCGATGACCTCCTGCAGCGCGGCCCGGTAGTCGTCGGTGAAGGCATCCGGCTGGAAGTCGCCGGCCATCGAGTCGATCAGTGAACTGGCCATCGCCAGCTCGGGCGGCCGGACCTTCAGGTCCTCGTCGAGGAAGCCGAAGTCCGGCTTCCGGATCTCGTCCGGCCACAGCATCGTGTTGAGCAGCAGCACGCCCTGGTGGACCCGCAGCGTGGCGAGCTGCTCCCGCTGCCGGATCGCCACCTTGACGATCGCCACCCGCTCGGAGTCGACGAGCGCGTCGCGCAGCAGCACGTACGGCTTGGTGGCGGTGCCCTCCGGTTCCAGGAAGTACGACTTGGCGTAGAGGATCGGGTCGACCTGCTCGGCGGGGACGAACTCCAGCACGTCGATCGCCCGCGAGGTGCTCAACGGCAGGTCGGCGAAGTCCTCGTCGGTGAGGATGACCATCTCGCCGCCGCCGATGTCGTACCCCTTGGCGATGTCGTCGTAGCTGACCTCCTCGCCGCAGACCTGGCAGGTGCGCTTGTAGCGGATCCGCCCGCCGTCCTCCTTGTGCACCTGGTGGAACCGGATGTCCTTCTCCTCGGTCGCCGAGTACAGCTTCACGCCGATCGAGACAAGCCCGAACGACACGGCTCCCTTCCAGATGGCGCGCATGCTGCACTCCCTTCCCCGGTAGCGACCATGCTCCCATCCGATCGAACGAGGCGCGAGGCGTTCCGCGTGCCACTACAGTCGGGTCGTGCCCGGCGCGCCGATCAAGCCGATGCTCGCGATGACCGGGCAGCTCCCGGCGGGTGACGGCTGGGCGTACGAGTTCAAGTGGGACGGGGTGCGGGCCCTCGCCGACATCGCCGGTGGCCGGCAGCACCTGTACGCGCGCTCCGGCGTCGAGATCACCGTCGCGTACCCCGAACTCGCCACGCTGCCTCAGCAGGTGGACGACGCGCTGCTCGACGGCGAGGTGGTGCTGCTCGGCGAGACCGGGCAGCCCTCGTTCACCGCCCTCGCCGAGCGGATGCACGTCCGGGACCGGACCAAGGCCGCCCGGCTGGCGGCCGTCATGCCCGTCACGTACATGATCTTCGACGTGCTGCGGCTCGACGGCACCGACCTGACCGGCCGTCCCTGGCAGGAGCGGCGCGCCGCCCTGGACGGGCTCGGCCTCGGCGGCGCGCGGTGGGCGGTGTCCCCGGTCTTCCCGGACGGTCTGGCCACCTACCAGGCGGCGGGTGAGCACGGGCTGGAAGGCGTGATGGCGAAGCGGGTCGGCTCGGCCTACCGGCCGGGCGTGCGCTCGCCGGACTGGGTGAAGGTCAAGCTGGAGGTGACCGGCGACTTCGTGGTGGGCGGCTGGCGGCCGGGGGCGCGGAAGATCGGCGGGCTGCTGGTCGGGGTGCCCCGGCCCGACGGCCGGCTCACCTACCGCGGCCGGGTCGGTGGCGGCATCGGCGCGGCCCTGGAACGGGAACTGCTGCGCGAGTTGGAGCCACTGCGGACGACCGGCTCGCCGTTCGCCGCGGACGTGCCGCGCGAGGATGCCCGGGGCGCGATCTGGGTAACACCCCGGGTCGTGGTGGAGGTGAAGTACGGCCAGCGCACCCCGGACGGGCGGCTACGCTTCCCCCGCGTGCTGCGGCTGCGGCCGGACAAGCCCGCCGAGGAGGTCGACGATGCCGGGTGACCGGTTCCGGGTCGAGGTCGAGGGCCGCACGCTGGAGCTGTCCAACCTGGACAAGGTGCTCTACCCGGCGGCCGCGTTCACCAAGGGCGAGGTGATCGACTACTACACCCGGATCGCCCCGGTGCTCCTGCCGCACCTGGCGGACCGGGCGCTGACCCGGATCCGGTTCCCCAACGGCGTCGACGGCGGCTCGTTCTTCGAGAAGAACGCCCCGGCCGCCACACCCGCGTGGGTCCGCACCGAGACGCTGCCCGCGCCGGGCTCGACGAAGGGCCGGGACAACATCGACTACGTGGTCGCCGACGACCTGCCGACCCTGGTGTGGCTGGCGAACCTCGCCGCGCTGGAGCTGCACACGCCGCAGTGGAAGATCGGCGAGCACCCCGACATGATGGTCGTCGACCTGGACCCGGGCGCGCCCGCGGCGCTGAAGCAGTGCTGCGAGGTGGCGCTGCTCATGCGGGACCGGCTCGCCGACGACGGCATCGACTCGTACCCCAAGACGTCCGGCAAGAAGGGTATGCAGCTCTGCTGCCCGATCGCCGGCACGCAGTCCTCCGACGACGTGTCGGGGTACGCCAAGCGGATCGCGCAGGAACTGGAGAAGGCGCACCCGAAGTTGATCGTGTCGAAGATGGCGAAGAACCTCCGGCCGGGGAAGGTCTTCATCGACTGGAGCCAGAACAACGCCGCCAAGACGACGGTGGCGCCGTACTCGCTGCGGGCGCAGTCGGTCCCGGCGGTGTCCACGCCGCTGACCTGGGACGAGGTGGCGGCGGGCGCGGCCGGCAAGCGGCCGGCGACGAAGCCGTACACCGCCCAGGAGGTGCTCAACCGGGTAGCGAAGCAGGGCGACCTGCTGGCCCCCCTCCTGAACGGCGGCCCCGACCTCCCGCTGTAAGGAAGGGCCCCCTGTTAACGCCTGCGGTAGAGGAAGGGCCCCTTCTTAACACCGGTCACACAGGCGCGGCGGCGTCAGGCGTACGGCCACGTGGTGTACGAGACGCGCGCGTTCAGGTTGGCCGGTACGCCCAGCCAGGCGTAACAGTTGACCCGGACGACCGTGTCCGCCCCCGAGCGCCCCCAGCCCGACAGGACGCAGTGCCCCCGGCTCGGCTGGCTGTCGAAGTGCGGCAGGTGCGCGTTGACGAAGGCGGTGCCGTACGTGGCACCGGTGCCCTGGAACGTCATCTCGTAGCGGCCGGTGCCGAGCAGCGTCCCCCGGGCACCGCCGTACGTGCCCAGCGTCGAGTTGTACGAGTCGCCGAAGATCCTGCCGTCGCGTACGTCCTCGCCGTAGAGGGTGCCGCTGGCGAAGCGCGGGCCGGCCGAGTGGCCGAGCAGGTCGATCCGGACGCCGTAGGTGACCGCGAACCGGGCGTCGACCGGGGTTCCGGCCGCGTTGGCGCAGCGCACCTGCCAGGAGTCCGGCCAGGAGATCTGGCAGTTGACCGCGCTGGTGCCGAGCGCGGTCACGTGGGTCATCGGGAAGTACGGATGCCCGTACTCGCTGTCCGGGTGCGGATCGACGTAGAACTTGTAGTGGCCGGTCCCGCGGCGCTCGTACCGGATCTCGCCGCCGGTGGAGTCGTACCGGTAGGTGGCCGGCAGGGTCCGCACGCCGGTCGGCGCGGCCTGGTCGGTGACGAACCACGCCAGCCGGCCCTGATGGATCTGCCGCCGGTTGGTGAAGGTCGCCACGAACCGGCTGTCCACCGGCGCACCGGTCGCCGCGAAGCAGCGCACCTGGATCAGCAGGTCGTCGCCGCCGAACAGGGTCCGGTACCAGCCCGCGACCGTGCAGTGCACCGGCCCGCCCCCGTAGGCGACCACGTGCGCGACGCCGCCGCTGGTCGCGGCGCCCTCCAGCTCCACGGTGTACGCCCCGGTGCCGGTGCGCCGGACGACCACGTCCCCATCGGTGGAGTTGGCGGTCCAACCGTTGGTGACCACGTACTCCGTGGTGGTCGGCCGGTCCGCCCAGACCGTGGCCGTGACGACCGGGTCGATCGCGGGGATCGGGTCCGCTCCGGCCGGCGTGGGCACGGCGAACGCCGCCCCGATCAGCAGCGCGCTGATCCCCGCCGCCATCCAGCTCGTACGTCGCATGAGCCCTCCCGCCCCTGCCGGCTACCTGGCCCCCGCGCCACGAGTCTGGCAACCGCCGTCAAACGCCAATTCCCGCTCACCCCGATGGCGCGCACATCCCGGCCTCCGGAACCCCCCGGGCCACCGAACCGGAGCACGGCCTGACGTTGTCCCGCACCGCACGGCCCCGCACCGGCCCCGCCCCGGCCCCGGCACCGGCCGGCACCGATCTTGGACAGTTTCCGTTCGCGCCGAACGGAAACTGTCCAAGATCGGCGACGAGCAGTCGGCGGGGCGGGGTGCGGGCGGGGTGCGGGCGGGGGCGGGGGGTGTCTGCGTAGGGTGGGCGGAGCGCGGCTGTTGGCCGGACCTGGCGGCAGCGCCGAGGCGTGGAGGAGTCCGATGGTCACCATCGACACCGTCGTACCGGCGGCGACGCAGGTCAGCCCGGTCACCGGAGCGGAGCGCCCGCTGCTCACCTGGCTCGACGGCGCGACCGGCGAACGGGTCGACCTGACCGCGACGCAGCTCGGCGAGTGGGCAGCCCGGTCGGCCGGTCTCCTGCGCGACGGTTGCGGGCTCGCCCCCGGCAGCCGGGTCGCGGTGCTGTTGCCGCCGCACTGGCGTACCGCTGCGGTGTTGCTGGGCGCCTGGGCGGTCGGGCTGGCGGTGTCGTTCCGGCCGCGCGCCACCGCCGGGCTGCCGGTGCTCGAGCCGGGGGCCGAGCGGCCGTACGACGCGGTGTTCGTCACTCCGGAGCGCCTGGACGACTGGCTGGAGGACGTGCCGGACGGGCTGCACCGCTACCTGGTCGGTGCGGCGGGCCCGCTGGCCGACGTGCCTGTCGGCTGGCTGGACTGGTCCGTCGAGGTGCTCCGGCACACCGACGACGCACCGGACCACGCGGCGATCCGCGCGACCGACCCGGCCAGCCCCGACGGGACCAGCTTCGGGGAGTGGGGCGCGCTCGCGACGGAGGTTGCCGGCCAGCTCGACCTGCGCGCCGGGGACCGGCTGCTGGTCGACGTCGCCGAGCACGAGCAGCCGGTCAAGTGGCTGCTGGCGCCGCTGTCGGCCGGCGCGTCGGTGGTGCTGGCCGCCAACCTCGATCCGGCCCGCCGGGACGCGCTGATCGCCGCCGAACAGGTCACCCGCGTCGTCTGACACCCGGCGGCGCGCCCGCCGGCACCCGCGTGCGGAAGCCTCGATGCCGCCGGCATGGAGTGCGATCCGTCCCGCCGAGGGTCTGTTGCCGAACGGCAACGACGTGGTCTTATACCGGAACGACGACGTCATTGATCCGCACTTTGACAACCCCGCGTCGGTTACCGCACTCCTTTCATAGCTCTCGAAAGGTGCAACGATGCACAGAAGACCGACGTTCAAACTGGCTGTCCTCACGACCACCGCTGCGACGTTCCTGGCGGCCGGCGCTGCCTCCGGCGCGGTGGCGTCGGCGGCGCCGGTGACCGCCTCCCCGGGCGTCGAGGCGTGTGAGCCGGATGACCACGGGCACAGCACGGCGCGGGTGAAGGAAGGCGCCACGGCCAAGGAGCCGGAGCTGTACTCGAAGAACGAGGCGAACGCCTACGGCGTCATCAAGGACTCGCCGCGTCTGGCCAACGGCAGCGTCACCGTGCCCACGGTGTTCCACCTGATCTCCGACCACCCGCTCACCGCGGCGGAGACCGCCCGGTGGAACACCCTGATCGCGGACCAGATGGAGGTGCTCAACGACTCCTTCTCCGGTGCGACCGCGCCGGACGCCGCCGACACCCCGTTCCGGTTCGACCTGGTGGACACGAACTTCGTGGTGAACAGCGACTGGTACACCGTCGTCCCGGGCAAGAACGAGCGGGACATGAAGAAGGCGCTGTACACCGGCGACTCCGAGACGCTCAACGTGTACGCGGCCAACATCGGCGGCGGCCTGCTCGGCTGGGCGTACTTCCCGAAGGGCTACAACAACGGCCGCGACTACATCGACGGCGTGGTGATCCTCGACGAGTCGATGCCGGGCGGCACCGCCGGCAAGTACGCGCTGGGTGACACGCTGACCCACGAGGTCGGCCACTGGCTGATGCTGGAGCACACCTTCGCGCACGGCTGCTCCGCCTCCGGCGACTTCGTCGCGGACACGCCGCGCGAGGCGCACCCGCAGTTCAACTGCCCGGTCGGTGCGGACACCTGCGACGCGCCCGGGCTGGACCCGATCCACAACTTCATGGACTACACGCAGGACTCCTGCATGAACATGTTCACCCCGGGCCAGGCGGACCGGATGAGCGACGCCTGGGTGGCCTTCCGGGCCGGCGGGCGCGGCTAACCACGCCGTCGGAGGGGTTGACGGGTCGCGGCACGGCGACCCGTCAACCCCTTCGCCGTTCCAGGCCGGTCACGCTCCGGGAGCAGGGCGCGGTGTGGTCGACCGGCAGGGCACACCGCGCGCCGCCGGGCAGCAGCCGGTCGCAGAAGACCCAGTGGCGTACGTCCTGCTGGTCCTCGGCCGACACGGTCACCCCGCCCGGCTCGACCCGCGCGCTGAGCCGGGCCAGCACCCGGGCGGCGGTCCGGGCGAAGATCCGGGCCCGAACCAGGTCCGGTGCGGTGACCGGCAGGTGGATCACCCAACGCGCGCTCATCGGTAGCGGTGGCTCGCCGACTGGACGCTCTGCCACGCGCGCAGCGCGTTCTTGATCCGTACGTTCTCCTCCTGCACCGCGACCAGGGCCGTCTGCGCGACGGTGAGTTCGTCGGCCACCTGGTGCAGGAAGGCGCGGATCTCGACCGGGTCGAGGCCCCGCCGGCGGACGTTGAAGCACCGGTCCCGGATCTGCCAGGGCCGTAGCGGATGCCGGGCCTGCGGCGGGGCCGGTTCGGCAGGGTTCGTCTGATGCCGGCGCATGAGCCGGCGGAGCAGGTTGTGCACGCTGACCACCCTTCGTCGGATCGGGTGACGGTGGAGGGGCGGTCTCCGCCGGTTGCGGTCGGCGGAGACCGCCCGTGCCCGGCCACCGCAGCCTTGATCGGCGGTACGACGGCAGGGCCGCGCCGGGGGAGCGCGGAGGTGAGGTCTCGGCGGCGATGCGAGACCGGTACGAGAGGCGCCAACCGACCGCAGCGGAACCGCATCACCGAGAGCGACGCTACCGATACCTCTCACCTCTGTCAACGCTCTCTTACCTATCGAATCTGGCTGGGCGTGCCTGCCGCACCTCCTTCAGTTATTGCCGCTCTTTCACCTGGTGCTCGATACTGGGAGGGCCAACCGACTGCAAGGGGCCTTCACGTGCCGATTCCGCCGACCATGGACGAGTTGATCAAGGATCTGCTGCGTCGGATCGAGGTGGGCGAGTTCCAGCCCGGATCACAGATTCCGTCCACACAGGAGCTGTCCGACCACTACAACGTGTCGGTGTCGACCATTCACCGGGCGGTAGCGAAGCTGCGAGGGCAGGGGATGCTTGTCGGCCGCCCGGGCCGCGGCGTTTTCGTCGCCGAGTCGAGGAAGCGCTGACTCCGCAGGCGGAACCGGGCGGGAACGGATCACCGCCGGACCCCGATCTGCTGGACTTCGCGGTCGGGCTGGCCGACCACGGCGCGCTTCCGCGCTGCTCGGCACCGGCCACCACCACGACGTCCTGCTCGCCTGTTCCTGACTGCGTGATACGGAACGTGAGCACCGCCGGAACGGGCCGATGCTAACGGGCTGTTAAATCCCTTCGCCCGGTTCAACGAAAGGCCGGGAGATCCGTCGAGGGCCCCGTCGTCTCGATGTACGAGGTCACCGGCCTTGCGCGGGTCAATCAGAAACAAGGTGACCAATAGAAGCAACTCTCGGGGCAGTGTTACGCGGAAAGACAGGGACTGCGGCGCTGGCCTAGTGTCCTCCTCGGCAGCAATCAATGCTGCTGCATCACGGGGGATGCATTCTTCAGCGCATTGAACATCGACGTCGTGGTGACGCGCATGGCACTGCCGTGCGTTGTCCCCGCAGGCGGTTTCAATGTGTGCTCACCTCCCCTGTCGGTGCGAAAGTCACACGGGAGGAGAAGCAGTGAGCTGGAAAAAGGCAACGGGGATCCTGGTGGCGACGATGGTCGCCTCGGTCTTCGGCTTCGCCGGCACGGCAGCGGCCGCCACGGACATCAGCGCGCCGGCCGCAGCCGACGCGGTGGTGGGCGTTGGCAGCGCGGACCTACTGCCGCGGTGGCGGTGGAAGACCCGGACGCCTTCGCGGCGACGGTGGACGCGGTCGAGCGTTACCTCGCCGCCGACCGCGCGGGCAACCTCCGCCTGGCCGTGCCGGCTCAGATCGCCGGCGACCTCGACGCTCAGGCGCTCGCCGCTCTGCAGCACAGCGTTGCGGTCTACAACGACCTCAACCGGGACGGCGGCCCGGCAGAGGTCACGGACGCGGAGACGTTCGGCATCCCCAGCGCGATCCTTGCGTTCGTCAAGAGCAACTGGAAGAAGATCGTCGACATCGCCAAGAAGTCGGGGAAGTGGGCCTGGTACAAGTCGGTGCAGTGTTCCGCGGGCGCGGCGAACGCGCTCTACCGGAACTACGGCAACGACGTCGCGGCGATGGCGGCAAATGCCAAGGTCGCGGTGGCTATCGCCGGTGCCGGCTGTGTCGCTAACCTGTAAGCCTGCCTGAATCGCATGCAGCCGAGGGGGCGCCCAACCTGCGGGCGCCCCCTCGGTGGCGACGCGGAACCGGTGCCCTGCCGACAGAAACCCGGCCGGACGGCCCTGTTGCTCAGTTGAGGTTGCCAGAGGATGTTCAATATCCAGTCGCCGATTCGCCGTTCGCTGCTCCGCACGGTCACGCTACTTCTCATTGTGGGAATCATCTCGGTCGCAGCTTCCTCCCTCGGCTATGGCGACACCGGGTTCGCTCTTTTCGGGGCGTCCGTTCTCGTGATGGCAGTGGCTGCGGACTGGATCAGCGCCATCCGCGAACTCCGGAGATCCCCACGAGAGACCGTCGAGCGTCAGCCGGATGGCAGGTCGTCCTAGTCCATGCGTACCGGCGAGGGATTGACCTACGAGCGTCTCGCGAGGACCGGCTTCCATCGATGGTGGCTGCCGCCCGTCGCTGTTCTGGCCGCGGCGTTCGCCGCCGCCGTCGTGGTGTGTGGACTGATCGGAGCTGCGTTCCTGGCGACGCGCGTCCTCGGACTGCAGAGTGCCGACAGTGACGTGATCGGTACCCCCCTGTTCGAGAACCTGCTGGGGCTGGTCGTCCTGGCTTCGTTCATTCCGGTCACCCTCGGTGTGGCGCGGGTGGTGCAACGGCGTCCGGCGGGGACCCTGCACTCCGTGGCCGGTCGTCTTCGATGGCGGTGGTTCGCGGTGTGCGGGTGCCTGGCCGTCGTCGTGGCGGTCCTGGCCATCGGGGCCCTGACGCTGGTCTACGACGACAGGGCCGAGCTACGACTGGAAATCGACCCCTGGCAGTTCCTCGGGCTCGCGGTGCTGCTCGTCGTCCTGGTTCCGCTGCAGGCCGCCGGTGAGGAGTACGTCACCCGTGGGTTCCTCCTGCAAACCCTCGGGGCGTACCACCGGTGGGTCGGCATCCTCGGTTCGGCCCTGGCGTTCACGCTGCTGCACGGCCTCGGCACCTGGTCCGGGTTCGTGGCCCTGTTCGTCGGCGCCATCATCTGGGCGCTGCTGGTCATCCGGACCGGGGGGCTCGAGGTGTCCATCGCCGCCCACGCGGCGACCAACCTTCTCGCCTTCGTCGTCACCGCTGCGGCAGGTGGCCTGGACGTCGTCGACGACACCACCGCCGCGCACGCGCCCCTCGGTGCCACGCTGATCCTGCTGGGCGGTGACCTCACCTACCTGGCCTGCGTCCTCACCGCCCTGCGCCTGGTCGCGCGGCACCGGCCGCAATGGATGCCAGCGAATCGCACGGCGCTGCAGGTGGTGGCAGATGAACCGCAGCTTGCCCCGCAGCCAACGGCCACCGGAGACGCGGACTCCGGCGATGCCCGGATGAGCCGCGACGGCGCCCCGCCGATCGCCGAAGAGGGCGTCAGCCTCGACCAGTAGGGAGCTCAGCGGTGCCTGGGCCGCGGGCGGCACCACGCCTCGCTATCCTGCTGCGATGCAAGCCACCGTGGACAGTCCAATGCTCGGCAGCCGGTTGGTGTCGGCGCTGGTGTGGACGCAGCTGCTTGTCGTCCTGGCGTACGGCTACGGTGTAGTCGCGTACCTGCTCACCGACGCGCCCTACTTCCCCGAGCAGGCTCCGCCCGGGTGGTCGTGGCCCGCCGTCGTGGCGGTGGGCGTCGGCTTCTTCCCCGCCCTGCTGTGCCTGCTCGCTGCCGTGCCGGCGCTGATGTCGGCCCAGATTCGGTCCGCGCGGCGGCAGTGGCGTGCGCTCGCGGCGGTCAGCGCCGCGAGCGTTCTGATGCTGCTGGTCATGGCGACGCCGCCCGGATGGGCGCTGTTCGACTGGTACGTCAGCTAGCCGCGAGCATGGTCGGGAGGCGCTGACCACCGACTCACTGACGACATCAGCTCCACAGGCAACCAGAGGAGACCTGTCCGGCGCGGCCCAGCGGCGCTGATCAGTCGAGCGAGGGCAGCGTCGGGCCGAGGACGTCGTCGGCGTCGACGATCGTGTACGCGTACCCCTGCTCGGCCAGGAACCGCTGCCGGTGCGCCGCGTACTCCGTGTCGATCGTGTCCCGGGACACCACCGTGTAGAAGTGCGCCTGCCGGCCGTCCGACTTCGGCCGCAGCACCCGCCCCAGCCGCTGCGCCTCCTCCTGCCGCGACCCGAACGTCCCCGACACCTGGATCGCCACCGCCGCCTCCGGCAGGTCGATCGAGAAGTTGCCGACCTTGGAAATCACCAGCGTCCGGAGCGAGCCGGACCGGAACGCGTCGAACAACCGCTCGCGCTCCTTGTTCGTCGTGGACCCCTGCACGATCGGGGCGTCCAGGTACTCGCCGAGCTGGTGCAACTGGTCGATGTACGCGCCGATCACCAGCGTCTGCTCGCCCGCGTGCCGGTCCACCAGGGCGCGCACCACCGGCAGCTTCGTGCGGGCGGTCGCCGCCATCCGGTAGCGCTCCTCGGCCTCCGCCGTGGCGTACGACATCCGCTCCGCGTCGGTGAGCGTCACCCGTACCTCGGTGCACTCGGCCGGGGCGATCCAGCCCTGCGCCTCGATGTCCTTCCACGGCGCGTCGTACCGCTTGGGCCCGATCAGGCTGAACACGTCGCCCTCCCGGCCGTCCTCGCGTACCAGAGTTGCCGTGAGGCCGAGCCGCCGACGGGCCTGGAGGTCCGCGGTGAACCGGAAGATCGGCGCGGGCAGCAGGTGCACCTCGTCGTAGATGACCAGGCCCCAGTCGCGGGCGCCGAACAGGTCCAGATGCGTGAACACGCCCTTCTTGCGGGACGTGAGCACCTGGTACGTGGCGATGGTGACCGGCCGGATCTCCTTGCGCTCGCCCGAGTACTCGCCGATCTCCTCCTCGGTCAGCGACGTGCGCGCCACCAGCTCCCGCTTCCACTGCCGCCCGGCCACCGTGTTGGTGACCAGGATCAGCGTGGTCGCCTTCGCCTCCGCCATCGCGGCCGCCCCGACGAGGGTCTTGCCAGCGCCGCAGGGCAGCACCACCACGCCCGAGCCGCCGGCCCAGAACGAATCCACGGCCTCCCGCTGGTACGACCGCAGCGTCCACGGCTTGCGGCCGTCCTTGCCGGCCTCGGCCAGCTCGATCGGGTGCGCCTCGCCGTCGACGTACCCGGCCAGGTCCTCCGCCGGCCAGCCCAACTTCAGCAGCGCCTGCTTGAGCCGCCCCCGCTCGGACGGGTGCACCGCGATCGTGTCGTCGTCGATCTTCGCGCCGAGCATCCCGGCGAGCTTCTTGCTCTTGGCGACCTCGACCAGCACCACCCGGTCCAGCGCCCGCAACACGAGGCCGTGCACCGGGTCGTTGGCGAGCTGCAGCCGCCCGTACCGGTCCATCGTCTCGGCCACGTCGACAAGCAGCGCGTGCGGCACCGGGTAGCGGCTGAACTTGATCAACGCGTCCACCACGCCCTCGGCGTCGTGGCCGGCTGCCCGGGCGTTCCACAGGCCCAGCGGGGTCAGCCGGTACGTGTGCACGTGCTCCGGCGAACGCTCCAGCTCCGCGAAGGGAGCGATGGCCATCCGGCAGGCCTGCGCGTCGGGGTGGTCGATCTCCAGCAGCAGGGTCTTGTCCGACTGCACGATCAGGGGTCCACCGCTCACGAAAGCGCCTCTCCTCCGCTCGGGACGCCGGCCGCCGCCTGCGGGCTGACCTGCCCCGGGCCGACCATCCAGTGTTGCACGCCAACGGCCGACGGCAGGAAAACGCGTACCTGTGCAACCTTGTGACGCATTCACACGTCTAGCAGGGTGACGACCGTCGCAGGGGGAGGCGCCATGTTCACGTTCCGGTTCGCCACCCGGCTCCTCGCCCTGGTGGTCGTCACGCTGGTCGGCACCGGTGCGTGCGCGTTCGAGCCGGGGTCCGAGGGCGGTGTGGGCGGGGGAGCCGCACCGGCCGGGGCCGCGGAGCAGCCAACGGGGGCGAGCGGTACGCCCGGGCCGGACCGGTCCGCCCCGGCGTCGCCGAAGCCGAAACCCACGCCGACCCGCAGCGGCCCCACCGCGAAGCCCGAACCGAGCCGCAGCGCGCCGAAGCCCAGCAGCTCACCGTCGCCGGCCGGCTGCCCGCAGGGCGAGCGGCAGCGCCAGGTCGAGACGTACCTCACCCGGCTGGGCGGTTTCGGGAAGCTGACCGTGGACGGCCGCCAGTCCGCCGCCGACTGCGCCGCCATCAAGCGCTTCCAGCAGAGGTACGACATCCGCCCGGCCCACGGCCGTGCCGGCCCCCTCACGTACGCGGTGGCGAAGCGGCTCGCGACGACCGACACCGACGTGTGCGGCAGGCGTTCCGGGCTCACCTTCTGCGTCGACCTGACCCGGCAGACCACCTGGGTGATGCGCGACGGCAAGGTGATCGTCAAGCCGACCGTCACCCGCACCGGCATGGCCGGCTTCCGCACCCCCGCCGGCACGTTCACCATCGACCGCCGGAACCGGAAGGAGTGGTCCAACCCGTACGAGGTGTGGCTGCCCTACTGGCAGCACTTCACGCGGGGCATGGGCTTCCACGAGACCACCACCTACCTGCACGACTACTCGCTCGGCTCGCACGGCTGCGTCAACCTGCTGCACGCCGACGCCATCCGCTACTGGGAGCTCGGCCGCATCGGCAGCCGCGTGGTGCTGGTCGGCAGCCGCTCCGGGTGACACCCTGGACTCCGGGTTCGCATGCGGACGGGGAGGACGCACATGACCGTCGACCAGGACGTGCCGGCCGAGGCGCGGCAGGCGCCGGACGAACCGGTCTCCACCGGGACCGTGGTCGCGTACGTGGCTGCCGGGGTGCTCCTCTTCGGCTGGTTCCTCTTCGGCTGGCTGGTGCAGCAGCAGGGCTTCATCGCGTCGGTGGGGGAGACCGCCGGCACGGCGTTCGGCCTGCTGCTGGTGATCGCGATCGTCGGGACGTACCGGCGCGACCGGCGCTGACCCGTTCGCCGTTCAGTCCTCCAGTACGGCCGCCGTGATCCGGTGCAGGGCGAACGTGTGCAGCATCTCGGTGCGCTCGTCCTCGGCGCGCAGGTAGCCGGCGCCGATCGACACCGGCCGCACCAGCCGGGACGCGGTCGCCCCGTGCGCGTCGACGTAGCCGACCCAGACCAGCGCCTTGTCGCGTACCGCCTGCTGGAGCACGGCCAGCGCGTCGGCGTGACTGTGCACCGGCACCGGGCCGGCGGGCGCCTGCCCGCGTACCACGGCCGGCGCGCGCCGGGCCGCCCGGGCGGCGGCGTCGCCACGCCGGATCTGGTCCACCACGCCGAGCAGCCGGGGCATCGGCAGCTTCGGAGCGGCGAGCGGGTCGACGGTCCGCGCGGCCACCGACACCCGGGCCGGTGCGCGCCGGACCTTCGGCCGGGTGAGGACCGCCGCGCCGGTGGCGTCCTCGGGCACCGGCGCGTACCCGGCCTCGCGCAGCGCGGTCAGCATCCGGCCCACCTGGTACGGGGTGGCCAGCACGGTCGGCGCGAGCCGGCGCAGCGCCAGCACCTCCAGCCGCTTGTCCGCCAGCACCTCGGTGAGCAGCGCCTCGTCGTCGCTGCGCACGTACGCTCCGGCGGACCCGACGCGCAGGCCGCCGTGCCGGCGGGCGGTGTCATCGACCAGGTACGTGAGCCCCTGCGGCACCGGGGTTCGTGACCGTCGCTTGAACAGGCCGTGCAGGTCGTCGGCGGAGTAGCCGGCGTCCAGCGCCCGCCGCACGCTCGCCGGGGTGACCCGGTGCACGCTGGCGCCGCCGGCCGACTCGTGCTCGGCCACCACGTCCAGCTCGGCGGCGAGCGCCGGGTCGGGCGGGCCGGGCACCACGACGGTGAGGTCGGCCTGCACCAGGAAGTGGTCGACCGGGGCGGGCAGCAGCGCGTCAAGCGCCCGTACCGCCGTCGACGGCTCGCCCTCGACGTCGTCGCGTACCCCCAGCGGGTCGCCCGCTGCCCGCTCGTCGCCGGCCGTGACGTCGGCGAGCAGCAGCCGCCCGTACGAGGTGAGCGCCCCCAGCCCGGTCACGCCCAGCGTGGCCGCCTCGGTGAGCACCTCCCGGTGCGCCGCCTCCCGCCCCCGGCTGCGCCGGGGCGCCCGCCAGTCGAGCAGCTCGAGGACCTCGTCGGGGGTGGGCGCGGTCGCCGGCTCCAGGTCGGCGAGGACTCCGAGCACACCGCGCCGGACGGTCGGCGCCCCGGCCCGTTCCGCTTCGGGGGACAGCACCGTGATCGGGCGGTCCCGGTCGTCGCGCTGGCCGACCAGCCCCGGCTGGCGGGTCATCGTGAGCCACGCCCGGGCCAGCTGTTCCCAGCGTTGCGCCAGCGACCCGGCTCGCCACACCTCGTAACCGGCGCTCGGCACCACCTGCTGGTCGGCCCCGTGGCGGGTGGTCACCGCACCGGGCAGCTCCAGCTCGCCGGTCAGCCCCGCCGCGTACGCGGTCTCCAGCAGCAGCGCGGCCGCCGGCTCGTCCAGCCCGACGGCCCGGGCCAGGCGACGCAGGTCGCGGACGCCCAGACCGCCGGAGCGCAGCACCGGGGCGGGCTCGGCGGCGAGCTGCTCGAGCAGCGACTCCGTCTGCCGTACCACCTCCATGGTCTGCCCGGCGCCGGCCGAGTCGACCGCCTTCGGTTCCCGGGGCGCGGCCGCGACCGGCGGCGGGGTGGTGGACAGCGGGCCGAGCGGGCCGGTGTCCCGGCGCAGCAGCAGCCCGACCTCCCGGGGCAGCTCGACGGTCCCGGGCCCGCCGCTGCGCCCGGTGCTGACCGGAACCAGCAGCCGGTGGTCGACGAGCCAGCGCACCGGCGAACCGGTCGGCGCACCGCCGTTCGTGGTGTCCGGCGGCAGGTCGTCCTCCGCGCCGACGGGCGGGGCCTGCAACGCGCCCGGCGGGACGCTGCCCACCGGCGGGCCGGCGGCGAGCCGGTCGAGGATGGCCCGGGCGGAGGGCGGCGCCGACAGCAGCGTGCGCCGCAGCTTGGCCGGGTCCGCGCAGAGCGCCGCCGTCCGCAGGTCCAGCTCCGCGGCGGGCCGGCCCAGCCCCGCCGGGTACGGGGAGATCTCGTCGATGCCGCCGACCAGGTGTACGCGGTCGTCCGGCCCGTACAGCAGCAGCAGGGACCGGAGCCGCTCGACGGCTGCTCGTACGGTGGCCGGTGCGGGCGGCTGCGCGCCGGAGGTGGCCATGGTGTGCACGGCGTCGACGCTTGTGGTGCCGTCGGCGGCCCGGGTCAGCCGTGCCGCGTCGAGGATCAGCAGCGTGAACCGGTCCAGGCCGTCCAGGGCGCGGGCAACCGACACCCGGGACTGGGCCCGGATGGCGAGCGCGGAGACGTCGGCGGGGACGGGGACGACGAGGTCCGGCCGCTGCTGGAGCAGGGCCGCCAGCGCCTCGTCGGGCAGCGCGCGCAGGTGGTCGGCGAGTGAGGTGGTCATCGTCGTTCCACGCTAGCCCGGCGGGAGGCGGTCCCGCCCCTCGGACGTTCGGCTCGCCCGGCTACGGTCTCGGCATGCCCCCTCCGCCGACGGTCGGTTTCGACCTCGACATGACCCTGGTCGACTCGCGCCCCGGAATCGCCGCGACGTACCGGGCGTTGACCGCCCGGACCGGCGTGCCGGTGGACGCCGAGGTGGCGGTGTCCCGGCTCGGCCCGCCGCTGCGGACCGAGATCGCCCACTGGTTCCCGCCCGAGCAGGTCGAGGACGCGGTCCACATCTTCCGCGAGCTGTACCCGGCGTACGCGATCACACCCACGGTCCCGCTGCCGGGCGCCCGGGAGGCGGTGGAGGCGGTCCGGGCGTACGGCGGGCGCGTGCTCGTGGTGACCTCCAAGCTCGGCCGCCTGGCGCGGCTGCACCTCGACCACCTCGGCCTGGTGGTCGACGAGGTCGCCGGTGACCTGTTCGCCGAGGAGAAGGCGACCGCGCTGCGGGCGCACGGCGCCACCCACTACGTCGGGGACCACGTGGCCGACATGACGGCCGCGCAAACCGCCGGGGTGCCCGGGATCGCGGTGGCGACCGGCCCCTGCACGGCCGACGAGCTGCGCGCTGCCGGCGCGGGCCTGGTGCTGGATGATCTCACTGGATTCCCGGGGGCGCTCGCAGGCATGATCCGGCTAGCCTTGTAGGCCGTAGCCGTCTTGAGTGAAGCAGAGGTTCTCAGGTGCCGACGGGTCGAGTGAAGTGGTACGACGCGACCAAGGGATACGGGTTTGTCACCAGTGACGAGGGTGGCGACGTGTTCCTGCCCAAGGCCGCGCTACCGGCGGGTGTCACCGACCTCAAGGGCGGGCAGCGGGTCGACTTCAGCGTGGTCGACAGCCGCCGGGGAGCCCAGGCGATGGGGGTCAAGCTGCTGGAGGCGCCGCCGTCGGTGGCGGAGCTGCGGCGCCGGCCGGCGGAGGAGCTGCACGGCCTCGTCGAGGACATGATCAAGGTGCTGGAGGCGAAGGTGCAGCCGGACCTGCGCCGGGGTCGCTTCCCGGACCGGAAGACCGCGCAGAAGATCGCTCAGCTGGTCCACGCGGTCGCCCGCGAGCTGGAGGTCTGAGGCACCAGCCCGGCGTCGGCGGCCCGGCCGAGCAGCGCCTCGACGGCGGCGAATCCGGCCTCGCCCAGGTCGGCGGTGAACTCGTTGACGTAGAGGCCGATGTGCCGGTCCACCACGTCGGGTTCCATCTCCTGCGCGTGCGCCAGGACGTAGTCCCGGCTGGCCGCCGGGTCCGCCCAGGCGCGGCGGACCGATTCGCGGATCCAGCCGGCGGCGGCTTCGGGGTCGACCGCGCCGCGGCGGGCCAGGATCGCGCCGAGCGGGATCGGGAGGCCGGTGTCGGCCTCCCACCACTCGCCGAGGTCGACAAGGGCGGTCAGCCCGTGCCGGGGGTAGGTGAACCGCGCCTCGTGGATCACCAGCCCGGCGTCGTACCGCCCGGCGGCGACGCCCGGCATGATCTCGTGGAACGGCACGACCTCGATCCGGGCCGGCGGCCGCCCGGCCGACCAGAGCCGGAAGAGCAGGTACGCCGTGGTCCGGTCGCCGGGCACCGCGACGGTGGCGCCGGTCAGGTCGGCGGAGGTTGGGCCGTCGCCATCGCCATCGCCGGCGTGGCCGTTGCCGGCGCCGTCGGGCCGGGTGAGCACCAGCGGGCCGCAGCCGCGCCCGAGCGCGCCGCCGCAGGGCAGCAGGTGATAGTCGTCGAGCAGCCACGGCAGCGCCGCGTAGCTCACCTTGACCAGGTCGAATGCCCCGCGTTCGGCGGCGGTGTTGGTGACGTCCACGTCCGCGTAGGTCACCTCGACCGGCGGTGCGCCGGGTACCTGCCCGTGTACCAGCGCGTGGAAGACGAACGTGTCGTTGGGGCAGGGCGAGATCGCCAGCGAGAGCGCCACGCCCCCACCGTAGCCCCGCCCGTGCGATGGCCGTGACGCGCAGCCCCGCCCGCCGGTAGCTACCTCGGCGCCTTTGGATCTGATGCCGTTTGTGCATCGGCGCGACCCGCGACACGCTGGCCCGTCACGCGTCGCGCTGCTCCGTCAAGCATCGCGCTGGCCGTCACGCGCCGCGCGCTGACCCAAACGAGTCAGCTCCAAAGGGAATCGACCAGACATGCCGCCTCACAAGCCGGCCGTGTTATCCACAGGTTTTCCACAGCCTGGTCGGGCCCTGTTGATCGGTGCGGGCCAGCCGTGAAGCATCGACGTCATGGCCGAACCCAACGAGGCGCAATCGACGGAACCCGGCTCGACCGGAGCTGCCGACCTGGGCGGCCTGCTCCGGGCCCTCCGCCGCACGGCGGATCTCAGTCAACGTGAGCTGGCCGAGAAGTCCGGCGTCCCCCAGGCGACCCTTGCGCGGATCGAGGCCGGGCACACCACCAACCCGAGGTTCCGGACGGTCGAGCGGTTGGTGCGGGCGACCGGCGGTGTAATCGTGGCCGGGCTGCCGGCAACCGGAGAGGGCGTCACCGCCCCGCCCCCGGTGCCACACGACGGATGGACGGACCAGGCGGGGCGCAGCTACCCCGCGCACCTCGACGCCTGGGAGGTCCGTGAACCCCGGGACTGGCCCGGTGCCTGGTGGGCGGAGTGGTACCGGCTGCCGCCGGCGCGGTACCCGCGTAAGGTGCCGGCGGTCACCTACGAGCGGAGCCGGCGGTACCGGGACCAGCGTCGGCGGGCCGAGGAGACCCGCCGGTCGATCCGGGTACGGCGGGTCGTGCAGCCGGACCTGCCAGACACGTCGTGGCGGTTCGTGGCGGAGCTGCCGGACGGTGAGCTGGTGGGCGAGCTGCGGGCGCACGAGCGCAGCCCGCATCTGGCGTGCGGCGACGAACCGAGCGACGAGCGCGAGGCGGTCCTGGACGAGATCCTGGTCGCCGCCGAGCACCGCCGGCTGGGGGTGGGCCGGCGGCTGGTCGCGCAGCTCGTCGAGGAGATGGACCGGCGTGGCATCCGCACCGGCTGGGCGCTTGCCGAGGGACCCACCGCCGACCTGCTGTTCGCCTGCGGCTACCGGGTCGAACGGCGAGGGTGGACACTCCGCCTCGACCGCCCGACCGGGCAGCACGGCTGATCAGGCCGCGACGACGGTCAGGATTGCCGGGGCCGCCTCGGTGAGGGCGGCGAGCGCCTCGCGGAGACGCCACGCGTCCCGGTCGCGCGGCCCGACCGGGTTGGAGACGGTACGCAGCTCGACGAAGGGTAGACCGGCGTGGGCCGCGGCGACGCCCACCCCGTACCCCTCCATGGCCTCGGCCACCGCGTCGGGGTGCCGGCGCAGCAACGCGGCGGTGCCGGCGGCCGTGCCGGTGACCGTGCCGACGGTCAACACCGGGCCCACCGCGGCGGCCGGGAGCGCGGTCCGCAGGGCGGCGACCAGCCCCGGGTCGGCGGTGATGGTGCTGCCGCCGCCGAGCACCTCCGCCGGCATGCCGAGCTGGTCCACCGGGATGAAGCCCTCCGGGGACTCGGCACCCAGGTCGGCGGCGATCGCGCTGCTGCCGATGACCGTGCCGCCGACCGGCACCCGCCCGACGAAGCCGCCCGCCACGCCCGCGCTGACCACCGCCCGGTAGGGGCGGCCGGCGGCCTCGGCCAGCGCCAGCAGCCGCGCCGTGGCGGCGGCGGCGACCGCCGGGCCGACCCCGACCGGCGCGACGGTGGCGGTCCCGTCCGGCAGGCCGGCCCGGACCGCCTGGGCCTCCGCGGGCACCGCGGTGACCACCAGCAGGCCGGTCACGGCATCGGCCCCCGCGGCTCCCGCCGGGTCTCGTCGTCCGTGCCGCCGGGTCCGCCGACGGCCGACGACGGCCGGTAGATGTGGTAGCCCGGCGGTGCCAGGTCGTCCAGTGCGGCGCCCGGTGTCGGGGCGGGTGAGGTGGGCGCCGGGTTGCCGGGGGTCGGGCCGACGTGCCCGGGCTCGTCCGGAGGTGACTCGTCCTCGGTGAGCTCGTCGTCGGCCAGCGGCCGGCCCACCAGCCTCTCGGCCCGCAGCCGGCCCGCCATCACGATGCCGCGGGCGGTGGCGAGCGTGGCCACGCCGGCGGCGACGGCGATGCCGAGCCGGCCGTCGAAGGGTACGAGACCCAGCCCGCCGCCGGCGACGAAGGCGAGCACGAGGACCGTCTCGGAATGGGCGAACGAGCTGGCGCGCAACCGCTCGGGGATGCGCTCCTGGATCGAGGCGTCCACGGCGAGCTTGGCGATGCCGCTCATCAGCGCGGCGACCAGGCAGAGCAGCCCGACCATCGGGAGCGAGAACTTCAGCGCGGTGAGCACCGCCACCCCGGCCACGATGACCATGCCGCTCGACTGGATCGTCGCCGGCCGGTGGATGCGCAGCCGGGTACCGATCGCCGTGGCCAGGAACGTACCGGCGGCCAGTGCCCCGCCGACCAGGCCGAGCGCGGCCTCGTCACTCAGCTCGCGCCCGAAGACGGTGGTGGTCAGGTCACCGGCCTTGATCGCGAAGGCCAGGAAGAGCAGCAGGAAACCGTAGACGGCGCGCAGCGTGGCGGCGCCGACGAGGGTGGCCATCACCAGCCGGCCGTGCGGCCGACCCCGGCCGAGCGGCCGCTCCCCGGTGCCGCGCCGGAGCGCCCGCAGCGGACGCGGCACCCGCTCCGGCGGCTCGGAATCCGCCTTCGGAGGCAGCCGCAGGGCGATGACCATGCCGACCAGGAAGATCACCGAGGCGACCCGCAGCGGCCACTGCGGCCCGAACCAGAAGGCGGCCAGGCCGATCGGGGCGACCAGGGCACCGGCCACCGTGCCGTAGACACTGGCCCGGGCACCGACCTGGGACAGGCCGAGACCCTCCGGGAGCAGCCGGGGCACGGCCGCCGAGCGGGCCACCCCGTACGCGCGGGAGAGCGCCAGCACACCGAAGGCCGCCGGGTACAGGCCGAAGCCGTGGATGTAGTCGGAGATCAGCCACGCCAGGAAGGCCCGGCCGAGCATGGTGGCGGCCAGCGCGTACCGGCGGCCGTGCCGGAAATGGTCGAGCAGCGGACCGACCACCGGGGCGAGGAGGGCGAACGGCACCATGGTCACCAGCAGATAGAGAGCGACCTTGCTGCGCGCCTCGCCGAGCGGGACGTTGAAGAAGATCGTCCCCGCCAGGCCGATCGCGATGAGGGTGTCGCCGGCGCAGGAGACCGCGTGCAGGTCGAACAGGCGGACCATGCCCACCTCGCGGCCGGCGCCCCGCGCCCGGGCACGACCCGCCGAGCGGGTCACCCAGCGGCCGCTGCTGACCGAGCCGCGCAGCAGCAGGCGGACCGCCTTGACACCCGTGCCGACGGTCCGCCCCAGAACGGAACGCTCGGAGCGGGAGAACAGCGGCATGTGCACCAGTCTCGCCCATCCGGGGAGTGCCTGTCAGGCGGCCCTGCGCATGGGGAACAATGGTCGGGTGACCAGGCCCGCCTCCGCTCGTGCCGCCCGTCTCGACCAGGTCTGCGCCGCCGCGGTCGACGTGGCCCGCGACGCCATCACCGAGGTCGACCCGGCCGACGTCGGCGACCACCTGCAGGCGGTCGCCGAAGGCGACCGGCTCGTCACCCACTACTTCGAGTGCCGGCAGGCCGGCTACCGCGGCTGGCGCTGGGCCGTCACCGTCACCCGGGTGCCCCGCAGCCGCACCGTGACGATCTGCGAGACGGTGCTGCTGCCCGGCCCGGACGCGCTGCTCGCACCCGGGTGGCTGCCCTGGCAGGAGCGGCTCAAGCCGGGCGACCTCGGCCCGGGCGACCTGCTGCCCACCCCGCCGGACGACGAACGGCTCCAGCCCGGCTACCTGCTCTCCGACGACCCGGCGGTCGAGGAGACCGCCTGGGAGCTGGGTCTCGGCCGGCCACGGGTGATGTCCCGGGAGGGGCGCATCGAGGCCGCCCAGCGGTGGTACGACGGGGACCACGGACCCGCCGCGCCGATCTCCAGCGCCGCCCCCGCCGCCGCCCGCTGCGGGACGTGCGGGTTCTACCTGCCGCTCGCCGGTGCCCTGCGGCAGTCCTTCGGCGCCTGCGGCAACTTCTTCGCCCCGGACGACGGCCGGGTGGTCAGCGCCGACCACGGCTGCGGCGCCCACTCGGAGATCCTCGTCGAGACCCCGGAAACGCCGGTCGAGGAGCTGCCCACGGTCTACGACGACAGCGCGGTGGAGGCGGTCTCGGTGAGCCGGGCCCACGGGTCGGTGGAGGCCGCGGAGCCGGCGGAGCCGTACGGGCACCCGTGAGGTGACAGCCGCCGCGGGTCAGTGACCGGCGCGGCGGCGACGGCGGTTCGCGTCGTGCCGCATCATCACCGCGAGACCGGGGAAACCCCACAGGAATCCGGCCAGGCAGGTCCAGAGCCAGCTCTCCCGCCCGCTCTCGACCAGCTGGTCGCGGAAGAGCAGCAGCACGAGCCCGGCGACCGCCCAGGCGGCGATCCCGGCGAGGGCGAACGGCACCATCGGCGGGTCGAGCGGCTCGGGCCGCGGCGGCTGCTGCTTCGGCACCGGGCAAGCGTACGGGATCGGCTTCCGCACCCGGCCGGCGATCTGCGACGATGCGGCCGACAAACGGAAGATCACCTGCGAGGACCCGATGGCTGTAGCTCCGCCCGACAACGGCACACCGCCCGCAGCGCCGCGGAACGGATTCGACCGCTACTTCGAGATCTCCGCCCGCGGCTCGACGATGAGTCGCGAGGTCCGGGGTGGCCTGGCCACCTTCTTCACGATGGCGTACATCGTGGTGCTCAACCCGCTGATCCTCGGCTCCGCCGTCGACGGTGACGGCAAGAGCCTCCCCATCCCGGCGCTCGCCGCCGCGACCGCGCTGGTCGCCGGCCTGATGACGATCCTCATGGGCGTGGTGGGCCGGTTCCCGCTGGCGCTCGCCGCCGGTCTCGGCGTCAACGCGCTTGTCGCGTACGAGATCGCCCCGGAGATGACCTGGGCGGACGCGATGGGCCTGGTGGTGATCGAGGGTGTGATCATCGGCGTGCTCGTGCTCACCGGCCTGCGTACCGCGGTGTTCCGCTCGGTGCCCACCCAGATGAAGACCGCGATCGGCGTCGGCATCGGCCTGTTCCTGACCATCATCGGTCTGGTCGACGCGGGCTTCGTCCGGCGGATCCCGGACGAGGCGAACACGACCGTGCCGGTCGGGCTGGGCATCGGCGGGAAGCTGGTCAGCTGGCCGATGCTGGTCTTCGTGGTGGGTCTGCTGCTGACCCTGGTGCTGGTGGTACGCCGGGTGAAGGGCGCGATCCTGCTCGGCATCCTCGCCTCCACGGTGCTGGCCATGATCGTCGAGGCGATGGGGAACATCGGTCCGTCGTTCGTCAACGGCGAACCCAACCCCGAGGGTTGGTCGCTGAACGTTCCGACGATCCCCACCACCTGGGTGGACGTGCCGGACCTGTCCCTGCTCGGCAAGTTCAACGTGCTGGACTCGTGGAGCCGCGCCGGCTGGCTGGTCGTGCTGATGTTCGTCTTCACCCTGCTGATCACGGACTTCTTCGACACGATGGGCACGATGGTCGCCGTCGGCCAGGAGGGCGGCATGCTCGACGAGCGGGGCACCCCGCCGCGGGCGAGGGAGATCCTGCTCGTCGACTCGATCGCCGCGGCCAGCGGCGGCGCGGCGAGCGTCTCCAGCAACACGTCGTACATCGAGAGCGCCGCCGGTGTCGCGGAGGGCGCCCGGACCGGCGTGGCCAACCTGGTCACCGGCGTGCTCTTCCTGCTGGCGATGTTCGTGGCGCCGCTGGTGCAGGTCGTGCCGTTCGAGGCCGCGTCGACCGCGCTTGTGGTGGTGGGCTTCCTGATGATGACCGCGGTCCGGACGATCGACTGGTCGGACTACGAGATCGCGATCCCGGCGTTCCTGACGATCGTGCTGATGCCCTTCACGTACTCGATCTCCAACGGCATCGGGGCGGGCCTGATCACGTACGTCGTGGTGAAGCTCGCGAAGGGCAAGGCGCGGGAGATCCACCCGCTGCTCTATGCCGTCGCCGCGCTGTTCGTGCTGTACTTCCTGCGCGGGCCCATCGAGTCCGTGGTGCTGTGACACGTGCTCCGGGCCGGTCGGCCGAACCGGACGACCGGCCCGGAGCAGGGCAAACCTCCCGTGAGGCTGGTCATATCGTATGTCGTTAGCCAGGCTCATTAGTTAGGCTAACTATCGTGACGGAGCGGACGGTGACGGCTCAACGCATGCCACCGGCGCAACTGGCGGTCCAGTTGCGTAATGCGATCACCCGGCTCAACCGACGGGTCCGGCAGGCCCGGCCGGTCGGCGACCTCACGGTCACCCAGCTCTCCGCGCTCACCAGCCTCCGGCTGGCGGGCGCGCTGACGCCCCGGGAGCTCGCCGACGTCGAACGGGTCCAGCCACCGACGATGACCAAGATCGTCGCGAAGCTGGAGGAGCGCGGCCTCGTGCAGCGCACGCCGCACCCGACCGACGGCCGGCAGGTCATCCTGGCGGCGACCGAGGGGGGCCGGGCGGTGCTCGACCAGCTCGAACGCGCCCGGGACAGTTGGCTGACCCACCGGCTCGCCGCACTGACCGACGAGGAACGGGACACGCTGCGCGAAGCGGCGGAGATCCTGCACCGGCTGGCCCGCGCCTGACGCACCCGCGTCACCGCGCCCGCGCCGTCGCACGGCGATGACGCGTACGCGAGGAGGCGCACCAAGAGTGCAGGCGAAGCTGAGCACGATGTTCCAGTCCCTACAGGTCCGCAACTACCGGCTCTTCGCATCCGGGCAGCTGATCAAGCTGATCGGCGTCTGGATGATGTTCATCGCCCAGGACTGGCTCGTCCTCGAGCTCAGCGACAACTCCGCCACCGCGCTCGGCATCGTCACCGCCCTCCAGTTCACCCCGGTCCTGCTGCTCACCCTGATCTCCGGGCGGCTCGCCGACCGGTACGACAAGCGCATGCTGCTCTTCGTCGCCAACGCGTTCTGGACGGTGCTGGCGCTGGCCATGAGCCTGCTGGTCATCACCGGCGTGGTGCAGCTGTGGCACGTGTTCGCCTTCGCCGCCCTGCTCGGCGTCGCCAACGCCGTCGAGACCCCGGTACGGCAGGCCTTCGTCTCCGAACTGGTCGGCACCCCGCTGCTGCCGAACGCGCTCTCCCTCAACGCGGCGACCTTCAACTCCGCCCGGATCATCGGCCCGGCCCTCGCCGGCCTGGCCATCGCCGTCTTCGACGTCGGTCCCGTCTTCCTGGTCACCGCGCTCAGCTCGATCGCCCCGCTGGTCAACGTGGTCCGGATGCGCCCGGCCGAGCTGCACCGGGAGGTGCTGCCGCCGCGCGAGGAACGGGCCGCCGCGAAGGTCGTCGACGGGTTGCGCTACGTCTGGGGCCGCCCCGACCTGCTGCTGCCGATGGTGATGGTCCTGGTCATCGCCACCTCCCTGTTCAACTTCCAGCTCACCCTGGCCGCCCTGGCCAAGACGGTCTTCAACACCGGGGCCGCGTCGTTCGGCCTGTTCAGCAGCGCGCTCGCGGTGGGAGCGCTGATCGGCGCGCTGGCCGGCACCGGGCGGCGCAGCCGCCCCTCGGTATGGCTGGTGCTTGGTGCCGCGGTCGCTTTCGCCAGCTTCGGCACGCTTGTCGGGCTGGCGCCGACGTACTGGCTGGTGGTCGTGCTGCTGCTGCCGACCGGGTTCTTCATGGTGTTCTTCGCCCAGGCGTGCAACCAGCGCATCCAGCTCGGCACCGACGCCGCGTTCCGCGGCCGGGTCATGGCGCTGTGGGTGCTGGTCTTCCTCGGCACCAACCCGGTCGGTGCGCCGGTGATCGGCTGGCTCGCCGAGACGTACGGCGCCGGCGCCAGCATCTGGATCGGCGGCCTGGTCTCCCTCACCACCGCGCTGCTCGCGCTGGCCTGGCAGCTGCGCCGCTCGGGTGCCCGGCTGCGGTTCCGGATCCTGCCGATGCCCCGCTTCTACGTCACCGACCGCGTGTAAGGAAGGGCCCCTGTTAACGCCTCGGGTAGAGGAAGGGCCCCTTCTTAACACCCGCCCCGCCGACGGATGCGGCCAATTCGGTGGCGGGGCCCCACCGGTCGGCTTAGCGTCGGTTCGTGGAGGTGGGACGGGCGCTGCTACTGACCGTGATGGTCGCCGCCGTGGTGTGCCTGCCGGTGGTGATCGCGCTGCTCTTCTGCGCCGACGAGCTGGTCGACCGGCTGGTGTGCGGTTGTGCGGAGTGGCGGCGACGGCGGCGGGAACGGCGTACGATCGCCCGGCTGAACCGGGCGGTCGGGGCCGACGCGCTCACCCGAGGCATCGATCTCAGTCGCTTCGATCGGCCCGACCGGCGCCCGCTTGAGCAACTCGCCACCGACCTGCGACGCCTCGGCGGCCAGCGGGTCGGCGCCGGTGGGCGCTCGGCCGTCTGGCACGGCGCGGTGCTTCAGGCGTACGACGAGCGGCTCCGCCTGGCCTGTGCCGCCCTCGGGATCACGCAGCACCTCGACGAGCTGACCGGCGTGGACCGGGAGATCGAACGGGTCCGGGTCGAGGGCCTGCTGCACCGGGCCGGGCTGATCCTGCCCGCCGCCCGGCCACAGCACCGGCAGCGCCACCGCTGAGCGACGGCCCGGTTGAGGCTCTTCACCGCCGTCTACCCACCGCCCGAGGCCGTGGAGCACCTGAACGCGCAGATCGCCCGCCTGCGCGTCGGGGCGGCCGCCGCCGCCGGGATCAACGTCCGCCTCGCCGACCCCGCCCAGGCGCACGTCACGCTCGCCTTCCTCGGCGAGGTGGAGGCGGACCGGCTGGTCGCCGTGGAGAGCGCCCTCGGCCTGGCCGCCGAGTGGTCCCGGGACGGCCGGACCGCCGCACCCCGCCTACGGCTTGGCGGCGGCGGGACGTTCGGCCGGGGTCGTTTCACGGTGCTCTGGGTGGACCTGCTGGGCGACGTACCGGCAATGACCGTGCTGGCCCGACTCATCCGGTCCCGGCTGCGCAACAACCGCCTGCCGTACGACGAGAAGCCGTTCCGTTCGCACCTGACGGTGGCCCGCCCCGGCGACCGGGTGCCACCCGAGGACGTGGCCGCCGACGTCGAGGCGCTGCACGCGTACGAGGGTCCGGAGTGGCCGGCCAGCGAACTGGTGCTGATGCGCAGCCACCCGGGCCCCCGCCCGACCTACGACCGCCTGGCCGCCTGGCCGCTCTGACCGGGCCCGCAGCGACGGTTACCAGGCCCACGCCTCCGGGCCGGGGCCACCGTTGCCGATCGGAGGGAACAGTTCGTCGAGACGCGCCAGCGTGGCGTCGTCGAGCTTCACGTCCAGCGCACCGAGGGAGCGGTCGAGTTGCTCCACCGTCCGGGGGCCGATGATCGGGGCGGTCACCCCGGGCCGGGAGAGCAGCCAGCCGAGCGCCACGTCCGCCGCGTCGTGGCCCAGGTCGCCGCAGAGCTTCTCGTACGCCTCGATGGTCGGCCGGTGCTCGGCGAGTGCGTCGGCGGCGCGGCCGGTGGTGCCGCGCGCCGCCCCGCCCTCGGACATCTTGCGCAGCACGCCGGCGAGGAGCCCGCCGTGCAGCGGTGACCACGGGATGATTCCCAGGCCGTGGTGCTGGGCGGCCGGCACGACCTCCAGCTCCACGTGCCGGGTGAGCAGGTTGTAGATGCACTGCTCGGAGACCAGACCGAGGAAGTTGCGTCGGGTGGCGGCCTCCTGCGCCACCGAGATGTGCCATCCGGCGAAGTTGGACGATCCGACGTAGAGCACCTTGCCCTGCGCCACAAGCGTCTCCATCGCCTGCCAGATCTCCTCCCACGGCGTGGCCCGGGAGACGTGGTGCATCTGGTAGAGGTCGATGGTGTCGGTCTGCAACCGGCGCAGCGACGCCTCGCAGGCCCGGACGATGTGCCGGGCGGAGAGCCCCTGCTCGTTGGGCCAGTCGCCCATCTTGCCGTACACCTTGGTGGCCAGTACGACCTTCTCGCGCCGGTCGCCGCCCTGTGCGAGCCAGCGGCCGATGATCTGCTCGGTGACCCCCTCGCCGAGCTTCCAGCCGTACACGTTAGCGGTGTCGAAGAAGTTGACCCCGTGCTCCAGGGCCCGGTCCATGATGGCGAAGCTGTCCGCCTCGCTGGTCTGCGGCCCGAAGTTCATCGTGCCGAGGCAGAGACGGCTGACCGAAAGGCCGGTGCGACCCAGGTTCGTGTACTCCATGGGACCACCCTGCCACGGCCCCGGCCGGGTCGCCGCCCGTCATCGGACGACCGGCGACCAGGCTCAGGAAGACTCGCGGGCCGCCGGGCCGCTGCCGAACAGCACGTCGTCCCAGCTCGGCAAGCGCTTGCGCGGCTTACCGCCCTCGCCCGACTCGCTGCCACCCGCGGCCGCCGCGGCACCCGTGCGGCGCGGTCGCAGCACCGCCAGCGACGGTACGGCCGGCACCTCCTTCGGCGCGTCCGAGTCGTCGTCGAAGGCGGAACCGGGGCCGCCGCCGAGCAGCGCCGCCGCACCGCCGCCGACCGCCCGCTGCCGTGGCGAGTCGGAACCCGCGAGCGCGGCCGGGGTACGCGGCTCGAGACCGCGGCCGGAGGTCCCGCCGAGCGGACGGTCGAGGGAGGCGAGCAGGGCGTCCCGGCCGGCGCGGATCGGGTCGCGACCCGGGCGGGTGTGCTCGGCCGGCGCCGGCAGGCCGTGCCCGCCCCGGCTGGGCTCACCACGGGACGGCGTGGGCAGCCCGTGGCCACCGCGCTCGGGGGCCGGCTCCTGGCCGAGGATCGGTGTGGGGCGCTCGGCGCACAGATACTGCGCCATGTCGTCGTGCGGCGCGACCGACTGCCGGGTCTTGTCCAGATCCCACACCGCCTGGGCGGTGGCCTTGCCGGACGGCCACGTCGCGACGATCCGCCAGGTGCCGTCGTCGCGGCGCCACGCGTCCCACGAGATCTTCTCGGTGTCGATGCCGTGCTGCGCCAGCCGGCCGTTGACCACGTCAGCGAGCGGGGTGGGCTTCTCCGCGCCCTTGAGCCGGCTGCGGCGGGCGTGCTGGGCGAGCATGGCCCGCTCCTGCAGGACCGGGCCGGCGTAGCGCAGCACCCGGTCGACCGGGACACCGGCGATGCGGGCGACGTCCTCAGCGGACTCGCCGGCGCGGATCCGGGACTGGATGTCGCGGGGGGACAGTGACGGCGCGGGATCGGCGGCGGGTGCCGGGGCCACCGCCAGCGGCGGGGCACCGGGCTCCGCGTGCAGCGCGGTCGCGATGCGCTCGTCGATGGGCAGGGCGAGGAGTCGCCCCACCTCGTCGGCGAGCACCAGGGCCTGGCCGTCCTCGGAGAGGGCGACGAAGCGTACTGGGCGCATAGCGTTGCCTCCGTCCCGCTTCGCTGGCCGCGCGCCACGGGTCCGGCCACCCGGGCGTCTCGCACCACCGTACGCTTCTCCGCCCACAGGTGGGGGAAGCGACACCCGGTGATTCGCGATTGAGCTGCGGCGATGATCACGGTGGGTGTTGGCCGAAGCCGCGGCCAACACCCACCGTGACGAAGGTCAGAGTCGCTCGACCACGTAGTCGATGGACGCGGTCAGCGCCTCCACGTCGGCCGGCTCGACCGCCGGGAAGAGCGCGACCCGCAGCTGGTTGCGGCCCAGCTTGCGGTACGGCTCGGTGTCCACGATCCCGTTGGCGCGCAGCGCCTTCGCGATGGCGGTGGCGTCCACCCCGTCGGCGAAGTCGATCGTGGCGACCACGTTGGACCGCAGCGCCGGGTCGGCGACGAACGGCGTGGCCACCGCCGAGCGCTCCGCCCAGCCGTACACGATGTTGGCGCTCTCCGCCGTGCGCTTGGCCGCCCAGGTCAGGCCGCCCTGCGCGTTCATCCAGTCGGTCTGCTCCGCGGCCAGGAAGATCGTGGCGAGGGCGGGCGTGTTGTACGTCTGCTCCAGCCGCGAGTTGTCGATCGCGGTGACCAGGTCCAGGAAGGCCGGGATGTAGCGGCCGGACGCCTTGATCTCGGCGGCCCGGTCCAGCGCGGCCGGCGACATCAGGGCGAGCCAGAGGCCGCCGTCGGAGCCGAAGCACTTCTGCGGGGCGAAGTAGTAGACGTCGGTCTCACCGACGTTGACCTCCAGCCCGCCGGCGCCCGAGGTGGCGTCGACCAGCAGCAGCGCACCGTCGTCCGCGCCCGGCACCCGGCTGATCGGCACCGCGACACCGGTGGACGTCTCGTTGTGCGGGGTGGCGTAGACGTCGACACCGGCCTCGGCGACCAGGCTCGGAGCGGTACCGGCCGCCGACTTGCGGATCGTGGGCTCGCCGAGGAACGGCGCGTCCTTGACCGCCTTGGCGAACTTCGCGCCGAACTCGCCGAAGCTCGCGAACTGGGCCCGGTCCCGGATGAGGCCGAACGTGGCGACCTCCCAGAACGCGGTGGTGCCGCCGTTGCCGAGGACGACCTCGTACCCCTCGGGCAGGGCGAAGAACTCGGCGATGCCCCGGCGCAGGCGGGCGACCTGGTCGCGGACCGTCTTCTGCCGGTGCGACGTGCCCAGGTAACTGGTCGCCACGTCGGCGAGCGCGGAGACCGCGGCCGGACGGACCTTGGACGGCCCGCAGCCGAAGCGCCCGTCGGCGGGCTTGATGTCGTCGGGAATCCGGATGGTCGGTGCGTCAGCCACGGTCTTGGAGATCCTTCCGCAAGGGCGAGGGCGGGCCCGGACAGGCGGGGCAGGCCCGGTCAACGCCGGGCGCGGATCGACGGCAGCCGCGCGGCCCGCACGGCTCGGCCGGGACCCGAACCCTGTCCGGCGACACTGCCGGCCCCCATCCTCCCACCCGCCGCCGGCCCGTCGGCCGCCGGTCCCACCAGCGGCGATGAGGCGTACGCCACAGGACGCCCCGGGCGCGGCGAAGGCCCCGGCCGGAGCGGCCGGGGCCTTCGCTGAGTGTTAACAAGGGGCCCTTCCTCTACCGGATGCGTTAAGAAGGGGCCCTTCCTTTCAGACGCCGTGGGGGACCTGGTCCCAGCCCTCGACCTCGTTCGGCTTGCGCGGGCCCGGGCCGACGTAGCGGGCGGACGGGCGGACGAGCCGCTGGAGCTTCTTCTGCTCCAGGATGTGCGCGCTCCAGCCGCCCATCCGGGCGCAGGTGAACATCGAGGTGAACATGTGCGCGGGCACCTCGGCGAAGTCCAGCACCACGGCCGACCAGAACTCGACGTTCGTGGCGAGCACCCGGTCCGGGCGGCGGGCCTGCAACTCGGCCAGCGCGGCCTTCTCCAGCGCCTCGGCGATCTCGAAGCGCGGGGCGCCCAGCTCCTTGGCGGTGCGGCGGAGCACCCGGGCGCGCGGGTCCTCGGCGCGGTAGACCCGGTGGCCGAAGCCCATCAGCCGCTCGCCGCGGTCGAGCACGCCCTTGACGTACCCCTCGGCGTCGCCGCTGCGCTCGACGGCCTCCAGCATGGTGAGCACCCGCGACGGCGCCCCGCCGTGCAGCGGCCCGGAGAGCGCCCCGATGCCGGAGGAGATGCAGGCCGCGGCGTCCGCGCCGGTCGAGGCCACGATCCGGGCGGTGAAGGTGGAGGCGTTCAGGCCGTGCTCGGCGGCCGAGATGAAGTACGCGTCCACGGCCTTGACGTGCCGCGGGTCCGGCTCACCCCGCCAGCGCTTCATGAAACGCTCGACGATGGTGGACGCCTTGTCGATCTCCTTCTGCGGCACCGCCGGCAGCCCGAGGCCGCGCGCGGACTGGGCGACGAAGGAGAGCGCGGTCACCGACACCCGGGCCAGGTCCTCGCGGGCCTGCTCGTCGGAGATGTCGAGGAGCTGGTTGAGCCCCCAGTACGGGGCGAGCATCGCCACCGCGGACTGCACGTCGACGCGGATGTCACCGGAGTGCACCGGGACCGGGAACGGCTCGGCCGGCGGCAGGCCCGGGCCGAAGCGCCCGTCGACCAGCAGCGCCCACACGTTGCCGAACGAGACCTGGCCGATCAGATCCTCGATGTCGACGCCGCGATAGCGCAGCGAACCGCCTTCACGGTCGGGTTCGGCGATCTCGGTCTCGAAGGCTACGACGCCCTCGAGCCCGGGTTTGAAGTCGGCCATGTCGCTCTCCTGGATCTGGCTCGGTGCGCCCGGACGGGCCCTCATCCGGCCCAGCGCCTTAGGCGACCCTCAGGGATGTGTTCGGAACATCTTGCCTGCTGATTACGGAAGTTTGCGACCCGTGACAACTGTGCCCCACGCCTCATCCCCCGCCGGGCCGGCCGCGTGACCGTCGGTGACACTTGTCGGCGGGCGCTGGCCTGCGCCGTAACGTGGCCGGTGGCCGGACGGCGAGGGGAGTGGACGTGACAGGCGACACAGTGCCGCCGTCTGACATGCGTAACGAGTACGCGGCGGACCTGGGCCTGACCGAGGCGGACCTTGCCGGCGACTGGCACACCCAGTTCGACCGCTGGTTCGCCGACGCGGTGGCCGCCGGGCTGCCCGAGCCGAACGCGATGGTGCTCGGCACCGCCGACGCCGACGGGCGGCCGAGCGGCCGCACCGTGCTGCTGAAGGGGTACGACCCGGACGGCTTCGTCCTGTTCACCAACTACGGCTCGCGCAAGGGCACCGAGGTGGCCGCCAACCCGCACGCCAGCCTGGTGTTCCCCTGGTTCGCCATGCAGCGGCAGGTGGTGGTGACCGGCCGGGTGGAGCGGCTGGACCGGGCGGAGACCGAGGCGTACTTCGCCAGCCGGCCGCGCGGCTCCCAGCTCGGGGCGTGGGCGAGCGAGCAGTCGCGGGTGCTCCCCGAACGGGCGGCGCTGGACGCCGCGTACCGGGCCGCTGCCGAGCGCTTCGCCGCCGTGGAGCCGATCCCCGCCCCGCCGCACTGGGGCGGCCTGCGGATCCGGCCCGACGGCGTGGAGTTCTGGCAGGGTCGGGCGAGCCGGCTGCACGACCGGCTGCGGTTCCGGCGTACCGGCGGGGGTTGGGTCGTCGAGCGGCTGGCGCCGTGACCGAGGTCACGGAGACCCGGCGGGCGGGTGCCCGACGCTGGGCCATCGACCTGCGCCCGCTGCGGGTGCCGGCGTTCCGCCGGATGTGGCTCGGCAACACCCTGGCGATGTTCGGGTTCCAGTTCACCGCGGTCGCCGTCCCGGTGGAGATGTACGCGCTGACCAGGGACTCGTTCTGGGTCGGCCTGCTGGGCATCGCCGGCTTCGTACCCCTGCTGGTCTTCGGGCTCTGGGGCGGCGCGGTGGCCGATGCCCGCGACCGGCGGCGGGTGCTGCTCGGCGGCTCGGCGCTGCTCTGGGTGTCGATGCTCGGCCTGCTGGCGCACGCGCTGCTCGGGATCGGCAGCCCGGTGCTGCTGCTGGCGCTGGTCACCGTGCACTCGATCGCGTTCGCGATCAGCTCGCCCGCCCGCACCGCGATCCTGCCCCGGCTGCTGCCGCCGGAGCTGGTCCCGTCGGGCACCACTCTGAACTACACCACCTTCACGGCGGCGTCGGTGGTCGGCCCGCTCGCCGCCGGCCTGATCTTCGCGGCCTTCGGCACGGGGCAGGGCCTGCCGGTCGCGTACGCGGTGGACGCCGTCCTCTTCACCGGGCTGGTCGTGGCGACGCTGCGCCTGCCGGCGATGCCGCCGGAGCCGCCCGCCGACGGCGAGGTACGGCGCGGCGGGCTGGCCGGCATCGTCGACGGCTTCCGGTACCTCGCCACCACCCCGGTGCTGCTGCTGTCGTTCGCCATCGACCTGATCGCGATGATCCTGGCGATGCCGCGGGCGCTCTTCCCCGAGGTGGCGCAGGAGCGGTTCGGTGGCGGCGCGTCGGTCGGCTGGCTGTTCAGCGCCATCGCGATCGGGGCGATGCTGGGCGGGCTCACCTCCGGCTGGATCGGTCGGCTGCGCCGGCAGGGCCTGGCCCTGGTGGTGGCGGTCGTCGGCTGGGGCCTGGCCATCGCGGCGGCCGGGCTGGCCCGGCAGCTGTGGCTGATGGTGGTGCTGCTCGCGGTGGCCGGCGCGGCGGACCTGGTGAGCGCGGTCCTGCGCCAGTCGATGCTGCTGGTGTACGCGCCGGACCGGATGCGCGGCCGGCTGCAGGGCGTCAACACGGTGGTGGTGGCGGGCGGGCCCCGTCTCGGTGACCTGCGAGCCGGCGCGATGGCGGCCGGCTTCGGCGGCGCCGGGGTGGCCTGGGTCGGTGGCGGACTGGCGTCCGCCGTGCTCGCGCTGCTGCTGGCGGTGTCGTTCCCGGCCCTGGTCCGCTACCGGGCGGCGAGCGCGTCGAGCGGGAAGGCGAGTTGACCGGTTAAGGTCCCCGGCATGGAGATCCCCGGGCAGCGTCCCCCCTCGGGCGCGCAGTGGACCATCGCCGCCGCCGGCCACGAGGCCGTGATCGTCGAGGTCGGTGGCGGGATCCGGAGCTACCGGCAGGACGGCGTGGACCACCTCGACGGGTACGCCGCCGACGAGCTGTGCCCCGGCTGCGCCGGGCAGGTGCTCGCGCCCTGGCCGAACCGGATCCGGGACGGGCGTTACCGCTTCGGCGACCGGGACCTCCAGCTGTCGATAAGCGAGCCGGAGCGGGACGTGGCGATCCACGGCCTGGTCAACTGGACGCCCTGGCGGCTGCTGGAGCGCTCGGCCGACGCGGTGATCGTCGGGTACGAGCTGGCGCCCACCCCCGGCTACCCCTGGTCGCTGCGACTGCGGAGCCGGTGGAGCGTCGGGCCGGACGGGCTGCGCGCCGAGCACGAGGTCACCAACAGCGGCGGTGAGCCGGCGCCGTTCGGCTTCGCCACCCACCCGTACCTGCGGGTGCCCGGCGTCGCCGTGGACGACGTGGTGCTGCGGCTGCCGGCCCGGAGCCGGCTGCAGGTCGACGGCCGCCTGCTGCCGATCGCCGTGTCCCCGGTGGCCGGCACCGAGTACGACTGGACGACGCCGCGCCGTATCGGCCGGACGGTGCTCGACCACACCTTCGGCGATGTGGTCCGGGACGACGACGGCGGTTCGGCGGTCGAGCTGGCCGGCCCGGACGGCGCGACCCGGCTGCGGATCTGGGCGGACCGGCAGTTCGGCTGGTGGCAGGTCTTCACCGGGGACACGCTGGCCGGGGAGCGGCACCGGCGCTCGGTGGCGGTGGAGCCGATGACCTGCCCGCCGGACGCGTTCCGGTCGGGGCGGGACCTGATCACGTTGAAGCCCGGCGACACCTGGCGGGGTGTCTGGGGCGTCCGTCCGATGGCCTGAGGAGGCGAGCGTGGAGTTCGCGGAGGTGGTCCGGCGCCGCCGGATGGTCCGCAACTACGACCCGGACCGGCCGGTCCCGCCGGAGGTGGTGGACCGGTTGCTGGACCACGCGATCCGGGCGCCCTCGGCCGGCTTCTCCCAGGGCTGGGGCTTCCTGGTGCTGGACGGCCCCGAGGACCGGGACCGTTTCTGGGCGGCGGCCACCCCGGACACCGACGGCCGGGACCGCTGGCTGGCCGGAATGCGCCGGGCCCCGCTGATCATCGTCCCGCACGCCAACCGGTCGGCGTACCTGGACCGGTACGCCGAGCCGGACAAGGGTTGGGCGGACCGCTCGACCGAGCGCTGGCCGGTGCCGTACTGGTACATCGACACCGGCTTCGCCGCGCTGCTGATGCTGCTCTCCGCCGTCGACGAGGGCCTCGGGGCGTGCTTCTTCGGCATTCCGCCGCAGCGTCTGGACGACTACCGGGCGGCGTTCGGGGTCCCGGCGGAGTACGACCCCATCGGTGCGATCACCGTCGGTTACCGAGCGCCGGACCATCGGTCACCATCCCTGCGCCGGGGCCGGCGTCCCGCCGAAGAGGTGGTCCGCCGTGGCCGGTGGAGCTGACCGGGACGCGCGCTTCGTCCGGTTGAGAAGCGGACTGCCGGTAGCGAAACTGACATCAAGGAACAGAACGCGACGTGACCGGGGCGGCTAGGCTGGCACGGGTCATCGGTGCCGCTGGTCGCGGTGCCACGCCGCGACCCGGCCCCGGGTGGCGGGTCGGCCGGTCAGGGGGAGGGGAGCGTGCCGTCGTGATCTTCAGAGCGGTCCGGGACGGGCGTCCCTACCCCGAGCACAACCTGACGCTCAAGCAGTGGGCCGAGATCCCCCCGCGCCCGCTGCGCCTGGATCAGTTGATCACCACGAAGCGCGAGCTCGCGCTCGACAAGCTGCTCGCCGAGGACTCGACCTTCTACGGCGACCTCTTCCCGCACGTCGTCCAGTGGAACGGCGGCCTCTACCTGGAGGACGGCCTGCACCGGGCGCTGCGGGCGGCGCTGCAGCAGCGCAACCAGATCCACGCCCGGGTGCTCGTGCTCTCCGAGGCCGTGGAGTGAGCCTTCGTTAGGGTGGCTCCCATGAGCCCTCTCGACCTGCTGGACATCGACGCGTCGCTCAGCGAGGAGGAGCGGCAGATCCGCGCCGTCGTGCGACAGCTCGTCGACGACAAGGTCCGGCCGCACGTCGCCGGCTGGTACGAGCAGGGCCGGGTCCCCGCCCGCGAGCTGGCCCGCGAGTTCGGCAAGCTGGGCCTGCTCGGCATGCACCTGACCGGGTACGGCTGCGCCGGCTCGTCGGCGGTCGCGTACGGGCTGGCCTGCCTGGAACTGGAGGCCGGCGACTCCGGCGTCCGGTCGCTGGTGTCGGTGCAGGGCTCCCTGGCCATGTACGCCATCTGGCGGTTCGGCAGCGAGGAGCAGAAGCAGCGCTGGCTGCCGGCGATGGCCGCCGGCGAGGCGATCGGCTGCTTCGGGCTGACCGAGCCGGACCACGGCTCCGACCCGGCGTCGATGACCACCCGGGCCCGCCGGGACGGCGGCGACTGGGTGCTGCACGGCACCAAGATGTGGATCACCAACGCGCCGGTCGCGGACGTCGCGGTGGTCTGGGCGCGTACCGGCGAGGGGGTACGCGGCTTCGCCGTACCGATGGACACACCCGGCGTGACGGCGCGGGAGATCGGCCGCAAGATGTCGCTGCGCGCGTCGGTCACCGGCGAGATCTCCCTCGACGACGTGCGCCTTCCGGCGGCCGCGCAACTGCCCGGCGCGACCGGGCTGAAGGCGCCGCTGAGCTGCCTCACCGAGGCCCGGCACGGCATCGTCTGGGGTGCGCTCGGCGCGGCCCGCGAGTGCCTGGAGACCGCCCTGGGGTACGCGACCAGCCGCACCCAGTTCGGCAAGCCGCTGGCCGCGTTCCAGCTCACCCAGGCGAAGCTCGCCGACATGGCGGTCGAGTGGAACAAGGGGTACCTGCTGGCGCTGCACCTGGGCCGGCTCGCCGACGCCGGCAGGCTGCGCCCCGACCAGGTGAGCGTCGGCAAGCTCAACAACGTGCGGGAGGCCCTGGCGATCGCCCGGCAGTGCCGCACGATCCTCGGCGCCAACGGGGTGTCGGGCGAGTACCCGGTGATGCGGCACGCCAACAACCTGGAGAGCGTCCTCACCTACGAGGGCACGTCGGAGATCCACCAGCTGGTCGTCGGTCAGCGGTTGACCGGCCTCTCCGCGTTCGCCTGACCTGGGCGTTCACCCGATCGGGTCGCTCAGCGAGCAGGTGTCGTACGAGGGCCGTACCGTCATTGTCAGACGCCAGTGTCTGACGAGGACGGAGAGGGCGATGGCCGGCGACGGTGACAGCAAAGAGCCCACCCGCGAGTTCCCGGGTTATCCGACCACCGACGCGGTCAAGACCCGGTCCGACGTGCCACCGGAGCCTTCGGGGGCACCGGCTTCCGGCCGGTCGCTGCGCGGCCTGCTCGTCGCGCTCGGCGCGGCGGCGCTTGTCGTGGTGGCGCTGCTCGGCGTCCAGGCGACCGGCATCCTGCCCGACTTCCGCAACCCGTTCGCCAAGGAGCAGACCGACCGCAGCCAGCCGCCGCTGCTCAAGTCGATCCAGGACCTGAGCCGCTACGTCGCCGCCGAGGGCAACTTCCAGGTGGTGGTCGACCTGCAGAACGACCGGCGGAACGTGCCGGACTGGCTGCTCAACGAGCGCACGCTCTTCGTCGGGGCGGGCAGCGTCGAGGCGTACGTCGACTTCGGGACGATCTCCGAGGGTGCGATCGTCCAGTCCGCCGACGGGAAGTCCGTCGAGATCAAGCTGCCGGCGCCCCAGCTCGGCCGGACCAACCTGGATCTGGAGAAGAGCTACGTCTTCGCCGAGCAGCGTGGCCTGCTCAACCGGATCGGCGAGCTGGTCGACGGCGACCCGAACCGGCAGCAGGAGGTCTACCGGCTCGCCGAGGAGCGGATCACCGCCGCCGCCCGGGACAGCGGCCTCACCCAGCGTGCCGAGGAGAACACCCGCAAGATGCTGGAGGGCCTGCTCCGCTCCCTCGGCTACGAGCGCGTCACGGTGACCTACACGGCCCCCTGACCCCGCCCGGCCCGCCGGGGGCGGCAACGTCGCCTGGGGTTGCCGCCCCTCGGCATGGGTGCGGGGATCAGTAGGTGGTGGCGTAGCGGTCCTCGTTCGGCATCAGGATCCAGAGGATCAGGTAGACGATCACCTGGGTTCCGGGCAGCAGCAGGGACAGGATGAAGAGCAGCCGGACGAACCCGGCCGACCAACCGAACCGTTGCGCCAGGCCGGCACACACGCCGGCGATCATGCGCCCCTGACGGGGCCGGACCAGTCTGCGACTCATCGTCGTTCTCCCACTCTGCGGCGTTTCGCCGCCTCTACGGTCAACGGTAGGAAGGGGTGGCGACCGCGCCCTCGGTCGCGAGGAGGATCGGCGCCCCGTCGACCCGTAAGTGCTTACCCGTGCGGCTCGCGGGCAACGCCCCCGATCCACCCGTCGGCGTTCCCCGCTCGTCCCGCCCGCGCGGGAACCTCCAAGATCGCGCTCGACGGTCGGAGTAGTCCCCTCGACCGAGCAGCGAGGCCACTACTCCTGCGATCGAGCGCAGTCTTGCGGGGGTGGCCGCGGCGGGGGGATGCGGCAGGAGGTGGTTGGTGACCTGGGCGGGTAGGCTGGCCGGTCGGGCCCCGACAACCCCCGGGTGCCCGTGCGGACCGTCCCGACCGGGCGGTCACCACCGGACCGGGAGCCCGCACGACGGGTACGGCGGCGAGGAAGTGCAGCCATGATCAGTGTCTTCGACCTCTTCAGCGTCGGCATCGGGCCGTCCAGCTCGCACACGGTCGGGCCGATGCGCGCCGCCCGGACGTTCGTCACCGGCCTCAAGGCCGACGGGCTGCTCGCCGACACCGCCGGGATCCGCGCGGAGCTGTTCGGCTCGTTGGGCGCGACCGGCCACGGCCACGGCAGCGACCGGGCCGTCCTGCTCGGGCTGGCCGGGGAGGCGCCGGAGACGGTCGACACCGACACGGTCGAGCCACGGGTCGCCCGGATCCGGGCCGAGCGGCGGATCGCCCTGCTCGGCGCGCACGAGATCGACTTCGACCCGGACCGGGACCTGGTGCTGCACCGCCGCCGGTCGCTGCCGTACCACCCGAACGGGATGACCTTCGCGGCCCACGACGGCACCGGTGCGGAGCTGCGGACGAGGACGTACTACTCGGTGGGCGGCGGGTTCGTCGTCGACGAGGCGGCCGCCGGTGCGGACCGGATCAAACCGGACAGCACCCCGGTGCGGTACCCGTTCAGCACCGGCGCCGAGCTGCTCGCGCGGACCCGCGAGACCGGGCTGTCGATAAGCGAGGTGATGCTCGCCAACGAGCTGTCCTGGCGGAGCGAGCGCGAAGTGCGGACCGGCCTGCTGGAGATCTGGCGGGTGATGCGGGAGTGCGTGGCGGCCGGCTGCGAGCGGGACGGCGTACTCCCGGGTGGGTTGAAGGTCCGGCGGCGCGCCGCCGAGCTGTACCGCGGCCTGATGGCGGACGCGGACCCGGTGCGGTCGTCGGCGGGCGCGGCCGGCCGGGGCGCGGCGGACCCGTTGCGGGCGATGGACTGGGTGACCCTGTTCGCCCTGGCGGTCAACGAGGAGAACGCGGCCGGCGGCCGGGTGGTGACCGCGCCGACAAACGGCGCGGCCGGGATCATCCCGGCGGTGCTGCACTACTACGACCGGTTCTCCCCCGGCGCGTCGGAGGACGGGGTGGTGCGGTTCCTGCTCGCGGCCGGCGCGATCGGGGTGCTGTTCAAGGAGAACGCCTCGATCTCCGGGGCCGAGGTGGGCTGCCAGGGCGAGGTCGGCTCGGCCTGTTCGATGGCGGCGGCCGGGCTCGCCGAGGCGCTGGGCGGCACGCCCGAGCAGGTGGAGAACGCCGCCGAGATCGGCATGGAGCACAACCTCGGGCTGACCTGCGACCCGGTCGGTGGCCTGGTGCAGATCCCCTGCATCGAGCGGAACGCGGTGGCTAGCATCAAGGCGATCACGGCCGCCCGGCTGGCGCTGCGCGGCGACGGGGTGCACCACGTCTCGCTCGACAAGGTCATCAAGACCATGCGCGAGACCGGGGCCGACATGAAGGTCAAGTACAAGGAGACGGCACGGGGCGGCCTCGCCGTCAACGTGATCGAGTGCTGAGAGCCGCCGGCGGCCGCCGAGCCGGGTAGCGGCGGCGACCGGGCAGGAGGCGACGCGGTGACCTCTGGCGTCGGGGCGCTCTGGTCCCACCGCGACGCGCTGCGCATCCTGGTCCGGCGCGACCTGGCGGTCAAGTACCAGCAGTCGGTGCTCGGCTATTTCTGGTCGCTGATCGAGCCGCTGGGCTTCGGCGCCATCTACTGGTTCGTCTTCGGCGTGCTGTACGAGCGGGACACCAGCCGGCACCTGGGCGAGGCGGCCGACTCGTACCCGCTGTTCCTGCTCACCGGGATCTTCGCCTGGATGTGGACCAGCTCGGCGCTGGGCGAGGCGACGAACGCGCTGACCGGCCAGGCCCGGTTGATCACCACGATGAACATCCCGCGGCAGGTCTTCCCGATCGGCCGGGTCGCCGGCAGGGTGGCCGAGTACGCGGCCGGCCTGCCGATCCTGGTGGCGGTCGCGGTGGCGTACGCGGTCGCGGGCCGGGTCGACCTCGGCTGGTCGGTCCTCGTCCTGCCGCTGGCCGTGGCCGTGCAGGGCGTCCTGCTCGTCGGGTTGGCGCTGCTGCTCTCCGCGGCCAACGTGCTGATGCGGGACGTGGAGCGGTTCATGCGGCTGGTCGTCCGGGTGCTGTTCTACGCCACGCCGATCATCTACCCGCTCAGCCTGGTCCGGGACTCCGCGCTGCCGGGCTGGCTGCGGACGGCGTACGAGCTGAACCCGCTGGTCGGGATCTTCCAGCTGCACCACTCGGTGTGGTACCCGGACGAGTTCCCGGGCGCCCGGCTGCTCGCCACCACCGTGGCCGGCAGCCTGCTGGTGTTCGCTGTCGGCTGGTGGACGTTCCGCCGCCTCGAACCGGCCGTCCTCAAGGAACTGTGAATGGCCGACCCGATCATCGAGGCGGACGGGCTCGGCATCCGGTTCGTCCGGAACCGCCGCCGGCAGCTGCGGCTGCGGGACCTGGTCATCCACCGGGGCCGGCGGGGCGGGCGCGCGGACGGCCGCTTCTGGCCGCTGCGTGACCTGTCCTTCTCGATCGCGGCTGGGGACACCGTCGGGGTGATCGGCCGCAACGGCACCGGGAAGAGCACGCTGCTGCGGTTGATCGCCGGGGTCCTGATCCCCGACGAGGGCCGCATCAGCGTCCGGGGCGACGTGGCGCCGCTGCTGGAGCTGTCCGCCGGCTTCTCCAGCGAGCTGACCGGCCGGGAGAACCTCTACCTGGTGGGCGGCCTGCACGGCCTCTCCCCGGCCTATCTGCGCCGGCACTTCGACGAGATCGTGTCGTTCGCGGGCGAGCAGGTGCAGCGGGCCATCGACACGTCGGTGCGACACTACTCGTCCGGGATGAAGGTCCGGCTCGGGTTCGCGATCATCTCGCACCTGCCGCACCCCGTCCTGCTCATGGACGAGGTGACCGCGGTCGGGGACGCGGAGTTCCGCCGGAAGTGCTATGCGACGATCGATCGTCTGCTCGGGGAGGGGCGCACTCTGGTGCTGGTGTCACACAACGAACAGGATCTCACCCGGTTCTGCCGTCGCGGGTTCTACCTCGACGCCGGCCGGATGACCGTCGACGGGACCATCGACGAGGCGCTGGCCGCGTACCACCGGGCGGTGCCCCGGTGACGCTCGCGATCGTGCTGACCGCCGGGGCGCCGGTTGACCTCGCGGACCGGCTGGCCGAGCAGTGCCGGCGTGCCGGCGCCGACGAGGTGCGCCCCGTCGCCGACCTGGCGGCACTTGCCGGCGTGGTGGAGGCGGCCACCGGGCCGGTGCTGGTCACCGGCGCCGACCTGGTCGCGCACACCGCCGTCCTGCGGCACCTCGCCACCAGCCCGGTCGGGCCGACCGTGGCGCTGGTGCTCGCCGACCCTCCGGCGTCCGGGCGTACCGCGGTGCGGGAGGACCGGGGTCAGGTGGTGGCCGCCGGGCCGCCGGACGAGCTGGACGGCGCCACCGGCACGTTCGGCGGGGCGCTGCGGGTCGGTACGGAGGACCTGCCGGCGCTGGCCGCCGCGGCGCGGGCGGCCGCGGCGGTGCCGGTCGGTGCCGCGCGCGCCGCCGAGGGCCCGGGCGGCACCGGGCCCGCCGTGGACCGGCTCTTCGCCGACCTCACCGCCCGGGGCACGCTGACCTTCGCCCACCGGGTACGCCTGCTCGTCGCGCACCGGGTCACCGACGCCGCCGAACTGTCGGCCGCCGAGGCGGCCGTGGCCGCCGTGGACGGGGACCGGGCCGAGTTGCGGCTGTCGGTGAAGGAGCGGGACGACTTCTTCACCACGTACTTCGTGAGCACCTGGTCCCCGTACGTGACGAAGGCGGCGGCGCGGCTGCGCCTGAGCCCCACCACGGTCACGATGATCTCGGTGGCGTTCGCGGTGGCCGCCGCGCTGCTCTTCGGCGCCGGCGGGCGGCCCGCGCTGGTCGCCGGCGCGGTGCTGCTGTACCTGGGCTTCGTGCTGGACTGCGTGGACGGCCAGCTCGCCCGCTACACCCGCAGCTTCAGCGCGTGGGGCGGCTGGCTCGACACGATGGCCGACCGGGCCAAGGAGTACGTGGTCTACGCGGGCCTGGGGTACGGCGCGACCGCCGCCGGGTACCGGTACGGGTGGGCCCTCGCCATCGCCGCGATGACCCTGCAGACCGTCCGGCACATGACCGACACCTGGTACGGGGCGATGCACGACGAGGCGGCCCGCCGACCGAAGCCGGCCACCGGTGGCGGCGGGATCGGTGACCGGCTCAGCGCGGCGTCCAACCGGGTGCAGGCGGACACCGGCTCGGTCGCGTACTGGCTCAAGCGGACGGTGGTCTTCCCGATCGGCGAGCGGTGGGCGCTTGTCGCGTTGCTCGCGGCGCTGTTCGACCAGCGGATCGCGCTGTTCGCCGTGCTGGCGTGGAGCGTGCTCGCGTTGGCGTACACGGGCGGCCTGCGTACGCTGCGGGCCCGGTCGATGCGGGTCGGGGTGCTCGACACGGTCGACACCCCGCTGCACCGCGACGACGGTCCACTGGCCCGCGCGCTGCCGGTGGTCCGCGGGCCGCTGGTGCTGGCCGTTCTGGCGGCACTCGCGGCGGCGGCCCTGCTGGTGGCGGCCCTGACCGTCGAACCGTCGCGGTGGGTGGCGGCGGTGGCGCTGCCGGTTCTGCTCGTCGGTGCGCTGGGCAGCCGCGCCGCGCACGGCGGGGCGTTGGACTGGCTGGTGCCGGCGGCGCTGCGGGCGGCCGAGTACCTCTTCGCGATCGCCGTCGGCGTGCTCGGCGACGTGCCGGCCTGGGTGATCTTCGGGTACGTCTTCGTGCTCACCCTGCACCACTACGACCTGACCGCCCGGCAGGAGAAGCGCAAGGGCGGGCCGCCGCTGCACGCCGCCAGCCTGGGCTGGGAGGGACGCTCGGCGCTGCTGACCCTCACGGCGATCGCCGGAATTGCCACCATTGGCATGGTTACACTCGGTGCGTACCTTCTCGTGGTTTTCGTGGGGAGCGTCGCCCTCGCCTGGCTGGTCCCGCCCGCCCGCGCCGCGCGGGCGGCGGTGGGCCCGGTCGATGCCGGAGGCCGCTCGCCGGGCTGACGGGGGCGGCCGGTTGGCATTGATCAGCTTCGTGGTTCCGGCCTACCGGGTGCAGGGCTACCTGCGCGAATGCCTCGACTCGATCCTCGGGCAGCCGGAGACCGACATCGAGGTGATCGGTGTCGACGACTGCTCGCCGGACGGCAGCGGCGAGATCCTCACCGAGTACGCGGCCCGCGACCCGCGGGTGCGCGCGCTCCGGCTGCCGTGCAACGTCGGGCTCGGCCCAGCCCGCAACGCCGGGCTGGACCGGGCCACCGGCGAGTACGTGTGGTTCGTCGACGGCGACGACTGGCTGGCCCCGGAGTGCCTCACCGAGGTCGCCGAGCGGTTGCGTGCCACCCGCCCGGACGTGCTCGTGGTCGACCACGTCCGGGTGTGGTGGAGCGGGGCGGCCACCCGCAGTGGGATGCTCGACGTCTACCCCGACCCGCCCGGGCCGGGGACGTTCCGGCTGCGTGAGCGGCCGGAGGCGATCCACCTGCTGCACACGGCGTGGAACAAGGTGCTGCGCCGGGACTTCCTGCTCGACCACGGGCTGCGCTTCGCGCCCGGCTGGTACGAGGACGTCTCGTTCAGCTACCCGGCGCTCCTGCTCGCCGAACGGATCGGGGTGCTGGACCGGGTGTGTGTGAACTACCGGCAGCGCCGGGCCGGCGCGATCACCCGTACCCGCGGCGACCGGCACTTCGAGGTCTTCGCGCAGTGGCACCGGGTGTTCCGGCTGCTGGACGAGTGGGGACCGGCGGTCGACGAGCTGCGCCCGGTGCTCTTCGAGCGGATGATCTGGCACTACCTGACGGTGCTCGGCAACGGCGAGCGGATCGCCCCGGAGCTGCGCCCGGGCTTCTTCGCCCAGATCACCGCCGACCACGCCCGCTGGCGCCCCGCACAGGGCTACCCGGTGCCGGGCGGTGCGGAGGGCCTCAAGCACCGCCTGGTCGCCGACGGCCGGTGGCGGACGTTCAGCGCGCTGCGTGGCGCGTACCGGGCGCGGGACGTCGCCGCCCGACAGGCACGCCGGGTGCGGCGGCGGGTGATGCCGGCCGCCCGGCGCGGCGCCCGGCTGGCCCGGGACGCCGTGCTGCGCGAGTACTACCGCGCCGAGCTGCTGCGACCGGTGGACCCGAAGCTGGCGGTCTACGCCGCGTACTGGTACCGCGGTTACGCCTGCAACCCGGCGGCCATCCACGAGGCGGCCCGCCGCCTCGCCCCGGACGTGCGCGGCGTGTGGATCGTCCGGCGGGACCGGGTGGGCGGGCTGCCGGCAGGCGTCGAGTACGTGGTGGCCGGCACCCCGGCCGAGTACCGGGTGCTGGCGCGGGCCCGCTGGCTGGTCAACAACGTCAACTTCCCGGACTTCGTCCGCAAGCGCCCCGGCACCGTCCACGTGCAGACCCACCACGGCACCCCGGTCAAGGTGATGGGGCTGGACCAGCAGCGCTACCCGATCGGGGCGGTGGGGATGGACTTCGCCGGGCTGCTGCGCCGGGTCGACCGGTGGGACTACAGCATCACCTCGAACAGCTTCTCCACACAGATGTGGGAGCGGGCGTACCCGGCGGCGTACACCACGTTGGAGGTCGGGTACCCGCGCAACGACCGGCTGGTCACCGCGACCGCCGACGACGTGCTGCGGATCCGGGCCGAGCTGGGCCTGGGCATCGGCGAGCAGGTCGTCCTGTACGCGCCGACGCACCGCGAGCACCTGCCGGGCTACCGGCCGCCGTTCGACCCGGACCGGTTCCTCGCCGCGCTCGGGCCGTCCGGACGGCTGCTGATGCGCAGCCACTACTTCCACGACCGGGAGCGGCGGGCGCTGCGGGCGGTGACCCGGGACCGGGTACGCGACGTCAGCGCCCACCCGCGGGTGGAGGACCTCTATCTCGCCGCCGACGTGCTGGTCACCGACTATTCGTCGGCGATGTTCGACTACGCGGTGCTGGACCGGCCGATCGTCGTGTACGCGCCGGACCGGGAGGCGTACCGGCTGGCGCGCGGTGTCTACTTCGACGTGACCGCCGAGCCGCCGGGTGCGGTGGCGCTGGACTTCGCCGGCCTGCTCGACGTGTTCCGGTCCGGGGCGGTACGCGGACCGGAGGCGGAGGAGGCGCGACGCCGGTTCCGCGACCGGTTCTGCCGGCTGGACGACGGTCACGCCGCCGAGCGGGTGGTCCGACGCGTCTTCCTCGGTGAGCGGCCGGAGCCGGAGCAGGCCCGCTGACTGCCCGATGCCGGGATTGTCGCATTAATGCGGATCGATGGCGCGTAATAGGACTGTCACGGCCTCAACATGGCACGTTCACCCGATGTGCAAATTGGGTGCTCCTCGTCACAGTCATTCCCGGGTTCGGCCGACGAGCTGGGGGAGGAGACGGTGACCACCGTCGCGCTCAAGGATGTGACCAAGGTCTTCAACGACGGTACGCGCGCCGTCGACAGCGTGAACCTCGACGTCAACGACGGAGAGTTCATGGTGCTGCTGGGCCCCTCCGGCTGCGGCAAGTCGACGGTGCTGCGCATGGTCGCCGGTCTCGAGGACCCGACCTCAGGAGCCGTGCTCCTCGACGGGGAGCTGGCCAACGACCTGCCGCCCCGCGACCGGGGCGTGGCGATGGTCTTCCAGGACTTCGCTCTCTACCCGCACATGAGCGTCGGCGACAACATCGCCTTCCCGTTGCGGCTGGCCGGTCTGGAGCCGGAGCGGCGGGGCGAGCGGGTCGCCGACGTCGCCGGCGCGCTCGGCATCGGCGACGTCCTCGCCCGCCGGCCCGGCCAGCTCTCCGGCGGCCAGCGCCAGCGGGTGGCGATGGGGCGGGCGATCGTGCGCCGGCCCGGCCTGTTCCTCATGGACGAGCCGCTGTCCAACCTCGACAGCGGGCTCCGCGCCGAACTGCGGGCGGAGATCTCCGGCCTGACCCGCGAGCTGGGCGTGACCACCCTCTACGTCACGCACGACCAGGCCGAGGCGCTGACCATGGCCGACCGGGTGGCGATCATGCGCAAGGGCGTCCTCCAGGACGTCGGCACCCCCACCCAGGTGTACGGGCGCCCGGCCACCCTGTACGTGGCGGCGTTCCTCGGCAGCCCCCGGATGAACCTGCTGGAGGCGTCGGTCTACGTGCACCTGGACCGGTACGTCACGCTCACCCTCGGGGAGCAGGCGCTCTACCTGCCGTGGGACGACATCCGCAGCCGGGCGGTGGCCCACTACCACGGCGAGCGGATCGTGGTCGGCATGCGGGCCGAGGCGCTCACCCCGGTCGCCCCCGACACCCCGGGCGACGTCCTGTACGGCCGCATCCGCTACCTGGAGCACCACGGGCACGAGTCACTCGCCTTCCTCGACATCGGAGCCACCGCGGTCGTCGTCGACGAGATGGGCGCGCCGGTGGAGTCGACGCCGGTGGGGCAGCGCGGCCTGCGCCGGTTCAACCAGGTGGTGCAGCGGATCACCGGCCGGGCCGCCGACCAGCCGATGGAGGAGGCCGCGCCGATGGCCGGCACCCGGACCAGCGTCCTCCCCGATCCCGGCCGGCACCATCGCCGCCCGGCGGAGCTGGCGGTGCGGCTGGCGCCGTACCCGGCCGTGTCGCCCGGCCACCAGCTCGCGGTCCAGGTCCGGATGGATGCCCTGCACTTCTTCGACGAGCGCGGCGACCGCATCGACGTAGGCTGGCGCTGAGTAAGGAAGGGCCCCCTGTTAACGCCTCCGGCTTGGGTTCTAGGGATCGTTGCAACACCTGACTGTTTCAGGGGTTGTGATGGTCTTCGAGGTCCGCAGTGATCGAGGGCCGCAGGGTCGTAAGAA